>JAGCBO010000044.1 GCA_017652125.1 Clostridia bacterium | reverse complement strand
TCCTTGACTTCGGCCTTCGCGGTCTCCGCGGCTTTTTCCGCGGCTTCCTTCGCGGCCGCCAGCTCAGCCGCCAGCGCGTCCTTTTCCGAGGTCAGCTTGTCCAGCTGCTCCTTGACTTCGGCCTTCGCGGTCTCCGCGGCTTTTTCCGCGGCTTCCTTCGCGGCCGCCAGCTCAGCCGCCAGCGCGTCCTTTTCCGAGGTCAGCTTGTCCAGCTGCTCCTTGACTTCAGCCTTTGCGGTCTCCAGCGCTTTCTCCGCGGCGGCTTTGGCGGTTTCCAGCTCCGCGGCCAGCTTCCCCTTCTCCTCGGTGGCGGCGGCCAGCGAGTTCTTGGCCTCCTCCGCCTTCTTCGCCGCTTCGGAAACCAGCGTCTTGACCTGCTCGGCCAGGCTGTCCTTCTCCGCCGTGGTCTGGGCGGCTTCCGCTTCCACGGCCGCCTTGGCATCCGCAGCCGCCTTCGCCGCCGCTTCCGCCTCAGCCTTCGCGGTTTCCAGATCCGCCTTCGCGGTTTCGGCCTCCGCCTTCGCAGCCTCGAGTTCTTCGTTCAGGGCCTTGATGGAAGCTTCCGAATCAGCGGCCGCCTTCGCCGCGTCCGTCTTCAGCGTCTCCACCTGAGCCGTCAGTTCATCCTTTTCCCGGGTCAGTGTATCCTTCGCGCCGTTCCCCGTCAGAAAGAGCACGGCAAATACGATTGCCAGCACTGCCAGAATGGCCATTACGATATTGGATGTTTTCTTCATGTCCTTTTCCTCCCGTCCGTCTGGTTGTCATGTTATTCTGCTTTGCGCAGTTTTCTGCCGGTATTATACCGCATTCTGCGGTTCTTGACCATCCCGGGAACGGTTTTCTTTGTGGTTTTCTTTTCCGGTAAAAAATCCTTTCCGGTCTGATCCCTTCCGGCCCGGTTTATACCGGCCCGGTCCGCCGCCCCGTCAGCGGCTCATATGGCTTTCCATGACCCGGCGCACCTCGTCCTCCGCGTTGATGAAGGCCTGGGCCACGTTCGGATCGAAATGCGTGCCGATGCCCTCCCGGATGATTCCCATGGCTTTTTCAAAGGGGAAGCCTTCCTTGTAGCTCCGCTTCGAAACCAGGGCGTCGAACACGTCCGCCACCGCCATCACCCGGGCGGACAGCGGGATTTCCTCCCCTTTCAGCCCTTCCGGATAGCCGGTTCCGTTCCACTTCTCATGATGATAATGCGCCAGCTTCTGCGCTTCCGCCAGGTAGCCGGAATCGTCCTCCGACACCATTTGGATCGCGCTGGCGATAATCTCCGCGCCGGCGGTGGTGTGGGTTTTCATTTCAGCAAATTCGTCGTCCGACAGCTTTCCGGGCTTGTTCAGGATCGCGTCCTTCACCTTGATCTTTCCCACATCGTGAAGCGGAGCGGAGCGGATCACGTCCGCGATAAACGCATCCGTCAGCTGATCCTCATAGATATGCTCCCGCCGCAGCTCCCGCATGATGACCCCGGTATAGGCGGCGGTCTTGCGCACATGTTCGCCGGTATTCTGATCCCGGCTTTCCACCATATCCGCCAGCACCAGGATCAGCCCGTTCTGCAGCTTGTCGATCACTTCGTTCTGGCGCTGGGTCTGGGCCAGAATCCGCGCCATATCCTCCGTGGTCTGCGCCATATCCCGGGAGGAATCCAGCAGCGCGCGGTACAGGTTTTCGATCTCGTCTCCCGTCCGGATATCCAGATGCTCGATCCGGGCCACCGTCTGTTTCCGGTTTTCCTCCGTGGAATAATCGGAAAGAGCGGACTGAATCGCCATGCCGTCGATCGGCAGAATGACGTTATATTCCGCCAGCCAGATCACGATGGCCAGCACCAGAACCAGGAAACCGATAAACAGGGAAAGCACCTGGGTCAGGAAGGTCAGCCCGTTCGAGCTGATCTGCGTCATGCTGATATCCACGCCGGCATAGCACTGGCAGACCCCGTTGCGGTCATAGATCGGTTTATACAGGGTCAGCAGCCAGCCGTAGGTATCCCGGCTCTCCACCGGTTCAATCTCCCGGCCGGCCAGCAGATCCCCCTTCACATGCAGAAAGGCCTGGTCAAAATCTTCAATTTCCCCCGGATCTTTGCCGGGCATCCCCTCCGTATCCGGGTCAAACACCACATGACAGCCATCCTCCAGAATCCGGTACACATAGCAGAACTCGATGAATTCCGAGCTGTCCATCATGCTCTTCAGGATGTGCTCCGTTTCCAGGTATCCTTCCGCCGCCTCCCCCTTTTCCAGGAATTCATCGACTCTTTCAGCGTCCACCGTTCCCACGATAACGTCCGCGACGCCCCGTGCCAGCGCCTCTTTTTCCTTGATCGCGGAGTTGACAAAATGGGTATAGCTGATCGCGGTGACCGTTCCGCCGATAATGACCATGGAGACGGCTACAATCACGACAATCTTCAGCCGGAGAGAAAACTTTCCCCTCCTGACCCGGGCCTGCTTCAGTTCCCGCAGCGTCAGGGGCGTCTGACGCCAGCCGCTGTACCGGAGCTGATCCTTCAGCCGCTGCGGAATCAGGGTCAGAACCAGCGCGACGATCCCGACCGTGATCGCTTTGTCCAGCAGGTCATACAGGAAGTCTGCGGTCAGCTTGGCCAGAAACTCATTATGGATAAAGGATTCGGAGATGCTTCTCGCCAGGGGGGCGGTGAATCCGTCTCCGATGGCCCTGTCGTACAGAAACCAGGTCAGGCAGGATCCGATCCCTCCGCCGATCAGGGCAAAGGTCAGAATAATGAGCGGCAGCCTGCTCAGCTTCCGGTACCAGCCCTTGCTCATGAAGAACGAGGAGGCAATCGCGATCATGATGGTCAGAGACCCGTAGTAAACCGACTCATAATTGCTCAGCCCGTTCACGAGATTCGTGAAAAAGCCGACCAGAATGCCCGGAAAAACTCCGCCGAGGGCGGCGGCCAGCGCGCTTCCGATATTATCCAGGTACAGCGGCAGATTCAGCCAGCCGGGGATCATCGAGCCGATCGTATTGATCAGCAGTCCGATCCCGCAGAGCAGCAGCAGCGCGATTCCGTTGTTCCTCTTTTTCATGTTGTCCCCCCGCTCCGTTCAAATCATCCGTGGATTTCCTTACGGAATCCGGTAAATTGTCGCTTCCGGGTTTTCGAACACTTTCTGGTACAGGCTGTCCAGCGCGGTTTCATTCACCTGATAGTTTCCGCGCTCCCAGGATGAAACATAGATATAGGTAGCTCCGTATTTTGCCGGGATCTCCCGGTTCGCCTCCGGATCCTCATAGAAAAGCGTCAGCTCCGCCTGCCTGTCCCGGGTATCGAACCCATGCCAGTACAGCCAGAGATCCGGGCCGCAGACGATATCCCGCCCTCCGATCGCACAGACGGGGTTCAGATGCTCCGTGCCCGTCACGAAAACCGCGCTTCGCGGAGTATAATCCCGGATATATTCCCCGGCCTTCACGGCGGACGCGCCGAAGGCCACATAGTCGGATACGCATTCCCGCAGAATCGTCAGCCCCGCGCTGAGAAAGAAGACCACGCCCGTCAGAATCGCGATCACCGGGCGGCTCCGCATTCCCTTCAGCCGGCGCCACACCTCCCCGCACCAGTCCGCGATCACCATGCAGCACAAAAGCCACGCCAGATAGAACAGCTTGTTGTTATCATATTCATTGGGCTGGAAGCGGACCAGCTCCGCGGCCAGAATGATCGGCAGCGCCATGGCGAAAATGCGGCGGTGCCGGGGCTTTTTTTCAAACAGGGCCAGCAGCAGAATCAGGAACGGAATCCCGATATTCTTGATGTAGAACCAGAGATACAGATCCCGCATGCCCTGGCCGCCCCGGTTGTTGACCCAGTTGAACTGCCATTGGATGAAGCTGTGGCTGCCCTGCTGAAAGGTCTGCCCGAACGTGAAGCAGATCAGCTGCGGCGCCGCCAGCAGCAGGGCGATGCCGCCGTACAGAAGGTACGGAAGCAGAATCTGCCCCCTTGTCCTGCGCAGCATCAGCGATTTGGAATCCCCGTGAATCCAGTCATACAGCATGGAGCCCAGGGAAGCCAGCCCCAGCGCCAGGAAGCTGTGCGTGTGAATCAGCGGCAGCGCCCCGGCCCAGATGCCCAGCAGCGCCAGGCCCCGGAGGCCGTTCTCCGGATCCCGCTGCCGGGCCCGGAAAACCGTGTCCAGCAGATAGAAGCAGGGAATCGTCATGCACCAGCCGCCCAGAATCGTCCGCTGGGGGATCATCAGATCGCAGATCACGTTGCTCCAGCGCAGGTTGTTGGGATCCGGCTGATTCGTCGGCGTCGTATAGTACCCGGTCAGAATGTCTTCCGTCCGCTTCACCGCGTTTCCGAAATAACCGGACAGGCTGTCCGTGGT
>JAGCBO010000043.1 GCA_017652125.1 Clostridia bacterium | reverse complement strand
CCGGGAATATCCTGAGCAGATCCTGAACGTCCGCTTTAAAACCGGCGCCTTCAGGATCCGCACCGCGCGGAGACTGCGGCGGCTGTGAACGACCGCCATTTTTCGGGGCGGTTATCTCCAAACCTGATGATAGTACGGCGCGGTTATCTCCAAACCTGGAGATAGTACGGCGCGGTTATCTCCAAACTTGGGGCTTGAAAAATGAAGAAAAAGATGCTATACTTATTTGGTCAAAGAAAGTCAACTTCCGGGGGCCGGAGGGCGTTGCCTAAGGACCGATCCGTCGGAAGCCGGATGAACGGAACAGCCGGACAGGTTCGGAAGCCGGATGAAGGGAACAGCCGGACAGGTTCAGAGGCCGGCCGGGTCCGGAAGAGGGAGATCAAGGGGGGGTTCAACATGAGGTTAAGCGATTCGATCGAAAGCTTTATCAAGACCCTGCTGACGGAGGATTCCGCGGAGGTGGAGCTGAAGCGGAACGAGCTGGCGGAGTATTTCGGATGCGCGCCCAGCCAGATTAATTACGTACTGGCGACCCGCTTTTCCCCGGATCATGGGTATCTGACGGAGAGCCGCCGGGGCGGCGGAGGATATATCCGGATTGTCCGGGTGGTGGAGTCCGGAGCCCAGCGGCTGATGTATCTGGTGAACGAGCGGATCGGGGATTCCCTGACGGAGGAGGAATGCGGCCGCCTGATCAGCCAGCTGGCGGATCAGAAGCTGGTAACGGAGCAGGAGGCCGCCCTGATGGCTTCCGCCCTGAGCACCCGGGCGATGGCGATTCCCATTCCCGACGCGCTGAAAAACGCCATGCGGGCCCGGATGATGAAAAGCATGCTGATGACCATTGCTTCCCGGAACCGGGACTGAGGCCGGGCCGTCCCGCGGGACGGGGAAACGGGAAAAAACAGAAAGGGGGCGAACGGATTGCTCTGTGAGGAATGCCGTGTGAATGAAGCGAATTTCACCGTCTCGGTGGTAACGGGAGAGGAGACCGCTGTGCGCCATCTGTGCGCGGACTGCATGAGCAGGATGCATACGGATCTGATGCGGGGCGGGGTGCGCAATCTGCTGAGCACCGTGCTCAGCGCGATTCGGGCCGGCGCGGCCAATGAAGACAGAAAGGAATTTTCCATGCCAATTTTCGGACGTTTTACCCAGCAGTCCCAGAAGATTCTGCAGCTCGCCTCCCGGATCGCCGGGGATCTGCGGCAGGGCTATGTGGGAACGGAGCATGTGTTGCTGGCCCTTCTGAAAACGGATTCCTCCGTGCCCCAGGCCGTATCGGAGCGGATGAGCTATGATTCGGTGAAGGCGGATCTGAAAAAGCATCTGGAAGTCCTGGGCGGGCAGGAGGAGGCCCCGGTTTCCGGCGGCCGCATCGAACTGAGTCCCCGGGCGAAGAAGACGCTGGAAACCAGCGTGCTGGAAAGCCATCGGCTGGGGCAGAACTATGTGTCCGTGGAGCATATCTGGCTGGCCCTGCTGGGCAATGACGACGGGGTGGCCGGCAGCCTCCTGCGCAAGGCGGGGGTCGATCTGTCCGCCGCCCGGGAGCAGCTTTTGCGCCAGATGAGGGAAAACGCCGGCGGCGAAGAGCCCGCCCGGCGGGCGCCGGGCATGCCGCTGTTCGCGCCGGCGGGCCGGAACCGCGGCGGCAATGAAAAGTCGGTGCTGGACCGCTTCAGCCGGGATCTGACCGCCGCCGCGGAGAAAAATGAGCTGGATCCGGTGATCGGCCGGGATACGGAGATCCAGCGGATCATTCAGATCCTGATCCGGCGGACGAAGAACAATCCCGTGCTGATCGGGGAGCCCGGCGTGGGGAAAAGCGCCGTGGCGGAAGGGCTGGCGCAGCGCATCGCCCAGGGCAACGTTCCGGAAATGCTGCTGGGGAAGCGGGTGCTGAGCCTGGATCTGGGCAGCATGGTGGCCGGCACCAAATACCGGGGCGAATTCGAGGAGCGGATGAAAACGGTGATGGACGAGCTCCACAAGGCCGGCAATGTGCTCCTCTTCATCGATGAAATTCATACGATTATCGGCGCGGGGGGCAGCGAGGGCAGCCTGGACGCGGCGAATATTCTCAAACCGGCGCTGAGCCGGGGCGAGATTCAGTGCATCGGCGCCACCACCCTGGATGAATACCGGAAGCATATCGAAAAGGACGCGGCGCTGGAGCGGCGCTTCCAGCCGGTGACGGTGGGAGAGCCCACCGCGGAGGAAACCCTGTCCATCCTGTACGGGCTGCGGGACCGGTACGAGGCCCATCACCGGGTCCGGATCACAGACGAAGCCCTGGCGGCGGCCGTGAAGCTGTCGGACCGGTATATTCCGGACCGGTATCTGCCGGACAAGGCCATCGACCTGATGGACGAGGCCGCCAGCCGGGTGCGGATCCAGGCCCGCACCGCCCCGCCGGATGTGCGGGAGCAGGAAAAGCGGCTGGAGGCGGTGGTGATCGAAAAGAAGGAAGCCGTTTCCCATCAGGATTTTGAAAAGGCGGCCGCCCTGCGGGATCAGGAGCGCAGCCTGAACCGGGAAATCGAGGAGAAGCGGGCGGAATGGAACCGTGCGCAGACCACCGCCCGGGATACGGTCACCGAGGAGGATATCGCCCAGGTGGTTTCCCAGTGGACCGGGATTCCGGTCAGCCGGATGACGGAGAAGGAAGCGGAGCGGCTGATCCGCCTGGAGGAGACGCTGCACCGCCGTCTGGTCGGCCAGGAGGAGGCGGTCAGCGCGGTGGCCCGCGCGATCCGCCGGGCCCGGGCCGGGCTGAAGGATCCGAACCGGCCCATCGGCAGCTTCATCTTCCTGGGGCCGACCGGCGTCGGAAAGACGGAGCTCTGCCGCGCCCTGGGCGAGGCGATGTTCGGCGATGAGGACGCGGTGATCCGGCTGGATATGAGCGAATATATGGAGAAGCATACCGTCTCCCGTCTGGTGGGCTCGCCTCCCGGCTACGTGGGTTACGAGGAGGGAGGCCAGCTGACGGAGGCGGTCCGCCGGAAGCCCTACAGCGTGGTGCTGCTGGACGAGGTGGAAAAGGCGCATCCGGACGTGTTCAATATGCTGCTGCAGATCCTGGAGGACGGACGGCTGACGGATAATACCGGCCGGGTGGTCAGCTTTAAGAACACCGTGGTGGTGATGACCTCCAACGCCGGCGCCCACGCGATGGACGGCAGCCGCTCCCTGGGCTTCGGCGCGGAGCGGAAGGAAGGCATCCGCAGCTATGAGGCCATGAAGGATTCCGTCATGAAGGAAGTGAAGAATCTGTTCCGGCCGGAGTTCATCAACCGGGTGGACGAGCTGATCGTGTTCCACTCCCTCACCGAAGAGGATATTCAGCGGATCACCGCCCTCCTGCTCCGCCAGGTGGCGGACCGCCTGAAGGAGCAGGAAATCGGCCTGACCTGGGATGAGGCGGTGGTGCGGAAGCTGGCTGCGGACGGATACGATCCGAAGTTCGGCGCCCGTCCGCTGCGGCGGCTGATTCAGCGCACGGTGGAGGATACCCTCAGCGAGGAGCTGCTGCGGGGCGCCATCTCCCTCGGTGGAACGGTGAAGCTGACGGTTCGGGAGGACCGGATCGCCGTCGAAGAGGAAAAAGAAGGAAAGTCCGCTCCGGACGGAGAACTACAGCAGAAGCCGGATCCGGAGGCGGAGGAACAGTCCGAAGCGGAAAGGAAACCGGCGGAAAAGAAACCGGCAGAAAAGAAACCGGCGGAAAAGAAACCGTCGGAAAGGAAACCGGCGGAAAAGAAGGCGCCGAAACAGATAGAAGCGAAAAACAGGGAATCCGGAAAAAAAGAACCGAAAGGCAAAGGAGAGAACAGCGATGTTGAAGACGCTTAAACAGCAGGTCTATGAGGCGAACATGCTTCTGCCGGCTTACCGGCTGGTTACTTTTACCTGGGGCAACGTGTCCGGGATCGACCGGGAAAAGGGCCTTTTTGTGATTAAACCCAGCGGGGTTCCCTATGAGGATCTGAAGCCGGAGGATATGGTGGTGATCGATCTGGACGGGAAGCGGGTGGAGGGAACGCTGAATCCCTCCTCCGATACCCCGACCCACGCGGAGCTCTATCGCCGGTTCCCGGAGATCGGCGGCGTGGTGCATACCCATTCCCGCTGGGCGACCATCTGGGCGCAGGCCGGCCGGGATATTCCGGCCTACGGCACCACCCACGCGGATTATATCTACGGCGCCGTTCCCTGCTGCCGGGATCTGACCCGGGAAGAGGTGGAACGGGCCTACGAGCTGGAAACCGGCCGGGTGATCGCGGATCATTTTGAGCAGAACGGCCTGAATCCGTCCCATGTTCCCTGCGTGCTGGCGCGGCATCACGGGCCTTTTGCCTGGGGCCGGGACGCCATGGAGGCGGTGCATAACGCCGTGGTGCTGGAAGAGGTGGCGATGATGGCCTGGCATACGGAGACGCTGCCGGCGGCCCAGCCCGTCGGATGCCTTCCGGATCACGTGAAGGAAAAGCATTTTATGCGCAAGCACGGCCCCAATGCCTACTACGGTCAGAAAACCGGAAAATAAGCGGAATGTCTGGGGAATAGGAATGTCTGGGAAATAATGGTACACTTTTTCTGTATTTTTTAGCGGAAAGGGGAGAATTTATTGCTTTTCTCCCCTTTTCAATACTATAATATCGCCGGTTGAATCCTTCGGGTCTGTGGTTGAAAGCCGATGCCAGTCGCAGGCGAAGCGGTCCACGTAATCCGCCCAAAGCGGCGGGGAGCATGGTGCGGTCTAGATGTAAGTCCGTCCGGGGCAGGGCCCCGAGAGGAGTGCGTGAGGGCGCGATGGCGCAGAGCAACCTCCCAGGCGGCGTGTGTGGGGGCAAAGACCAGGTCAGCCGGGGGGTCGCCTATCTTATTCTATATGGGGGTTCCAAAACGATGTACGAAGACAAGACGCTGGTTTGTAAGGACTGCGGGGCGGAGTTCGTCTTTACGGCCGGGGAGCAGGAGTTCTACGCCGAAAAAGGTTTCCAGAACGAGCCCACCCGCTGCAGAGCGTGCCGTCAGGCCCGGAAAGCCAGCCGCGCTTCCGGTGCTCCCCGCCAGATGTTTGACGCGGTCTGCGCGGAGTGCGGAAAGCCGACCCAGGTTCCCTTCGAGCCGAAGGAGGATCGTCCTGTGTACTGCAGCGAGTGCTTTGCGGCCCGCCGCGGATAACCGGCCTGTCCAGTCCGGAGAAGCGAAAGCTTCTCCGGTTTTTTTTCGGTGGGTTCATCCCGTTTCTCTCCGGAAACGGCCGGGATAAAAAAATTTTCAGGACGGAAAAGATTAGTACCGAATAGCAAGTTGTACATACAAACCTTTGATTCTCAACAAGGATTAACGATAATGTATGAAACAAAAAGACATGTTGAAAACGGTTTCAATACCGCATAAAAACAACAAACGGGGGCTTGCCAAAAGGGAAAAAGGGGAGTATACTGTGAGTCGTTATCGAAAGGAAGAGAATCCTGATTGGTCGAAAACAGCGGAAAGCTGTTTGAGAATACGCGGCTTTGCCGCGAAAAGAAAAAGGAGGATACCCATTATGAAGAAGGTCCTTTCCCTGGTCCTGGCTCTGGCCCTCGTGCTCGGTATGATGAGCTTCGCAGCGGCTGATGATGCCAAAATCAAGCTGGTCGTCTGGTCTTTCACCAACGAACTGCAGGGCATGATCGAGAAGTATTATGCTCCCAACCATCCGGAAATCGAGTTCGAGTTCCAGATTTATCCGACCGATGGCAGCGCCTATGAAACCAAGGTTGACAACACCCTGGGCGTGCCGGATGCCGCTGTGAGCGCCGAAGCTCCCGACATCTTCACCCTGGAAGCCGCTTTCGTAAAGCACTATGTTGAAATGGACTGGACCGGCGATCTGAAGAGCATCGGCTTCACCGATGAAGAACTCTCAGCCGCTTTCCCGGTCATG
>JAGCBO010000042.1 GCA_017652125.1 Clostridia bacterium | reverse complement strand
GAGAGTCCTAGGACGCGGCCCTCTCAAGGCTGAAACACGGGTTCTAATCCCGTCGGAGCTGCTCGAATCCCTCGTAAGTCTTCGCTTACGAGGGATTTTCTTTTTCTGCCTGGTTTGTCGCTCAAACTTAACACGGACGGCGGAAAATGTCAGCCGCGGATGATTGACAGGGCTTGTCTGCAACGCTATCATTTTGTGTGAAAGGTGGGAAAAGTATGCTCGGGAAGAATCTTCAGAGATTACGGAAACAGAAGAATCTGACGCAGGAAGCCCTGGCGGAGCGGATCGGCGTGGCCCGGCAGACGGTCGCGAAATGGGAAACCGGCGAGAGCATACCGGATCTGGACACCGCGGGGCGGCTGGCTTCCGTGCTGGAGGTCGCGCTGGATGATCTGGTCAACGCGCCGGAGGGGGAGCTGGACGGGCGGAGCGGCATGCATGGCAAGCACATGTTCGGCCTGGTGACGGTCGGGGACAAGGGTCAGATCGTGATTCCGGTCCGGGCCCGGCGGGTGTTCAACATCCGGCCCGGGGATCAGCTGATGGTGCTTGGGGATGAGGAGCGGGGTCTGGCCCTGGTGGATGCGCATTTTTTGATGATGGTAGCGGAGGAAATCAAGAATGGCTGAGACGATGAAAAGCCCCCTGGAAGTACGGGGACTGTGCAAAAACTATCCGGCATTCAGGCTGGACAAGGTCAGCTTCGCGCTGATTCCGGGAACGATTACCGGGTTTATTGGCCGGAACGGGGCCGGCAAGACGACCACGATCAATGCGATCCTGTCCTTTGTGCATCCGGATGCCGGGGAGGTTTCCTTCTTTGGCCTTCAGCATCCGGAGCATGAACGGGAGACCAAGGAAAAGATTGGCTTTGTTTCCGCCGGCATGACCTATTATACCCGGAAAAAGCTGAAAACGATCACCGGCGTGACGAAGACGTTTTATCCCGGATGGGATGACGGCGCCTACCGGAAATGGCTGGAGGTCTTTGGCCTGGATGAGGAAAAGACGCCCGCGGAGCTGTCCAACGGCATGAAGATCAAGTACGCGCTGGCGCTGGCTCTCAGCCATGGTGCTGAGCTGCTGATTCTGGACGAGCCGACCAGCGGCCTGGATCCGGTGAGCCGGGAAGAACTGGTGGAGGTCTTTCTGAAACTGAAGGACGAGGGAAAGACGGTCTTTTTCTCCACGCATATCACCTCCGACCTGGAGAAATGCGCGGATCGGATTCTGTTCCTGCAGAAGGGCTGTCTGAAGGCGGATGAGACGCTGGAGGCGTTTCAGGCGGCCTGGCGGATCGTGGAATGCGGGAGCGGGATTCCGCCGGAGCTGGAGAAGGCGGCCTGCGGCCGGTGCCGGGTGCGGGACGGATATACCGTTCTGGTCCGGAAGGAGGATGCCGCGGCCTTTGATTCGCGGGAAGCCAGCCTGGAGGAGATCATGATCCATCTGGAAAAGGAGGCGGAGGAAGCATGAAGATGCTGATGAAGGAATGGAAGCTGTGCATGCATCCGGCGGCATACTTCATGCTGCTGTGTTCCGTGCTGATTTTGGTTCCCGGCTATCCTTACGGCGTGTCCT
>JAGCBO010000041.1 GCA_017652125.1 Clostridia bacterium | reverse complement strand
TGACCTGGAAAAACTCTACAAACCTGATGCCAGCAGATTAAATAAAGCGCAGCGTGTTTATAAACTCTGCCGGGGCGTTCTTCCCGTTGGATTTCACCCATTTAGCGAGGAGGATGATTCGATCAGGGATCAGGCGGAATTCCTCTTTCTTTCCAATTTCAGAGCCAGAGCAGCGAATCTCAAATCAGCGCATCACTGGTGGGATTCGGAAGAGGATGAGGAAGAAACACAGCCTCCGGAGGAGGAAGCGCCGGTATCTCTTGGCGGGTACTGGGGTAAGGTGGCCAATGAGCTGAATCCGAATTACAATGCTCTTGTGGAAAACATACGGGGCGAAACTTCGCCATCCAGTCCTCTGGAAGAAGAAAGAGACCTCAGCGGAGAGCTTGAAAAGGCAAAAAAAGAAATCAAAAATCTGAAGAGAGCTCTTGCGGAGCTGTCCCAGGAAGCGGAAGCAGATCGATCTGCGGCGGAGCATGAACTGAAAACGCTGAGACTGGAGCATCGGGAACTTGCCGACTTGCGAAGCCTCGTGTTCAATCAGCAGGCTGAAGACCAGAGACGGGTAGAAAAAGTTGAACGGAAGATCAGCTATCCATACCAGACCAGGAAGCGCACAGTGGTTTTCGGCGGGCATGACAGTTTCCTCCGGGCTTTTAAGCCGCTACTCCCGAACGTGAAGTTTGTAGACACAGAACAGTACGGCTTTGCGCCGGAGATCGTCAGGAACGCTGATGTGGTCTGGGTGCAGACCAACTGCATCAGCCACAGCCAGTACAACAACATCACCAGGGTGGCCAGGCAGCATGGCGTGCAGATGCGGTACTTCGGATATGCGAGCGCCGAGAAATGCGCTGAGCAGCTGGTGACGGAGGATGAGAAGTAAAAAAGACGGAGAGGAGCATTTTCGCTTCTCCCTTTTCTTTTTGTCCTTTTCTGATTGACTGACTTTGATCAATAACAGCCTTGTAAACAGTTAAGAACAGTGTATGGCTCAACGCAAGTGCCGTCCACAGGCGATAAATACACCCGGGCGCGGAGGAGAAATCTTCTGCCCCGGGATTTTTTATGTTTAAGGTAATTTTATGGTTGGCGGATTAGAATGTGTTTGTTCCGGCCGCTTCCGGCGGATCAGCCAGGGGCAGCCGGAACCAGAAGGTGGTGCCCTGGCCCGGGACGCTGTCCGCGCCGTAATCCGCGCCGTGCTTTTCCAGAATGCCCCGGCAGATGTTCAGGCCCAGCCCGCTGCCCAGCACCGCGCGGCGGTGGTTTTCCCGGCTCCGGTAGTACCGGTCCCAGATATAGGGCAGTTCCTCCCGGGAGATTCCTTCTCCGGTATCGGAGATCCGGACGGTGGCGAACCCTGCTTCCGCGCTCAGGGAAATGGTTACGGTTTTGTCCCCGCCGGTATAGGTCAGCGCGTTTCCGACCAGGTTATACACGACCTGGCTGATTCGCCCGCTGTCCGCGGATACCCATTCGGGCTCTTCGCCGTCAAAGCGGACCGCATAGCCTTCCACGGCGGTCATTTTGCTGATCCGGTTGACGATCTCCCGGATCAGGCGTGTCAGATTGAATACCGTGGGATTCATTTCCAGAGCGCCGCTGCGCAGACGGCTGAAGTCCAGCACCTCGTTGACCATGGTGCTGAGCCGGTTGGTTTCGTCGATGATGATCTGCATGTTTTCCGCCGTGATCTCGTCGGGAATATCCCGCATGGCCTCCGCGTATCCCTGAATCATGGTCAGCGGGGTGCGCAGATCGTGAGAAATGTTGGCGATCAGCTCTCTCTGCAGGTCTTCGACGCGGTTCAGATCCTCGGCTGCCCGGATCAGCGTGTCGTTCAGCTCCGCGATTTCCCGGTAGCCGCCGCTGTGGGCCGGCCGGGTATAGCGGCCCCGGCTCAGCTCCCGGGCCGCCAGGTTGGTTTCGATGATCGGCTCGGAAACGCTTTTCGCCATCGTGTAACCCACCAGGCCGGTGGCCAGGAGAATTCCGGCGCTGGTGATCCAGAATTCCCACTGCATGGCATGATCCAGCCGGAGAATATGCACGTCCTTTTCGGCTCCGAACTCAGCGGTCAGCGCCTCGTAATCCTTCCGGTCCATGTTCCGGATGACCACGGCTGGCGCCTTGTTGGACTGCTCCGCGCGGGAAACCCCGTAGATCGCGTAAAACAGCGTTCCCTGCAGCAGCCAGACCATGGAAATCATGAATCCGGCCAGCAGGGCCAGATAAATCAGGATTTTGGCCCGGATGCCCAGCCGTCCCGCCCAGAAGGTTTCCCGGAAGGCCAGCCGCCCTCTATTCCTTTTCAAAGCGGTATCCCACCCCTCGCAGCGTGGTGATTTTGTCCGCGCAGGGCCCCAGCTCCCGGCGAAGCAGCTTGATATGGGTATCCAGCGTCCGGTCGTCTCCGAAAAAGTCGTATCCCCATACTTCGCTGATCAGTTTTTCCCGGGTCAGGGCGATCCCGCGGTTCCGAACCATGTAGAACAGCAGCTCGTATTCCTTCGGGCTCAGATCCAGCTCCTTCCCGGCCACGGTGACCCGGCGGGCGGTGAAGTCCACGGTCAGATCGCCGAGCGTGATGATATCGTCGGAGACCTTCTCCTCGCCGGCGCCGCTGCGCTTCAGCACGGCGGAAACCCGCATCATCAGCTCCCGGGGACTGAAGGGCTTGACGACGTAATCGTCGATCCCCAGCTCAAAGCCGTGAATCCGGTCGTATTCCTCCCCGCGGGCGGACAGCATGATGACCGGAACGCTGCTGGTCTTCCGGATCTCCCGTACCGCGGAAAAGCCATCCAGCTCCGGCATCATCACATCCATGATGATCAGGTCGTAAGTATGCTCGCGGCACATTTCCACGGCCTGCATCCCGTTTTCCGCTTCCGCAACCGCGTATCCCTCGAATACCGCGTATTTCGTGATCAAAGAACGGATTTTGCTCTCGTCATCCACAATCAGGATTGTCATCGTTCATTCCTTTCTGACCCGAAGCCTTTCTGGCCTGAGGCCTTTCCGGCCGGTCTGGGCTCAATATATTATATCACAGGGGGAAAACCGTCCGCTCCCTTTTCCGGCCTGTCCTCCGCGGGCGGGGGAAAAAATGTTTTACCGGAACAGGGTTTCGAGCAGCCACAGCAGGGCCAGATGCGCCGGATAGATGATATAGGAAAGCCACAGGGGCATCTTCCGGATGCTTCCGAAGGGGATCAGAATCAGGGGTAGGGCCAGCAGACCGAAGGTCTCCGTGCGGAAGAGCGCGGACAGGATGCCGCGGAAGGGCTCCGGGAGGGAACCGTAGGACAGCGGGATCCCGAAAATGGCGGTGACCTGGGAATAATAGTAGCCCCAGAACAGGAAATAGGAGATCATGACCGCGGCGATGCCCGCCCGGCTGCCGCGAACGGCATATAAAAGGAAGATAAACAGTACGCCCTTCCATCCGTAGTCCGCTCCCAGCACGCCGGCGAGAATGACTGCTGCGGCCGGCGCCCACAGATGGCTGAGCCACCGCTTTTCCCGGATGCCCCACAGACCGGCAAGCCCGATCAGAAGCGTCAGGAAGATGTTCGGCTGCTTCCAGGTATGGTTCAGCGCCACCATGTAGAGCGGCTGGGAAATCAGGCCGACCAGCAGAAGGCGCAGCATGTACCGGACTGCATTCCGGGTGTATTCAAATCCGACGATCAGGCACCAGACATAGATCGGAAAGGCCAGCCGCCCGATCAGTCTCATTTCCGGAATGTTCGGAAACAGCATTTTGCCCGCATGGTCGGTCAGCATCAGAACCAGGGCAATCATCTTCAGGGTACCGGTAGCGGTGTTTCCCGCCAGCCGGGTTCCGGGGCGGGAAAGCGTTTCGCTGGACGTCAGGCTCATTGACAAAATCCGCCTTTCGATGTAAGATGACCGCCGTGCGAGGTGAACAGGCGATCGCGTGCCCTTCGGGTATGAGGAAAGTCCGGGCACCACAGGGCAAGGGTGCCGGTTAACGGCCGGTGGAGGCGACTCCAAGGACAGTGCAACAGAAAGAAACCGCCGCTTATGCGGTAAGGATGGAAAGGCGAGGTAAGAGCTCACCCGCGGCCCGGTAACGGGCCGTCGATGTAAACCCCACCCGGTGCAAGATGACATGAAGACAAGTCGGCGGCCCGCCGCGTTCTTCGCTATCGCTGGAGCTCCGCGGTGACGCGGAGTCTGGATAGATGATCGCCCACGACAGAACCCGGCTTACGGTCACGCTCGCACATTTTTTTCAGCGCGAATCCGTTTTCGGATCCCTTTTCCTCCGGAAGAACGCCTGCAGAAGATCCCGGCAGGCTTCTTCGTTCTCCCGGTCCTGCTGCCACCGGGTGCGCCCGTGCAGGGCGGGATCGGCGGGAAGGTCATAAACGCTGCCGCAGCAGCCGACTTCCGGGTCGCCCGTGCCGAACACGCAGTTTCCCAGGCGGCTCATCACCATAGCCCCCGCGCACATTGGGCACGGCTCCAGGGTCACGTACAGCGTACAGTCGGTCAGACGCCAGTCACCCAGGATCCGGCCGCCTTCCCGAAGGCAGAGCAGCTCCGCGTGAGCGGTGGGATCATGTAACTGTTCCCGCCGGTTATGGCCGGAGCAGATCAGCCGTTCTCCCAGAAACAGGGCGGCGCCCACCGGGATTTCGCCTTCTTCCAGGGCAGCGCGGCCTTCCTGCAGCGCGATTTCCATGCCGCTCATGGGATCTCTCCTTCCGTTTTCCTCCTCCATAGTATATAATGAAAGGGAAAAATGTCAAATGGCGGAAGAAGGCGCTGAGGAAAATCACACGAAAAACTTTTTCAAAAAGAGTAAATGTAACCATTCATATAACCGACGTATGATAGAATAAGGGTGCAGTCAGGGGAGAGGTCTCCCCCGGCGCATATTAAGAGAAAGGAGGGGACGATTCCATATGAAACGGAAATCCCTCATGATGAAACTGGTTGCGATTATGATGATGCTGACCCTGATGCTGGGTTCGTTCCCTGTTGTATATGCTGAAGGAACGAATGAAGACCCCTCCGCTGCGGTAGCGGATGAGACGGCCCAGGCGGAAGCCGCCGCGGCCGAGAAAGCCGCCGCGGAAGAAGCGAAGCAGGCGGAGGAAGATGCGGCTGAAGAGGCTGCCCGGATCGCTGCGGAGCTGGAAGAGGAAGCCCGCAGGGAAGCCGAGGAAGAGGCTAAGCGGCTGGAAGCCGAAGCCCGCAAGGCGGCTGAGGAAGAGGCTGCCCGTCTGGCTGAGGAAGAAGCGGCCGAAGCCGAGCGTCTGGCTGAGGAAGAGGCTGCCCGCCTGGCGGAAGAAGAAGCCGCCGCGGCTGCCGAGGAAGCGCAGCGCCTGGCAGAGGAAGAGGCTGCCCGCAAGGCCGAGGAAGAGGCCGCCGCGGCTGCTGAGGAAGCGCTGAAGGCCGCCGAAGAGGATGCTGCCCGCAAGGCTGCCGAGGAAGAAGCGATTCGTGCCGCTGAGGAAGCTGCCCAGAACGGCGTGGAGGAAGTAACTAACCTCGAGCCGACTGAGGAAGAAGAAGTAACCGACGATTTCGAAGACTACTTTGACGAAGAGTTCGAAGAATACGGCGGGGAAGACTTCTTCGATGATGACCCCGGCAACGTCTCCGTTGAGCTGCTGGAGCAGTTCAATGATCCGGAGCTGTACGAGGAAGTCGAATTCAGCGGCAGCGCGGATATCATCCTGACCAATGAAGGCAAGCTGCACATGGGCGACGAGATCACCCTGGCCGCACAGGTGGCCAACGCGGACGTAAGCTACCGCATCGTGTGGGAAGCGAACGACGGGGACAAGCGCGGCTGGTACTCCGTAGCCAGCGGAGATCAGTACAGTTACACCCTGGCCGAGGACAATCTGGATCGTGAGTATCGCGTAGTCCTCTTTACTGTAGACTGACAGAAACTTCTTCATATTTCTATCCTCCTTTTCCGGCAGCGTTCGTTGTGACGCTGCCGGATCTTTTTTTCTTCTTGCCAAAATGTCTGTTACCTGATAGAATATACATAAATATCGAAATGTGACTATTCGGGAAGATTTGGTTACAGGGCGGGTTATGCAGTGGAGCAGCTGTGCTCCGAAGGAGGATGAATACCGTGGCGGATACGATCAGAATCCAGATGATGGATCATTTCCTGATTTATATTGACGAGAAAAAGACGGATCACCTGGCGGCCAAGTCCAAGAAAGGGGCAGCCCTGGTTCAGTATCTGATTCTGAATGAGGGAGAGCCGGTGCCGAACCAGAAGCTTCTGAACGCGCTGTGGGATGAGGATAAGAGCATCAATCCTGAGAATGCGCTGAAGACGCTGGTTTCCCGCCTGCGGGTCCTGCTGAATCAGATTGATCCTTCGCTGGGCGCCTGCATTGTATCGGACCGCGGCGCGTATCACTGGAAATGTATTGACGGTATGACCATCGATATGTATGAGATCGACGCGATCTTTGAGCGCCTGAGCG
>JAGCBO010000040.1 GCA_017652125.1 Clostridia bacterium | reverse complement strand
CGATCACCGGGCGAAAGCCTTGTGATACACCGCCGCCCGGACGGGAAATCCACTCCTCCCGCCCGGGTTTATTTTTGACGAAATGAGGAAAACACCATGCTGAAGGAATACATGCTGGCGCTGCGCGTGACGGACATGGAATACGCGCCGGAAATCAGGCGGCTGCTGTACGCAGCAAAGATCGACCTGGAAGCGGCGGGCGTAGTGATCACCGGGAACCTGGACATCACGGTCACGGAAACCGAAGATCCGGAAACCCACGAAACCACCGTCACCGCGACAGACCACAGCACGATCACGGACGAATGGGTGCAGACCGCCATGATCACGTATGTGCGGTTCAGCTTCGGGAGTCCGGCAGATCACGACCGGCTGGCAGCAAGCTACGACCTGCAGCGGCGGCAGCTGGCAAACCGGACAGGGTATACGGATTTCCTCGAACCGGAAGATGAAACGGCGGCACCGGCAGGAACGGACGCCGCGGCGGAAACGGAGCCGACGGAAACGGAACCGGTGATCACGGATCCGGGAACGGAGGAATCACCGTGAAGAGAGTGGGTATTGTTTATCTGATCACCGAAAAGCCGGAAGCGCGGGGCGTACTGGATACGCCGACGGAAACACGGCGTAAAACCTACTGCGAGGAGAAAAGCCTGTCCATGACTGAGGTTTACCAGGCGAGGGCCAGCGGCTTTCTGCCGGTGATCCGCCTGGTGCTTCCGCAGGACTTCGAATACAGGGGAGAAACGCTGTGCGAATACAAAGGCGAACGGTACGAAATCATCCGGGATTACCGGGATGAAAAGACCGGCGACAGTACGGAACTGACGATCCAGCGGGTACGCGGAAACGCAGCGAAAGCGGCGGAGGAACCGGAAACGGAGGGCGAAAGCGGTGATCTTTGATGAACTGGTAAGACAACTGCAGGCCATACCGAACGTGAAGTTCAAGGAATACGAATGGAAAACAAGACCGAACGGAAACCACGGGACAGTGCAGCTGGACTTCGAGGCGGAAGACGATAACGGAGACGACTGCAAGCAGGACCGTGCCTGGGAAGGAAGCGTCGAACTGTACACCCACGGAAAAGAGATGATGATCGTATCCGCGGTGGAAACAGTGCTGGAAACAGTATGCGAGGGCAGCTGGTATCTGAACAGTGAACAATACGAACGGGAAACGGGCCTTGTCCATCGGGAATTTGTTTTTCAGATTGAAGCGAGGTGAGCGCCATGGCGATGACCATCAGCACATCAGGCTTGGATGACCTGAGTGCGATGCTGGCAAAACTGGGCGAAAAGGCGCAGGACGTGGCATCGGGCGCACTGTTTGACGGAGCGGGCGTGGTCGCGGACGCAATGTCTGCGGCAATAAACGGGATCCATACGGAACCTTTCAAGTACGCGACGGGCGGGCAGAAGCGATATCCGTCTCCGGAGGAAAAGGCGGCGCTGACGGGAAAAAGCGGCATCGCGAAATTCAACAAAGGCGGAGAAGAAGTAAACACGCTGATCGGCATCAGCGGAGCCGCCGGGTATTCGGAGGTGGCCGGAAAATCGAAGGCCGTCCGGCTGATCGCCAGGAGCATCAACAGCGGAACCAGTTTCATGCACAAGCAGCCGGTGTTCCGGAAGGCAGTAAGCGGAAGCAGCGGTGCGGCAAAGCAAGCTATCGTTTCAAAAGCTGAACAGATGTTCAATGAAATCATAGGAGGGTAAAAACATGGCATACATCGGAATGCGTAATCCGAAATTCTGGCCGATCACGGCACGGACGGACGGCAGCGCCATCACGTACGGAACAGCCGTAGAGATCGGACCGGCTGTGAGCGCAAACGTGACGTTTGATATGGCGGACAATCCGGATTACGGTGATGACATCATCATCGACAACGACAAAGGCGTGAATGGATACAACATTGCGCTGGAAACCAACGACGTAAAAAAGGAAGCACGGGCCGCATGCCTGGGATGGAAACCGGTGTCCAGCGGTACGCCTTCGGCTGTAACGCACTATGAAATCACGGATCAAGCACCGCCGGAGGGCGGCCTTTCTTATATCCGGGTAAAAATGTTCAAAGGCGTCAGAAAGTTTGAAGCGTTCTTCTTCCATGCGCTGCAGTTCAGCGACGGCGGGGAGAACGCCAGCACAAAACAGAGACAGATCACCTGGAACCATCCGACGATGAACGGCACCGGAATCGGCGTATATATCGATTCCACCGGGGAAGCAAAATACTTCAACTGGATGGAATTTGATACGGAATCCGCTGCGAACGCATGGATCAACAGCCAGGGCGGAGCAGCCTAAAAGAACAAAACGGGCACCCCAACAGCGGGGTGCCCTTTCCGGGGTTTTGGGAAAAGAAAAAAGGAGTGGGTGAAAACATGAGCGGAATCGTCGTTAACATCGGGAACAGAAAAATACCGCTGCGGTTCAAAATGAACCAGTTTATCGAAATTGAAGAAGAGATCGGGAACCTGATGGATGTCAGGGATATGATACTGAAAGGGAAAAACAGACTGCGGAACCTGGTCAGTGTTATCCGGATCATGGGAAACGCGGGACTGAAACACGCAGGAGAAGAACCGGATCTGACAAACGAATGGCTGGGAGAAAATATGAATCCGAGATTGCTGACACCATACCAGGTGGCAGTTATCGCCTGTCTGTCAAAAGAGGGAGAGAGTCAGGCGGCGGATGAAGAGGTCGAGGAAAAAGAACGGGATCTGGTGCTGGAGGAGATTAATGCAAAAAAAGGTCCCGTGAATTCACATACCGGCGGGTAATTCACTGGGGGCTTGTGGCCGGGTTAACTTACACGGAAATGGGAGAAATGTCGCCGGGGATGATCGTTGACCTGTATATCTGGCGGAGAAATTACGACGATCAGCAGCACGGTGTGAAGAGGGAGTGACAGGATATGGCGGACGTAAGCGTAAAAATGGGGGTCAGCGGGATCCAGCAGTTCCGGCAGGGCATGAAGGACGCGGAAGCAAGTGTGAAAACGCTGGACGCGGCGCTGAAGGCAAACGAGAAGGCGCTGAAATCCACCGGGGATGCGGAGAACTACATGCAGGCCCAGACAAGCCTGCTGAACAAAAAATTACAGGAACAGAAAAACATAGCGCAAAACGCGGAACAGGCGCTGAAGCAGATGGAAGCGAACGGCGTAAAAACGACCAGCGCTTCCTACCAGAACATGCAGCGGAAGCTCATCGAAGCACAAAGCAGCATGATGGACACCCAGGACCAACTGAACAACCTGGG
>JAGCBO010000039.1 GCA_017652125.1 Clostridia bacterium | reverse complement strand
ATGACCACGCTGTTCAGCAACTACCTGCGGCAGAACATCGATTCGCTGGATCAGGAGAACCTGATCCCTCTGGAAAAGGAAATGGAGCATGTAAGGATCTATACGAAGATTGAACAGACCCGCTTTCCGAATATCCGGGTGGTGTACGATCTGCAGGACACGGATTTCTCCGTTCCTCCGCTGACCGTCCAGCCCCTGGTGGAAAACGCCATTCGTCACGGCGTCCGCATCCGGGAGGAAGGCCTGGTGGAAATCATTACCCGGCGGACGGAAACCGGCCATGAGATCACCATCATTCCTTTCGTTTTTTGATGTCGGTGAAACGGGGGAGGTACGGCCGGGCTCATTCCAGCGGATCGTAAGCGTTGTTTTCAAAGCTGATATCCGGGAATTCGTCTCCTTCCTGAGAGGCAGATCCGGCCATGGGGATCAGCGGATCGGAAAATACTCCGTTCAGATCGCTTTCCATGCTGCCCTTGTCCTCCATGGGCGGATGCCCCATATGGCGGAGATAGGCCCGGTAAAAAGTGGAATAGTCGCTGTATCCGATGGCTGCCGCCGCTTCGGCGGCGGGAATCCCGCTCCGGAGCAGCTTCTGCGCGTAGGACAGGCGCTGCAATGTGACATAACCCATCACACTGGTGTGAAAATGCCGCTGAAAAAGGTTGTTCAGCTGGGAGCGGGAAACATAGAAGCGCTGGGAAAGCTGCTCCAGGGTGATCCGTTCGCTGGGCTGGCGGCGAAGGTAATCCAGGATGGGAGCCAGCTCGGGCGGGTCTTTTTCCACGGGCCGCGGCAGGATAAAGGAAGCGTTTTCACCCCGGTTCAGATACAGTTTGACCAGCAGCGATTCCATAATCACCGATGCGAGCTGGAGCTGGGTTTTCGGGTCGCTGTGGTGATCCGGAAGCGACAGAATCGTATCCAGCATGCCGCGGATCTGGAATCTTTCGCCCTGTTCCAGATAAAAAGGAATAAAGCTGTTCCGCTTCCGGACAGATTCCAGGTTCGGCAGCAGACGGCTCAGGAGATCCTGCCGCTCCCGGGCGAAGAACCCGGTCGTGAAGTGGAACGTGTAGCGTTCATAGGTCGCTTCAGACAGGACATGCAGGCCGTGCAGCAGGCCGGGAACCACCAGGAGCATGGTGTGCGGCGCGGGAGCGTACTCTGTTCCGTCATACAGGAAATGCAGATCCCCGGAAATGTAATAATACAGTTCATAGCAGTCATGCTGATGAATGATGTAGGCCGGGGTGGCCGCGTTGCTCCGGTGATAGGTGAAATTGCAGTGACTGGATACCAGACTTCCGGGCATTCTGATCACCTCCATTGCGGATTGTATCATCAAATTTGCCAAAAGTCGATACAAATAACTAAAAAACGGTAAAATGGGAGAAAAACAGACAATTCAGACAAGGAAAATCGAAAAACAGCAATATACAGTGTTCAAAACGCAATGGTAAAGATGCGTTTTCCGGCTATAATGAAATCAGCTCGAAAGATGATCCCTCCGCAGGAGAGAGGGAAAAACAAAAAAGGAGGAACTTATCCATGAAGAAACTGTTGGCTTTGGTGCTGGCGCTGTGTCTGGTTCTGACGGCAGCGGCAGCGCTCGCGTCCGCGGACCTGCTGTCCAGAGAGGGCGTCTATCCCCTGAACAGCGACAAGACCATCACCTGGTATTCCCAGGACTCCCACAACATTCATTCCGACTTTGCCGACTGGCATGATTCTCCCTTCCATGTCAACCTGAGCAAACAGGTCGGCGTGAACATCGAATGGGTGCTGCCCACCACGGGCGCCGACGGCGGCGTTTTCACCAACACCCTGCTGTCCGACGCGGGTTCGAACATCGGCAACCTGCCGAACATCATGGAAGCCTATTTCATGAACAACGCCAACCAGTATCTGGATGACGAAGTGATCTGGGATCTGACCCCCTATCTGGAAGAGTATGCTCCCGCCTACTGGGCCTGGCTGCATTCCAATCCCGCTTACGACAAGGCGATGAAGACCGACGACGGCCGCTATTATGCCTTTGGCTTCTTCCGGGAAGACGGCGGCTGGAACGACTCCTATCAGGGCCCCGTGGTCCGCAAGGACTGGCTGGAAGAATGCGGCCTGGAGATTCCGAAGACCATTTCCGAGTTTGAGAACGTCATCCGCGTCTTCAAGGAGAAGTACGGAGCGGTGTTCACCTCTGCTTTCAGCCCCCGCTTCTATCAGATGGGCATGTCCGGCGCTTTCGGAGCCTACGGCAACGTCAACCCTGATTACCTGTATGAGATCCGGGACGGCAAGGTCATTCTGGCCCAGTCCACGGATGAATACCGCAACTGGCTGCGCTGGTTCTCCGGCATTGTGAAGGAAGGCCTGGTGGATACCGACCTGCAGACCGTGGATGACACCAATGTACAGCAGAAGGTGGAAACCGGACTGAGCGGCATCGCCATCACCTCCATGGGTCAGATGAACCTCTGGAACAACCATATGGAAGCTGCCGGCAACGGACGGCCCTGGATCGGCATTCCTTATCCCACCAATGACGCAGGGGAAATCTACTCCATCTTCGGCGGCTCCGGCATCGGATCCATCACCGGCGTGGTGACCAAGTCCGCCGATGAAGAGACGATGAAGCTGTGCCTGCAGGTGCTGGACTACGCCTACTCCAAGGAAGGCTTCCTGTTCTGGAACTACGGTATCGAGGGAGAATCCTGGGTCATGAGCGAAGAGACCGGCCTGCCCGCCTGGACGGACCTGGTGGCCAAAGACACCTCCAACGATCCCATGATCAAGTATAACGGCACCACCTGGAGCGGATCCTGCATTCAGGCAACCAACCTGCTGTATCTGAAGAACTCCCAGGCCTCCATCGACGCCAATGACGCCTGGTACTATCTGGGCATGGGTCGCGACACCGACCAGCTGGACAAGGTTCTGGAGGTTACTTCCGGCCACAAGTGGCCGACCGGCGTGACCTTCACCACCGAAGAATCCGACGAACTGGATCTGTACAACGCCAGCCTGGGCACCTACGTCGTTGAGCAGTGCACCTCCTTCCTGCTGGGCAACAAGGACGTGAACGATGACGGGCTCTGGAACGAGTTCATCAGCGGCCTGCAGCAGTATCACATCGACCGCGTGCTGGAGCTGCGCCAGAACTGCTACGACCGTTATCTGTCCCGCTGATCAAATGACATTCGGGAAAGGCTGAGCAGCCTATGACCGGCCGGGGAGCAGCGAAGAGGAAAACAGCAAATCCTCCGCTGCTCCCTCTTTCTTGAAATCACAGACACTGAAAAAGGGGGGACCCCTGATGGCCAAACAGAAGGCAGCGGTGAACGCCCACTACAGACGCCTTTCCCTGGGGCAGAAGATTGCCCGGGATTTCAGCCATAACAAATACAAATACCTGATGATCCTGCCCGTACTGGTTTATCTGGCGCTGTTCTGCTATAAACCCATGTACGGAATCCAGATCGCTTTCAAGAATTACAAAATCACCCGGGGCATTGAAAAAAGCGCCTGGGCGGGGATGTACTGGTTTGAACAGTTCTTTAACGATCCCTATTTCTGGCGGCTGCTCCGGAATACCTTCCTGATCTCCGGACTCCAGATCCTGTTCTGCTTTCCCGCGCCGATCCTCCTGGCGCTGATGCTGAACGAAGTGCAGCACAACCGGTTCAAGCGCACGGTTCAGACCATCACCTACATGCCGTATTTCATCTCGCTGGTGGTGCTTTGCTCCCTGGTGAAAATCTATACCCAGCAGAACGGTCTCGTGTCGGAAATCGTGGCTTTCTTCGGAGGGACCAAGCAGAACTGGCTGCAGGATCCGAAATACTACCGGCTGGTCTATATTCTGTCCGACATCTGGCAGAGCGTCGGCTGGAATTCCATTATCTATCTGGCCGCCTTATCCGGCATCGATATGGAACAGTATGAGGCGGCCCGCATCGACGGAGCCAGCCGCTTCCAGCAGATGCTTCACGTTACGCTGCCCGGGCTTCTGCCCACGATCACGATTCTGTTTATCCTGCGCATGGGTTCCATCCTGAACGTGGGATACGAAAAGACCCTGCTGCTCTATCAGCCGACCACCTATGAAGTGGCGGATATCTTCTCCACTTACACCTACCGGATTTCTCTCGGGGCGACCTCGG
This sequence comes from Clostridia bacterium, assembly GCA_017652125.1. Lineage (GTDB taxonomy): Bacteria > Bacillota > Clostridia > Christensenellales > Aristaeellaceae > Aristaeella. Next base: position 6,904 of record JAGCBO010000039.1, on the reverse strand, counting down.
GACAGCCGCAATACTCCCTGTCCACGGCCGTGAGCCTGTTCAATACGATCGTCAACGTGTTCTTCCTGCTGCTGACGAACTTCATCAGCAGAAGGGCAACGGATTCCAGTCTGTTCTGAGAAGGGAGGGAAAGGAAACATGACAACCGTCACGAAACCGAAGGTCAACAATCATATCAGGGAATCCGCCGGAAGCAAAATCTTCAATGGCATCAATGCCTTCCTGCTGGTCATCCTGTGCGTGCTGACGCTGTATCCGATGTGGTACTGCCTGGTGGCTTCCTTTACCTCCACCAGTTACCTGTCCGCGCATCAGGGGATTATGCTGATCCCCCACATGTTTACGACCAGCGCCTACAGCCTGGCTTTTACCCATCCGCTGCTGCTGAGCGGCTATAAGAACATCCTGATCATTCTGCTGGTGAGCATGCCGATCAATATTCTTCTGACGCTGTTCACCGGATATTTCCTGGCATCGAAAAAGGTGCTGCTGAAACCGGTGATCCAGTTCCTGATCATGTTCACCATGTTCTTCAACGGGGGCATGATCCCGATTTATCTGAATATCCGGGATCTGGGGCTGTACAACAGCCTGTGGGCGCTGATTCTGCCCGGGGCCATCAGCGTGTATAACTGCATTATCTGCCGGACGGCGATCCAGGCGGTTCCGGACAGCCTGACGGAGTCCGCCTATCTGGACGGAGCCAACGACCTGGTCATTGTCTTCCGCATTACGCTTCCGCTGATTATGCCCACGATTGCCGTGCTGCTGCTGTATTACGGCGTAGGACACTGGAACGCCTGGTTCCCGGCGAGCATCTATCTGCAGGACAACAACAAGCTGCCGATCCAGAACATCATGCGTTCCATCCTGATCGCGAATTCGAACCTTCTGAACTCTTCCGGCAGCGAGGTCGACCGGGTGGACGATTTTGCCGAAACCATCAAGTATTCCACGATCATTCTGACCACCGTCCCCGTGCTTTGCATCTATCCGTTCCTGCAGAAGTACTTCGTCAAGGGCGTGATGGTCGGCGCGGTGAAAGGATAAGGGGGGAGGGTTTCGGATGAGTTTCGATATTGTTCAGGCATTCAGGGATCAGGACTGGCTGAAGGAAACGGAGCAGAAGCTGGACCGGAAAATGCGCTACGCCGCCGGGAAGGCGAAACAGGTTTCCTGGATTCCCTATACCACGGAGAACCGGCAGTGGAAGGAAAACCGGATCGGCTGGTGGACCAACGGCTTCTGGCCCGCCCATATGTGGCAGATGTACCGCATGACCGGGGATGAGCTTTACCGGGAGGAAGCGATCCGGACGGAAGAAATGCTGGACGAGGCCCTGCGGGATTTCAGGAATCTGAGCCACGACGTGGGATTCATGTGGCTGATCCAGTCCGGCGTGCGGTATGCGATGGAAAAAAACCGGGACAGCTATGACCGGACCCTTTATGCGGCGCATATGCTGGCTTCCAGATTCAACCCGAACGGGTTTATCCGCGCCTGGAACGGCGAAGGCCGGGAAGGCTGGGCGATTGTGGACTGCATGATGAATCTGCCCCTGCTGTACTGGGCTTCGGAGGAGACGGGGGATCCCCGTTTCCGCCAGATCGCCATGCAGCATGCGGATACGACCCTCCGGTACTTCGTCCGTCCGGACGGATCCTGCAACCATATTGTGATTTTTGACGCGAATACCGGGGAATTCCTGGATAATCCCGGAGGGCAGGGGTATGCTTCCGGTTCCGCCTGGAGCCGGGGGCAGAGCTGGGCGCTGTATGGCTTTGTGCTCTCCTTCCTGCATACCGGGGAGCAGCGGTACCTGGATGCCGCGAAACAGACGGCGAATTATTTTATCAGCCAGATTACGGACGACTGGATTCCGCGGTGCGATTTCCGCCAGCCGGACGAGCCGGCGCTGAAGGACAACGCGGCCGGCAATGTGGCCGCCTGCGGGCTGCTGGAACTGGCCCGGCTGCTCCCGGAAACGGAGGGCGGATTCTATTTCAGCGCCGCCATCCGGATTCTGCGGGCGCAGGAAGCATCGGACGCCAACTGGGAGCTGGACGATCCCGCCATTTTTACCCGCTGCACCTCCGCCTGGCATGATCTTCCCGGAAGACATATGACCATGACCTACGGAGATTACTTCTTTACAGAGGCTGTCAATAAACTGCGGGGAGACAGCCTGCTCTTCTGGTATCCGAACCGCTGAAGGAGGCAGACGGATGAGAAAAATCACAGACCTGAATGACAACTGGCTTTTCACGCGGAGCGGCTCGGATCCTTCCCGGATGCCGGCGGAAGGGGAAAGGGTCACCCTGCCCCATACCTGGAACGCCGTGGACGGACACGACGGCCACGATATTGAGGAGCCCGCGACGGACTGGTCCCGCGGGGATCTGGAAAAGGCGCCGGCGGAACACTATGACCGCGGAAGCTACTGGTATTACCGCGCCTTCGAAACGCCCGTGCAGCCCTTGCCCGGCGGAAGGGTGTATGTGGAGGTGCCTGCCGCCGGGCTGCAGGCGGCCGTCTATGTCAACGGAAAGAAAGCCGCGGAGCATGAGGGCGGTTTTTCCGCTTTCCGCGCGGATGTGACGGATCTTTGCGGCGAGGGGGAAAACCTGCTGGCCATCCAGGTCAGCAATGAATACCGGAGCAACGTCTATCCCCAGCATGCGGATTTCACCTTCTACGGCGGACTGTACCGGGGCGTCCGGCTGATCAGCACGGCATCGGTCCATTTCAGTCTTGATGACTGCGGCGGACCGGGGATTGCGGTCCGGGCGAGACCCGAAAACGGATTTGCTGTTTTTGAACTTTCGGCTGCGGTGACCGGAGCGGAAGAGAATTATACGGTGCTCTGGTCCATAACCGATCCGGACGGCCGGGAAGCGGCCGGCGGACTGCGGCCCTCGGAAAATCCGGACCTGACGCTGACCGTGCCGAAAGCACGGCGCTGGAGCCCGGATTCCCCGGCGCTGTATACGGTCCGGGCCCAGCTGATCCGGCGGAATGAGGTGGTGGACGAAGTATCGCTGCGCACAGGCGTCCGCTCCTTCTCCTGTTCTCCGGAGGAAGGCTTTATCCTGAACGGGAAACCGACCCCTCTGCGGGGCGTCTGCCGCCACCAGGATCTGCTGTATCAGGGAAATGCGCTCACTCCGGAGGATCACCGGCGGGATGCCGCGCTGATCAGGGAGCTGGGAGCCAACGCGATCCGCCTGGCCCATTACCAGCATTCCGAAGACTTCTACGATGCCTGCGACGAGCTGGGTTTTGTGGTCTGGGCGGAAATCCCTTTCATCACCATCATGAACGAGGATCCCGCGGCGCATGAAAACTGCCGCTCCCAGATGCGGGAGCTGATCCTTCAGAACAGGCATCATCCCTGCATCTGTTTCTGGGGGCTTTCCAACGAAGTGCTGCTGGGCGGCAAACTGACGGATCAGCTGGTGGAAAATCACAGGGATCTGGAAAAACTCGTCAAGTCGCTGGATCCCACGCGCCTGACCACCCTGGCGCATGTTTCCTTTACGCCGGAGGACTGCGGCCTGCATGACATCACGGACGTGGAAGCCTACAACCATTATTTCGGCTGGTACGGCGGCAGCATGGAGGAGAACGGCGCCTGGCTGGACCGGTACCATGCCGCTCATCCGGATCGCTGCATTGCCGTTTCCGAGTACGGCGCGGAAGGAATCCTGACCTATCATTCCGCCCGGCCGGAGGTGAAGGACTACTCCGAGGATTACCAGACGCTCTATCATGAACACATGGCGAAAGTGTTCCGGGACCGTCCATGGGTCTGGGGCAGTTTTGTGTGGAACATGTTTGACTTCGGCGCGGCGGCGCGGAATGAGGGCGGCGTGGCCGGGCGGAATAACAAAGGCCTCATGACCATGGACCGGAAAATCAAAAAGGACAGCTATTATATCTATCAGGCCTACTGGACCGAAGAGCCCATGGTGCATCTTTGCGGAAGACGGTATGCGCAGCGGGCGGGGGAAACAACGGAAATCCGGATCTACTCCAATCAGCCGGCGGTCCGACTGGAGCTGAACGGGGAACCGGCTGGGGAGAAGACGGGGGACAAAGTCTTTGTGTTTACCGTTTCGCTGCGGAAGGGAATGAATCTGCTCACGGCTTTTGCCGGGGACGCGACGGATACCATTGCCCTGGAGCGGGTGGACTGCGAGCCTGAAATCTACACGCTGCCCTCCGTACGGCTGCGGCGCGAAATGCGGGAGAAACTGCTGAGCAGCATCCCCGCGGATGCCCCTGAGGGAGCGGAAGCGGTCTCTGCGGAAGTTTATTCCGCGGCGGATCCGGTCAGCGTGCTGGCTTCAGGAGAAGAAACCGGAGCCGTTCTGGAGGAGGCTGTCTTCCTGGCCTTCCGCCTGGGCGAATACGCGAAGACGGATGTGTCGGCCATGCTCAGCCGTTTCCCGGACGGTCCGCTGAAAGAACTGGGGCCCCTGAAGGCGGACAGGCAGCTGATGCGGGCTGTCAACTGGAAGCTGAACCAGATTCCGAAGACTTCCGGATCCGGCGGGGGCGCGGATTCTGAATGAAGACGCCCGCGACCCTTTGGGGCTGACATTTGGGCAAAACGAATACTGTACTTCCGCAGCATCCTGTGATATACTCTCCGGGAAGGCAAAGGAGTCCTGAGGGCCCCTTTGTCTTTTCTTTTTCGGAGGAGGTACGGATGGATGCATGAGGAATGCGGCGTATTCGGAATCTGGTCGCCCGTAAAGAAAAAATTACCGCAGATCGTCTATCCCGGTCTGTATGCGCTGCAGCACAGGGGGCAGGAAAGCTGCGGCATGGCGCTTTCCCGCGACGGTGTATTTCATTCCTTCAAAGGGTATGGACTGGTCGGGGAGGCTTTTGACCGGCAGGCCCTGGACAGGCTGGGGGAGGGCAATATCGCCGTCGGGCATGTCCGCTATTCCACCACGGGAGGAAATGAGCGTAACAACATTCAGCCGATTGTGATCCGTCACATGAAGGGCAACCTGGCGCTCGCCCATAACGGAAATCTTGTCAACGCCGGATCCCTGAGAACCCGGCATGAACTGAACGGCGCAATTTTTCACGGCAGCGCGGATACGGAAACGATCCTCTATACCATCGTGGCGGAGCGGCTGAAAGCGCCCGCAACGGAAGAGGCGGTTTTCCGGACGATGAAACAGCTGCAGGGAGCTTATTCCTGCGTCCTGATGACCGCGACCAAGCTGATAGCCTTCCGGGATCCGGACGGCTTCCGTCCCTTATGCTTCGGCCGGACAGAAGACGGCGCCTGGATTGTGGCCTCCGAATCCTGCGCTCTGGATGCCGCGGGAGCAAAGCTGATCCGGGATATCGAACCCGGCGAAATTGTTGTATTCAGCCGGAACGGCATTGTTTCAGACCGGCGTCTTTGCGGAAACAGCAGCTCTCTGTGCGTGTTTGAGTATATCTATTTTGCCAGGCCTGACTCCGTGATTGAAGGCGCTTCGGTTCACATGGCCAGGCTCCGGGCGGGCCATTTTCTGGCAAGGGAAAGCCCGGCGGAGGCAGACGTGGTCATCGGAGTGCCCGATTCCGGGATGGACGCCGCTCTCGGATATGCGCAGGAGAGCGGCATTCCCTACGGCGTCGGGTTTCTGAAGAACAAGTATGTCGGCAGGAGCTTCATTGCGCCCAGCCAGGACATGCGGGAAACAGCCGTCCGGATCAAACTGAACGTGATCGGGGAGACGGTGCGCGGGAAACGGGTGGTGCTGATCGACGACTCCATCGTTCGCGGTACGACCAGCGGAAGAATCGTCCGGCTCCTGCGGGAAGCGGGAGCCAGGGAAGTGCATATGCGCATTTCCTCCCCGCCGTTCCGGTATCCCTGCTTTTTCGGAACAGATGTGGATTCCCAGGAAAACCTGGTGGCCTGCCGCCTTCATTCCGTGGAGGAAATCGCGGAAGAGATCGGCGCGGATTCCCTGGCTTATCTTTCTGTCAGCGCGGCCCATCGCCTGACCGGAGAAAACCGCTCCTTCTGCGACGGATGCTTCACGGGATGCTATCCCGTCACGATCCCGGAGGATCAGGGGAAAAGCAAATTTGAGCTGCCGATTGCAGAGGAAGAATAGTCCGGCATCAAACCAGACTCCTTTCGAGTTCGTCAAACACTTCCTCGTAGGGACGTCCCTCGCCCGCCAGCGATTGTTCGTAGCTGTGCTGCAGCTTCGCGTTCAATTCCGCGTCGGTCATGGCGTCCAGCGTTCTTGGCTCTGCCGGAAGGGTCATGGGAAACGGTACGCCGTGCCTGTAGATGATCTGGCGGTACAGTGAATTGATGACCACGGACACCGGGATACCGAGCCGTTGGAGGATATCCTCCGCCTCGGCCTTCACGCCGCATTCTACGCGGGCGCTGACGGTTGCGTCTTTCATGGAAACACCACCTTTCACACCTATCGTACTACGATGTAATGCGAATTGCAAGACAATTTCAAAGAGGAATTCCTATGCAGTGTACGACTTTGTAAACTGCATTTATTATGTTACGCTTTTCTCATCGGGCCCCCCGGATCTCCTCTCCTTCCTCTTCTCCGCCCTTCCGGACGAGGATCTCCGCGCCCTCATGACCCGCTCCCTCGAACAAGTGGACTTTCTCCAGGGCGCGGTTTATCAGCCGGTCATGCTGATGGGCGAATGGGAGCTCTTGAAATCGTATCATTTTAATACTACAATGTTTCCAAGACTATTTTGAATGGTCTGGAGATGGCATAGCGGGCTGTTCTGTCCGGCTGGTTTTTTCGGAAGAAAACTGAACAGAAGAACAGGGGGAACTGAAGATGGCAAGAAAAATGACGGCAGCACAGGTGAGCAAGGCGCTGAAAGATTATTCCAAAGAGAAACT
>JAGCBO010000005.1 GCA_017652125.1 Clostridia bacterium | reverse complement strand
CCTCCGGTGACGATCGAGGGGGGAGATCAGGTCATTTCCTCCAGCGCGGTCCGGGAGGCCGTGGCGGCGGGAGAGCTTCATCCGGCGGCCGTCATGCTGGGCCGGTTTCCGGAGTTCACGGGGATCGCGGAGGCGCCCGCGGGAACGGCGGAAAGCCGTGTCCGGCTGCGGAGCCGTCTGCTTCCGCCGGACGGGGTCTACCGGGGCCGGATCCGCTTTGCCGGGGAGCGGGAGAACGAAAGACTTGTCATCCGCCTGGAAAACGGATGCGCAGCCCCGGAGAATCGGGCGGGATTCCGACGGTCCGAAGGAGAGAAATGCCGGCTGATTCTGGAGGGAAGGCTCTGACAGAAGCCGAAAAGATGTTCAGGATGGGAGAAATTCGGATATTTCCATTCCTTGTTATTTCTGCTCGTTTTATGCTATTATATATTGATGTGTGTTTTTGCAGCACCAGTGATTACTGAGGAGGACTACGATGCCGACCACGAAGTTTGATAAGGAATCCATCAAGCAGGCAATTATCGGAAAGGTTCAGCGCTATAACGGCCGCACCATTGAGGAGGTTACGCCGCAGCAGCTTTACCGCGCGGTGGCCTCTACCGTACGGGATCAGATTATGGCGAAAGCCATTGAGTGCCGCGAGGAGCGGAAGCGGAACAAGGGCAAGAGGCTCTACTATCTGAGCGTGGAATATCTGATGGGGCGCAGCATGTATACCAATATGCTGAATCTGACTTCCACGAAAGAGTATACGGAAGCGCTGAACGAGCTGGGGATCAATATTCAGGATGTGCTGAAGGAAGAGCCGGAACCCGGACTGGGGAACGGCGGCCTCGGACGTCTGGCGGCCTGCTTCCTGGACAGTCTGAGCAGCCTGAATATGCCGGCGATGGGCTGCACCATCCGGTATGAATACGGGCTTTTCCGCCAGAAGATCGTGGACGGCCAGCAGGTGGAGCTGCCGGACAGCTGGCTCGATAACGGCAATGCCTGGGAAACCGCGGAAACGCAGGATACCTGCGAGGTTCATTTCGGCGGCCATGTGGAGGAAACCGAGGTCAACGGAGTCAAGCGCTATTACACCAAGGACTACTATACCGTTGAAGCGGTTCCCTACGATATGCCGATCGTCGGCTATGACGCCAAGGTCGTGAATCCCCTGCGGATGTGGTCCGCCCGGAGCCCCAAGAAGCTGGATCTGAACAGCTTCGGAGAGGGCCGGTATGTTCAGGCCTCCGAGGAAATCGAACTGGCGGAAACCATCAGCAAGGTGCTGTATCCGGAAGACCGGCATTACGAAGGCAAGCAGCTGCGGCTGAAACAGCACTATTTCTTTGCCAGCGCTTCGCTGCAGTATATTCTGAAGGACTATAAAAAGCGCTTCGGCACCGACTTCAGCAAGCTGCCGGAAAAAGTGGTCATTCATATCAACGATACCCATCCGGGAATGGCCATTCCCGAGCTGATGCGTCTGCTGATCGATGAGGAAGGCCTGGGATGGGATGAGGCCACCCGGATCGTGCAGCGGACATTTGCCTATACCAACCATACCATCATGTCCGAAGCGCTGGAACGCTGGCCGGTGAACATGGTTCAGAACCTTCTGCCCCGGATCTATCAGATCCTGTGCGAGATTAACCGCCGGTTCTGCGAGCGCCTGTGGAACTATTTCCCCGGCGACTGGGACCGGATCGCGCGGATGGCCATCATCAGCTATGACAATGTCCAGATGGCCAATCTGTGTATTGCCATGAGCTACAGCGTCAACGGCGTCAGCCGGCTGCACGGCGAAATCCTGAAGGAAGAAACCTTCCACGACTTCTATCTGGTGATGCCGGAAAAATTCTCCGCCATCACCAACGGAATCACGCACCGCCGCTGGCTGATCAGCTGCAATCCGGAGCTGACGGATCTGATCTGCGATTCCATCGGGGACGCGTGGATCAAGGAGCCGGAGCGGCTCAGCGAGCTGGCGCCCTTTGCGGATGACGCGGCCTTCCGCGAGAAGTTCGCCGTGATCAAGCGGCACAACAAGGAACGGCTGGCCGCCATGCTCAAACAGCGGCAGGATGTGACGATCGATCCGTCCTTTATGTTCGATGTGCAGGCGAAACGGCTGCATGAATACAAGCGGCAGATGCTGAACGCGCTGCATATCATGGTGCTTTACAACCGGATCGTCAACGACGAGAGCTTCACCATGGCTCCGCGGGTCTTCCTGTTCGGCGCGAAAGCCAGCCCCGGATACTACCGGGCGAAGCAGATTATCCGCCTGATCTGCGCCCTGAGCCATATGATCGAAAGGCATCCGCGGGCCCGCCAGATGCTGCAGGTGGTTTTCCTGGAGAACTATGATGTCAGCAGCGCGGAAGTGCTGATCCCGGCGGCGGAGGTTTCGGAACAGCTGAGCACCGCCAGCAAGGAAGCCAGCGGAACCGGCAACATGAAGTTCATGATGAACGGCGCGG
>JAGCBO010000038.1 GCA_017652125.1 Clostridia bacterium | reverse complement strand
TTTGAGGAGGCGGACCGCCGCGGTCTTTTTGTGGGCATCGATCTGGCGGACGGAAGCCTGCAGACCGGCGCCCTGCGTGATCTGGCCCGGGAGCATCCCTCCCTGCGGATTGCCGTCGGCCACTTAGGCATGGTCACCCGTCCCGGCTGGGAAGAACAGATCCGCCTGGCCTGCCTGCCGAACGTGTATATTGAATCCGGCGGAATCACCTGGCTGTTTAACGCGGAATACTATCCCTATCCCTCCGCGGTCCGGGCCATCCGGACCGCCGCGGAAATCTGCGGAATGCATAAGCTGATGTGGGGATCGGATTATCCCCGCACCATGACGGCCATCACCTACCGCATGAGCTGGGATTTCATTGAAAAATCCCCCCTTCCGTCCGAAGAGGAGAAACAGCTGTTTTTCCATGAAAACGCCGCCGCGTTTTACCGCTTCGGCCCGCTGCCGGAGCTTCCGGTCATCCGGCACATGGCGGAATAACCCCTCTCAGCCGTCCACAATTCTCCGGCGGGTCATCCATTTGCCCTTCCGGTAATAGACGGCCAGCGCGATCCCGGTTATGACCAAGGACACCGCGTAGGAAAGGCACAGGGAGAAGAGCGTTCCGAAATGGGCGAAAACCGTGACGATCCAGATCACCCGGAAAAGGCAGATTCCGATTCCGATGATCACCACCGGATAAACCGCGTCCCCGGCGCCGCGCAGCACGGCGGACAGCACTTCCACCGGCACCCAGGTAAAATAGAACGGAACAAAATAGGTCATAATTTCATAGGTTGTCTTCACCACGGCTTCATCCGGGGTCAGAATCCGCAACATCGGGATACCGAAAATCATCAGCAGCGCGCTGATCCCGATCGTCACCCCGAAGGCCATCATCATCCCCTGCCGAACGCACTGCCGGACCCGGTCCATGCGACCGGCCCCGCGGTTCTGCGCGATGAAGCCGGTGATGGCGGCTCCCATCGCGCTGATGACCGCCCAGTAAAGGCCGTCCGTCTTGCCGCTCATGGCCCAGCTGGCCACCACCACCGTTCCCAGAGAGTTGACGGCCACCTGAATGATCGTATTGGAGACGCTGTACATGGAGGATTGCAGCCCGGAGGGAACCCCCAGCCGCATCATATTGATCAGATAAACGCCCTTCAGCCGCAGATTCCGGATCTGCAGCCGGCAGGTTTTTTCCCCGCGCGCCAGCCGCACGGTCAGCAGGGCGGCATTCAGCACCTGCGCCGCGACCGTGGCCGCCGCCACCCCGGCGATTCCCCACCCGCACAGGAGAACGAAAACCAGATCCAGCAGAATATTCAGCAGGCACCCCGCCATCATGAACAGAAAGGGATGGAAGGAATCCCCCAGCGCCCGCAGAATGCTGGATTCCATATTCAGAATCATCACAAAGGGAACGCCCAGAAAATAGATTCTCAGATACAGGGTCGCTCCCGCAATCGTCTCCGCCGGGGTCTGCAGCACCCTCAGCAGCCAGGGAGCCGCCGCGAAGCCGAAAACGCCCAGCAGCACCCCCAGCAGCGTCAGCGCGGCCACCGCGTTTCCGACGGCCTGATTCAGTTCTTCCCTTCTTCCGGCGCCGAAAATCTGGCCGATAACGACCGAGGCGCCCGCCGTCATCGCCACAAAGAAGCCCACCAGCACATTGATGATCTGGGCCGAACTGCCTCCCACGGCCGCCAGCGCGTCCGTACCGACAAAGCGGCCGACAATCAGGCCGTCCACCGCGTTATAGAGCTGCTGGATAATGGTTCCCGCGGCGATCGGAAGAAAATACAGCAGGAGCTTTTTCCATACGCTGCCCGTGGTCAGATCGTTCCGTTCATTGTTCTTTTTCATTTCTCAAACCAGTGTCCGGAAAACTCCGCCACCGCCTCCGTTAATTTCCGGATCTCCCAGGGACCCGCGTTGACCGTCAGGTCGAAGCCGCTCCCGTCCGCCGCGGACATTCCGGTCAGGATTTCCCGGGTCCTTCGTCGGTTCCGGTCGATCCGCAGGATATTCCGGCGGATTTCCTTTTCCGTCATCCGGCTTTCCGGCGGGTTTTTCTCCTCATAGCGCAGGCACCGCGCGATCCGGGAGGACAGATCCGCGCAGACAAAAATCCGGAAAGGATGCTGATCCTGCAGGATCACGTCCGCGTCCCTTCCGACGATGACGCAGTCGTTTCCGGCTTCCGCGATTTCCCGGATCATCTCCCGCTGCGCCACCAGCATTTCCGTCCGCCCCCCGATCCCCGCCGGAGGCACCCGGAAGCTGTTCCGGAACGTCAGCTGCACCTGATGCCAGCCGTGGCTGCTCAGCGTTCTGCGAACATACTCCGGATCCATGCCCTGTTTCCGTGCCAGCTCCTGAATAATCTCCCGGTCATAGTAATCCCATCCCAGCCGGTCGGCCAGACGTTTTCCGAGCTCCCTGCCGCCGCTTCCGAACTGCCGGCTGACCGTAATGATTCTCACCGCCGTCCCCCCTTCCCCGCGGCCGGTCTTCCGGCCGCCTGTCCTGCTTCCGTCCCTTTCCGGAATTCAGTGCCTATGCGGTTTCGTGCTGCCGGTAATAGTCCTCCAGGGCCGGCCGGGCCGCCTGGTACGCGTCCCGGAGCGCCGGGTCAAACTGGCTGCCCATCCCCTCCAGCATGATGGCATCCGCCTTTTCAAAGGACATCCGATCCTTGTAAACCCGCTTGCTGACCAGGGCGTCATACACATCGGCGACCGCCATGATTCTGGCCTCCGGCGGAATCTCCGCGCCCTTCAGGCCATCCGGATAGCCCGAACCGTCCCACCGCTCATGATGATGCCGGGCCACGTTTTCCGCCAGCAGATGAAACGCGTCGTCATCCGAATCCTTCAGGATTTCATGAACGATCCGGCCGCCCTCCGCGGCGTGGGTCTTCATGATTTCATATTCTTCCGGCTCAAAGCGCCCGGGCTTGCGCAGAATTTTGTCATCCACGGCGATCTTGCCCAGGTCGTGCATGGGCGCCGCCTTGATCAGCCTCCGGCAGAAATCATCCGTCAGCTCATATCCGGGCGGCGGGTTTTCGCGCAGCGCCTCCAGCAGCATCCGCACCCCGTCGCTCGTCCTGCGGATATGCCCGCCGGTGGAATTATCCCGGCTCTCCACCATCACGGCCATGCTCAGCACCAGGTTATCATTCATTTTCCGGATATGCTCCGTCTTTTCATCCACCTTCCGGGCCAGCTCCTGATTGAACCGGTCCAGAAAATGAATGCGCTCCTGATCCGGCGTATCGTCCGTGATAATCATCCGGTATCCGTCGTTGTTTTTCCCCCGCTTCAGGGGGCCCACGGTGAAGCGGTAATACTTATCCTCCTTCGGCAGCAGATGCGCGTTATTCTCCGGATCCTCCGGCGCTTCCTGATACTGCTTCAGCCAGGGCAGCAGCAGCTCCGCCATGGAACGGCTCCGCTTCAGGCTCAGATCGACCGTCAGGTCATTCAGCGCGGGCAGGATCTTCCGGGCGGTTTCGTTGCTGCCCAGATAATGCATCCGCCGGTCAAAGGTGATAAAGCCGGTTTCCCCGCTGGCCGCCATGGCTTCAATGACGGTTCCGGTCACATCATAGCGGTTCAGCCGCCAGGTAATCGCCAGATAAACGATCTGGGCAAACACATAGGCCATCGGAATCAGCTCAATTTCCGGAATCAGCCTGCGGCCCAGGAAGAAAGCGGCCATGCACACCGCCTCCGGCAGGAACAGCAGCAGCAGGATTTTCCGGCTGATCTGGTTTTTATGGATCAGGCTGTAGATAATCGCCCCGATGCTGAGCAGGAAATAGAGGAAAATCATGGCGTAAAAAAAGGTGTGCAGCGGTCCGTATTCCTTTCGCAGAAGCCCGATGCCGTTCACCCGCTCAAACGTGACGCCGCTGTAGAACCACGGCTTCCGGCCGACGGTCAGGGAGGCGGCAAAAACCAGGGTGCTGAGCAGCAGAAGCAGCATGCGCACTCCCCGGTACAGCCGGATTCTGCACAGGCTGAAAATCGCCAGCAGAAGCACCAGCTGCAGGTAGGAGCCTCCCACATAATAGATGTTATTGGCAATCAGCGCAGCCTCCTTCGTTTCGGCCGCCGCCAGCAGCATATTGCCCAGATTGGAAATCGGAATCAGCACAAACACCAGCGTGATATGAATATCGTCGTGCTTCTTCCAGATGAGGGCGTAAAAGCCTGTCAGAAGGACCGACAGCGCAAACGCAACGGGGTAATAAAGGGTCACAAACGTGTTCATTCTTCTTTCCTCTTCATCCGCCCTGCAGCCGTCCGACGGCGGCCGCGATCTCCTCCGGATTCTCCAGCGGCATGACATATCCGTCCAGCAGCTTCGCCTTCGCCGCCAGCTCCCGGGACCGCGGATTGACAAATATGCCGCAGGGATATCTCCCGTTCCGGGCTTCCTGAATCAGGTTCATCGCGGGCGCGTTCCCGTCGAACGTCAGCAGCACCGACCGCCTCCGTTTGAAAATCTCGTAGGCGAAGCTCTTGTACAGCCCCAGTCCGGAGCTTTCGATCGAAACCAGCACCGAAACGCCGGACTTGATCAGGCGGTTCTTCTCGGCCCGGGTAATCCGGTTCGGAACGATCGCCGCGATCTGAAAACGCCCCTGATTCCTTTCCGCCAGATAACCTTCCTGCCCGGTCAGACTATGCCCCGTTACGAAAATCACCCGCCCCGGGTCCAGCGTTTCCAGCAGCCGGTCGATGATCCGCCGGTCCTCCTCCCGGAGAGTTGCGCGGCGGCCGCTCGTGCTGAAGCTGCCCCCCGCGATAATCACGGGCGTCAGGTTCTCCGGCAGCGGCGCGATCCTCTCCCGCAGCGCCTCCCAGGCGTCGGCCCGTCCGCTGTCCTTCCACAGATCCCGGTCGATTCCGGCGGTCGCGTCCAGCTGCCCCAGGTACCATCTTTCCGGATCCCCGGCGCCGCCGCCTTCGCGGAAGGCTTTCCTCCGCCCTTCAAAAACCTCCCGGCTTTCCGCCAGAATCCGCCGCTCCGCCGCGGCCATTTTGCTCAGCTCTTTCAGTCCAAGCCCCAGCAGCTTTTCCAGAGACAGCTCCTCGTCGATCGAATCCGTCCCGTACAGCGCCCCGCCGTCTGTTCCCTGAACGCAGTCAATCCCCGCCGCCAGGTACTGCTTCAGCGGATGATGATCCAGCCGGGAAAGATTGTTCAGCCGGACGTTCGAGGTGATCTGGAATTCCAGGGTGACCCGGTTCTTCCGCAGGTCCTCCAGCAGCTTCTGCCCTCCGGGCGTCCGGAGATCCCGGGTATACAGGCCGTGTCCGATCCGCAGGGACGGCATCCGCTGCCCCGGCTCCAGTGCGTCCGTTACGCAGGCCAGGCTGTTGGCCACATTGTTTCGCAGAGAATCATTTTCGCCCGCGTGAATCCGGATGACAAAGCCATCGTTTTCTCCGGCTATGCGTACCAGTTCCCGGATTACCGCGCGAAGCTCCAGAATATCGTTGATCTCTTCTCCGACGATATCGCTGCCGGCCACATAGGGATCTCCGGCAATCGTCTTCAGAATCCGCAGATTGTCGGCCAGATAATCATTGGGCGTCACCCGGTCCCGGATGATGGTCAGCGGAACCCGCCGGATCGCCGCCAGAAAGCGGATCAGCACCCCGGTCTCCCGGGTGATCACCGGCATGATCTCATGGATTTCCCGCAGCTGGGCGGCAAATCTGTCCCGGTTCAAAAGCCCGGTATCCGAGATTTCCACATATTCGATTCCCCGGCGTCTGTATTCCCGGGCAATCCAGAGCAGCAGATCCTGATAGAGCGTGTTATGCCCGTAGCGTTCCGTCTCACGGTCCCGGCACATCTGCTCCGCGTAAGTGAACACCTCCCGGTCGGGGATCAGCGCGATATTGATCCCGCTGAATTCATCCTCCGCCGCCACGCCCCGGGTAAACACATAGCGGTAAAGATAAACCTTCTCCAGGTTGTCAAACACAGCCTGCCCGTCCTTCGGAATCGTCAGGGAATTCCGGATGCGGTCAATATTGGTCTGCGCGTCCCCGGGATTGCCGAGAATCAGCTCCGCGAAATTGATAAACGTCCGGTCGTCGATTTTCCGGTCCCGATGCTTTCCGGTCAGCTCTGTTTCTCCGAGTTCCTTTTCCGCTTTCCCCCGCCGCAGTTCCAGCTTCGCCGTCTGATCCTGACTGCACCGCAGGCCGAGCTTTTTGATATAATAGTAAGGGTATCGGATCTGATGCACAATCCCCAGCGCGATCAGCGCGTCCGGCGGCAGGTTCCCGTTCATATGGGTGTGCAGATCCGTCCTGAACTTGCATTCGCTGCGGATGTAGGTCTTCACAATCGTTTTGGCTTCGCCGAGGCGATAATCCCGGGTCTGGCTCATCAGGGTCTTGGAGATCGCCGGAATGGACGCCTTCAGCTCCACCCTTCCGTCCGGATAGATGTTCGCGACTTTTGTATTCCCCAGGCGGAAGATATACATTCTGCGGTTATTGCCGTCAAAATAGCACGGAACCTCATCCCGGATGATCTTCAGGCCCTGATCATCCTCTTCGGTTTTCAGTCTGCAGATTTTCGCCAGATTCATGATCAGATTTTCGCTGTGATGATTCGGCGTCCGAATCGTATAGAAGAGCCTTTCCCCTTCCATATTCAGCTCCACCGCAAGATCCTTTTCCCGGTCCAGATAAAACTGCTGAAAAAAGATCATCTCCCTGTCCTTTCCGGCTCCGGCCATGCTGTCCGCCGCACCGCCCGCGGGGTTACTCCATTCGGAACATCAGCCTGAGCTTCGGCTGCGCCCCGGTTTCAGGATCCATTTCCAGATCAAGCACGTCCTGCATATAGTCGTTCCACCGGTCCACCACCGGGCTCTGCGCCTGGGTTTTCTCCGCGAATTCAATTCCCTTTTCACATTCGTAGTAGCCGAATACATCCCGTCCGTCGCTCCAGATCGTATAGTTCCGGATTCCCGCGGATTTCAGCAGCTCCAGCATCTCCGGCCAGATTTCATCGTGACGGCGCTTGTATTCCGCCTGCATTCCTTCCCTGATCCGTCCCTTCCACGCAAACCGTTCCATTCTGCAAATCCTCCTTATCCTTTCCGGGTTTCCGAACCCGTCTGTTTCCGTCAGTCTTTTCCGATTTACAATGTAAGCATTTTCCAGATCCCTGTCAAGCGCATTGTCTCCGGAAGCCGGTATCCGAAAACGGCCGGCACGCCGGGAACCTCGGTTGACAAAGCCCGGGGGGCACCCTATAATTCAAACGGTTCACACGAAATAAAACAAAAGGCCGGTGATCAAATGCCTTCCATTTTTCTGATTGGCGACTCAACCGTCGAGGATAATCAGCCCCCCTTCCGGGGATGGGGATGGGCGCTGCCCCGCTATGTGCGGGAGGGCGTCCAGGTACATAACCACGCGCTCAGCGGGCGCTCCAGCCGCAGCTTCCGCGAGGAAGGGCTTTATGAGCCGGTGGAAAAAGCGCTCTCCCCCGGCGATCTGCTCCTGATCCAGTTCGGACATAACGACGAGAAGGACGACGAACGCCACACGGATCCGGATTCCACCTTTCCGGAGGAGCTGCGCAGATACTGTCTCTCCGCCCTGGAACGGAAAGCGCAGCCGGTTCTTTTCACCCCGGTCTCCCGCCGCTTCTTTGTCGGGCAGGGCAGCATGCTCTACACGCACGGGGAATATCCCCGGGCGATTCGCACGCTGGCGAAGGAAACGGGAATTCCCCTGTGCGATCTGAAACAGGCCAGCCGGGAACTCTATCTGTCTCTCGGAGAGGAAAAGACGGCCGAGCTGTTTGTCCGTCTGAAACCGGGAGAGCATCCGGACTTTCCGGACGGGCACGATGACAAGACTCATTTCAACGCATACGGGGCGGATCAGATCTGCCGCCTGGCCGTCCGGGAAATGAAACGTTACCCGGTCTGCGCCGCGCTGCTGAAGGAGGACGGAGGATGCTGACGGATGCCGGATCACTCAGTATCCTTTTTCCCCGGCAGGGAGAGGTCCGGTACAGGGAGCTGCCGGAAACGGTCTGGCATGACCTGGGGCTGGACGTCCTCGCGGAAAAACTGGCGCATCTGCCGCAGGAGGTTCAGCTGATCCGGCGGGTGATGACCCATCTGACCGACGATCCCGCGGTCAGCGCCTGGCGCTGCGACGTCTTCGCGGATATCCTGAACCATCCGGAGATCCGGGAGCGGATGATGAAGCTGCTCACGCAGGTCAAAACCTTCTATGATTACGGCATTGTCAACCGGGGAACCGGGGATGAATCCGGGCTGTGGGATCTGATGCACCGGCTGGAGGAATACCGGAGCTATATCATCACCATCGAGGCGCTCCACGAGTGTCTCGCCGAACAGGATCTGGTTTCGGAAGGGCTGCGGAATCTGTATGACTCCATCGACCGGATTTACCGGGACAACGGCTTTGCCGCCCTGAAAAAAGACGTGGAGGAAATGCATCTGTCCGCCTCCGAACTGAAGAGCGTCACCGTCGGTATCAACCTGAACGAGCGTTTCGAAGCCATCAGCCTGGGGCTGATCTCGGTGAACCGGAAGCCTTTCACCCAGTCCGGCATCCTGAAAAACTTTATTCAGTCCGTTTCCCCGAAGGATCATCTGCAGCCGGAGGCCGGCTGGGACGGCCGGTCTTCCTTCTATCCGGCCAATCCGCAGGCCGGGTTTCTGGCCAGTGCGGGGCGTCTGGCCGAAACGGCGGCCGTATGGCGAAGCCCCATTGCCGCCATGACGCTGGCGCGCATTCCCGAATCGGACGGAACCGCCGGCGTCACCCGTCAGATGGATTCCGCCGCCTCTATGCTGGCCTCCCGGGTCGTACGCCGGCTGAAGGATCTGCTCGGGAAATATCTGAATATCAGCGTAAAGGCCATTGCCGATCTGATCCCCGAGCTGGTGTATTACACCCGCTGGGCGGAATACATTGAAAACCGCCGGGCAGAAGGCTGGGCTTTCTGCAAACCGGAGGTCCGCCTGACCGACGCCGGCGGGGACGGCATGCGGGCGGAAGGCTTTTACAACCTGAAGCTGATTTCCGCGCTCCGGCCCGGGCAGGTCACTCCGAACACGCTGGAATTTGACCGGGAGAAAAAAATCTATATTCTGACCGGGGCGAACCGGGGCGGGAAAACCACCATCACCCAGGCGGCGGGTCAGCTGTTTCTGCTGGCTCAGGGAGGCATATTCGTTCCCGCGGAAAAATTCTCCTTTTCTCCGGCCGACCGGGTGTTGACCCATTTCCCCGCGGACGAGGATCAGACCATGGATCTCGGCCGCCTCGGAGAAGAGTGCCGGCGGTTCCGGGAGATCTACAGTCTCTGCTCCGGGCACAGCCTGCTGCTGCTCAACGAAACCTTTTCCACCACCTCCTTTGAGGAAGGCTACTTTATCGCCGTCGACGCGGTGAAGGCGATGCTGGAGCGCGGATGCCGGGTGATTTACAACACCCACATGCACAAGCTTGCCGCCGATCTGGACAGTATCAACAGCCCGCTTTGTCCCTCCAGGGCCGTCTCCCTCGTCGCGGAGACAAAAGAAGGACAGAACTCCTTCCGGGTCCGGATCGCGCCGCCGGAGGGTAAATCCTTTGCCCACAGCATCGCCGAAAAATACGGCGTAACCTATGAATCGCTGACCGCGCTGCGGCCGGATTCCGAATTACAATAATCAAGGAGGAACACCCCTGATGGATCATCTTCAGCGTCTTTCCTTTACCTCGGATTATATGGAGGGAGCCCATCCGGCCATCCTGCGGCGTCTGCTCGAAACCAATCTGGAAAAAACGCCGGGCTATGGCCTGGATCCCTTTTCCGAATCGGCCCGGGAAAAAATCCGCGCCGCCTGCCGCGTGCCGGACGCGGCGGTCTGGTTTCTGGCCGGCGGCACGCAGACCAACGCCGTCATGATCGACGCTTTCCTCCGCCCCTGGCAGGGGGTGATCTCCGCCGAAAGCGGACACATCAGCACGCACGAGGCCGGCGCCATCGAGTTCGGCGGCCATAAGGTGCTCGCCCTGCCGCACCGGAACGGAAAAATCTCCGCGGAACAGATCCGGGCCTGCGCGGCCGCCTGGCAGCAGGACGCGAACCGGGAGCATATGGTCATGCCCGGCATGGTCTATCTCTCCCATCCCACGGAATACGGAACACTGTATTCCCTGCGGGAGCTTCAGGAAATCAGCGAGGTCTGCCGGGCCTTTCAGATCCCCCTCTATCTGGACGGCGCCAGGCTGGCCTATGCGCTCAGCTGTCCCGAGAACGACGTCACGCTGCCGGATCTCGGCAGGCTCTGCGATGCCTTCTACATCGGCGGAACCAAATGCGGCGCGCTGTACGGCGAAGCCGTGGTTATCCCGGACGGGAAAGCCCTGCCTCACCTGTTCACCCTGATCAAGCAGCACGGCGCCCTGCTGGCCAAAGGCCGGATCACCGGCCTGCAGTTTGACGTGCTCTTTACGGACGGCCTGTATGAAACCATCGGCCGCCCCGCCATCGAAGCCGCCGCCCGGATCCGAAGCGCGCTCGCTGAAAAGGGGATTCCGCTGGCCGTGCCCTCCCCCACCAATCAGATCTTCCTCCTGCTGGATCCGGCCCGGGCCGAAGCACTGTCCGAAAAGGTGGAAATGAGCTTTATGGAGCGGACGGACGACGGGCGCCTTCTGATGCGCATCGCCACCGGCTGGGCGACCACTCCGGAGGATACGGAGCGGCTGATCGCCTGCCTGTAATCTTCCTTTCGATCATCGTGATCCCCGGCGGATTTTCACCCCGGTGCTTCTTTCGCTTCGGTTGACACCTTTTCTCATTTTGGATAGAATAGCTTCGGTCTTTCCGCGCGTTTCCGGGCTCCGCGCGCCGGAGGAAGATGCCTGTAAAATCTGAAATGCGGAGCCTGATCCGTTTATGAAAAGATTCTGGCCGCTGGCCGGCCTGCTGCTGGCCCTGATGGTTTTTCCCGCCTTCGCGGAAGTACAGATTTCCGTATCCCCCGCCCAGGTCCGGGTCGGCGACTATGTGGATGTTTCCGTCACCGCCTCCCGGGAGGGAGCGCAGGGGGTCATCTATTCCCTCAGCGTCGGGGATGAAACGATTTTCAAGGGAGAACAGACGGATCACTGGACCGCCAGCTTCCGCCCCCGGACGGAAGCCGACCATGTGCTGACCGTGACCGTGGTCTATGGAAAAAAGGATACGGAATCCGCTTCCGTGACGGTTCCCGTCTCCGGGGTCGCTCCGGTTCAGGAGGGGCCCGACGTGGTTTATCAGCAGAAGGACGGATGGTGGAAGGATAAAAAATACGCCATTCGCTCCGTTCAGAAAGCCGGCTGCGCCCTGTTCACCCTGAGCCACGCGCTGCAGCGCATGGGCTTCACCGGAGAGGATCTCCTGCCGGACGCCCTGGCCCAGACCTATAAGGGCTTCTATGTGGAAGGGCGGGGCACCGCCAACGAATCCTTTCTTCGCAAGGCCGGAGAGGTTTACGGCTTCTCCACCCTGCCGGATCTGATCACCTCGCCCTCTTCCATCGTTTCCTGTCTGAACCGGGGCGACTGTTTCAGCTTCATGATCGTCACCGGGCATATCGCCCTGGCCGACCGTGTCAGCGAGAGCGGCGATATGATCCATATCGTGGATTCCGCCGCCGGCGCCACCTATGAGCGGATCAAGAAGGAAAGCCCCTATATTCAGCTGGAGGACGGAACCTTTGCCGCCGTCAAAAATCCGGAAGAGATGCCCGGCCTTCGCTGGTATTTCGAAACCGGCGAATACGGCGGAGCGGAATACTGGCTTCCCATCTCCTATTGCGCCAGGCAGGGTATGCGTCTCATCCGTCCCGCCTGGCTGACGCTCTCCGACGGAACGGATTCGGCTCCCGTGTCCGTGGATTACTTCGGATCCCTGATCGCGAAAGTCATCCTGAACGGAGAATCGGTCCGGGTACCGGTCACCCGGCTGTCCTGGAACTGCATCGGTTCCGATCAGCCCCTGATCGCACTGGTGACCCGCAACGGAGACGCGCAGTTTTCCGACGGGGACGGAAAGGCGATCGCCGGATATACCAAGATCCGCTACGGTACCATGGTTCCGGTGCTGGAGGTTCAGGAGGACCGGGTCTATGTCGCCTGGAAGGATACCTTCGGATATCTTTCCCGGAAAAGCGTGGAACTGCTCCCGGCCGGAGAAACCGCTTTCCTCACCGGCCTGATCGCCGTGAACGGGAAAACCGCCGGGACCGCCACCGTCCGCGTCCGCCGGGAACCGAAGAACAAAAGCAAAATCATGGCCGAATGGAAGGCCGGTACGCCGGTCGCCGTGGTTCAGGAGGAAAAGGACTTTCTGCTGGTAGAAGGAAAAGGACTGCGGGGCTGGATCGAAAAGAAATATTTCCTGGCGGACGGAGGAGAAAACGATGGGCAGACGGTCGACGAAAGAGAATAAATCCATCTGGCAGACAACCCGGGAATCCCTGGATCTGACCCGGGAAAAAGCCGGGGAGCTCATTCCCGGTTTTTCTCCGGAGCGCATTGAAAAAATCGAAAACGGCCGGACCCAGATTCAGCCGGAGGACGCTCTGCTGCTGGCGGAGTACTATAAAACGCCTTCCCTCTGCAATTACTATTGCGTTCACGAATGCCCGATCGGCCGGATCATCGCCCCGCGGGTGGAATCCAAGGAGCTGGCCCAGATCACGGTGGAAACCCTGAACGCGCTGAATCAGCTTTCCCGTCACAAGGAACGGTTCCTGGAAATCGCGGAGGACGGCCGCGTCCGCCCGGATGAGCTTGAAGATTTCCGGAATATCAAGACGACGCTGGACAAGCTGGCCCTGAGCGTTTCCAATCTGAAGCTCTGGGTGAATGAACAGATCGCCGCCGGACTCCTGGAACAGGAAGAAACCTGAAGAAAATCAAAAAAAGCCGGAGGAAATACTTGCATTCCGTTTTTGTATCAGGTACAGTGAACGGGTGTGATTGAGTCGGGCATCCGCCCGGGAAAGGAAGCATTCCATGGAAAAGAAAAGCAGAAAAGTCGGTACTGTATCCCGCGGCATTCGCTGCCCCATTATCCGGGAAGGAGATTCTCTGGCCGATATCGTGACCGCCAGCGTAATCGAAGCCTCCCGGGATGAAGGGTTTGAGCTCCGGGACCGGGATGTCGTCGCCATTACCGAATCGATCGTGGCCCGGGCGCAGGGCAACTATGCCTCGGTTGACGATATCGCAGCCGATGTGAAGGCTAAAACCGGAGGCGGAACGGTCGGCGTGCTGTTTCCGATCCTCAGCCGCAACCGTTTCGCCATCTGCCTGAAGGGCATTGCCCGCGGCGCGAAAAAGGTGGTTCTGATGCTTTCCTATCCCTCTGACGAGGTCGGCAACGCGCTGGTCAGTCTGGATCAGGTGGATGAGGCCGGCATCAATCCCTATTCCGATGTGCTGACCCTGAAACAGTACCGGGATCTTTTCGGCGAAAATCCCCACGAGTTTACCGGCGTGGACTATGTCGCCTATTACGGCGATCTGATTGCGGCCGAGGGCGCTGAGGCGGAAATCATTTTTGCCAATCATCCCAAGTCCATTCTCCCCTATACGGATGTGGTCATCACCTGCGATATCCATACCCGCGCCCGGACCAAGCGGATTCTGAAAGCCGCGGGCGCCCGGATCGTTCTGGGGCTGGATGACCTGCTGAATGCTCCGGTGAACGGCAGTGGATGCAACGAACGGTACGGCCTTCTGGGGTCGAATAAAAGCACGGAAGACCGCATCAAGCTCTTTCCCCGGGAATGCCAGGATCTGGTTCTGGATATCCAGGCCGGCCTTCTGAAGCAGACAGGGAAGCATGTGGAAGTCATGGTATACGGCGACGGCGCCTTCAAGGATCCCAAGGGAAAGATCTGGGAGCTGGCGGATCCCGTGGTATCCCCCGCCTTCACCTCCGGCCTGGTCGGTACGCCGAACGAGCTGAAGCTGAAATATCTGGCGGACAGCGATTTTGCCCACCTGGCCGGAAACGCCCTGCGCGAAGCCATTGAGGAACGGATCCGGGCCAAGGACGGCGATCTGAAGGGCAAAATGGCGTCCGAAGGAACCACCCCGCGGCAGCTGACCGACCTGATCGGTTCCCTGTGCGACCTGACCAGCGGCTCCGGTGATAAGGGCACCCCGGTCGTACTGGTTCAGGGATATTTCGATAATTATACCAATGAATAAATCATCCCCTGAATAAAAGAACCCCTGACTCTCCGTTCCGGGAGTCAGGGGTTCTTTTATACCTGGCCGGGTTCCGGTCAGCAGGATTACTCCTCTGTCTTCTCCTCAGCCGCTTCAGCAAACTTGTCCGCCACCGTATCGTCGGTCGCGACCACTTCGTATTCGTCCGCCGCGGGATTCTCCACGGGCGCGGCAGGCGTATTGTCTTCCAGCGCCTGGCGAATGCTCAGGCTGATCCGCTTCTTCTCGGGATCCACGCCCAGCACCTTCACCTGAACCTCCTGGCCGACCTGCACCGCGTCTTCCACCTTGGCTACGCGGGTCGCCGCGCACTGGCTGATATGCACCAGACCGTCCAGACCGGGCTCCAGTTCCACAAAGGCGCCGAAATCAGTGATCCGAACCACTTTACCGGTCACGATCTCGCCTTCCGGATACTTCTCCGCCGCGTGATCCCAGGGATGATCCTGCAGCTGCTTATATCCCAGCTGAATCCGCTCCCGCTCGGGATCCAGGCTCAGCACCTTGACATCCACTTCCTGGTTCACTTTGACCACATCGCTGGGATGCCGTACCCGGCCCCAGCTCAGATCCGTAATATGGATCAGGCCGTCCACGCCGCCGATGTCGACGAACGCGCCGAAGTCCGTCAGCCGGCGGACGATACCGTGAATCACGATGCCTTCTTCCAGCTTCTCCCAGGCTTCCTTCTTCTTCGCCGCGGCTTCTTCCGCA
Source organism: Clostridia bacterium (assembly GCA_017652125.1). Taxonomy (GTDB): domain Bacteria; phylum Bacillota; class Clostridia; order Christensenellales; family Aristaeellaceae; genus Aristaeella. The sequence continues at coordinate 18,223 of JAGCBO010000038.1, read as the reverse complement.
ATGACCGCCTTCCGGCTGGCCACAACGCGCTTCTTCTGCTTATCGACCTCGATGATCTTCAGCTTCATCTCTTTGCCGACGAAATCAGCAATCTTTTCCACATAACGCTGGCTCAGCTGGCTGGCGGGAACGAAAGCCCGCACGCCGCTGACATCCGCGATCAGGCCGCCCTTGACGGCTTCCTTGCCGACGGCATCCACGTATTCACCCGCGTCATATTTTTCCATCAGGGCGTCCCACGCCTTCCGGTTGACGATGTTGCGCTGGCTCAGCAGCACATTGCCTTCTCCGTCATTGACTTTAACCACTTCGACTTCGATCTCGTCATCCAGTTTGACATTCTCGTCCACCAGATCAGCGCGCTTAATCAGGCCGTCCGCCTTGTAACCGATGCTGACGCAAACTTCATCATCGGTGATCTGCACCACTTTACCGGTCAACGTCTGTCCGGGCCGGATCCTCACCAGAGTGGATTCGACTTCCGCCATGAAGTCCTGATGATTTTCTTCCTCCTGGGATGGGGTCAGGTCCTTGTGTTCCATGTCGCTCATGCGTGTGACAACCTCCTTAAGTAAATCCGACGGCGTTGAGGCGCCGGCGGTGATTCCAATCTTTTCGGAATCTATATTTGCAAAGGCGGGCGGAATATCCGCCGCACTTTCTGCCAGGATCGTCCGCCTGCACTTCTGCAGACAGATCTCGTACAGTTTCCGGGTATTGGCGCTGTTCCTGCCGCCGACGACGATCATCGCGTCGCTGCGGCCTGCCAGCTCAGCCGCCTCCCGCTGACGCACCTCTGTGGCGTTACAGATGGTACAGTGGCTTTCCAGCCCGGGAATCCTCTCCCGCAAAACCGCGAGAATCGCATCCCATTCAGCCATCGGAAAAGTGGTCTGACAAACCGCCGCCGCTTTTTCCATGGGGGGAAGCATTTGGGCTTCCTCCACGGTCGAAACGGTATAAACCGGTCCGGCGGCCCACCCGGCGGTCCCCCGGACCTCCGGATGCTCCTGCTGACCCACCAGCACCACGGGCGTCCCGTCCCGGGAAGACGCTGAAACAATCCGGTGAACCTTCTCCACGAAGGGGCAGGTCAGATCCAGCACCTCATCGGTATACTGCTTCAGCCGCTCCATCACATCCGGCGCAACGCCGTGGCTCCGGATCAGCACCCGGCGTCCCGCGGCTTCAGCAGGATCATGAATCGGCTCCAGACCGGCCTCCGCCAGCCTGCGAACCACCATCGGATTATGAATTAATTCCCCCAGCGAGCAGGCAGGAGCGCCCTCTCCCGCCAATGTCTCCGCCATCTCCACAGCCCGGCGGACTCCTATGCAGAAGCCTGCGTGAGCGGCGATTTCAACCGGCATGGACTATTTCCTCTCCCGATGATTATTCATCCTATATATTTTCTCGCAATCCGCGCAAATTCCTTCTTCCTGATCAAAAAAATTTTATTTCCGGCGATTTTTTTCTTTCGCCGCGGCAATCATGCGCCGGTAGGTTTCCCGAATCCGCTCATTCAGCGCCTCACAGGAAACCGCGTTGATTCCTCCGGCCGCCAGATCGTCATAGGGAATCGGATCTCCCACATAGACGTGGTTCCGGCGGAAAAGGCTCAGCTTCCGTTCAATGTACATGGGAATCAGCGGGACCCCGCTCCGCATGGTCAGCAGCGCCGTGCCGCTTTCTATCTGTTCCATCTGGCCCTCATGATGGCGGGTGCCTTCCGGAAAAATCACCAGAATTCTCCTTTCCCGGATGGCTCTGACACAGGCCCGCATGGCTTCCATATCCATATTGTGGCGATCCACAAAAATGCAGTGCACCCTTTTCAGCGCCCAGGCCGCCGCCCGGTTGCTCCCCAGCTGCTTTTTGGCCAGGAAAACCACCTGCCGGCCCCGGACCCCCAGGGCCATTACGACCGGATCCAGCGCGTGCTGGTGATTGGCGATCAGGATATAGGGCGCTTCCCGGTCCAGCTTTTCCCTGTCGTGAAAAACAACAGGCATCACCGTATGGCATACAAGCCACGAAAGACCCCGTACCGTTTCGTACAGAAAGGAGCGTTTTTCACCCATGCCTCTTTTCCTCCACGATCGCCAGGATCCGCTCCACCGTTTCCTCAAACGTCAGGTTGGAAGAATCCACCAGCACGGCGTCCTCCGCCTGCCGCAGGGGCTCCACCTCCCGGTGCATGTCCTGGTCGTCCCTCCGTCTGAGTTCCTCCAGCACCTGCTCATAGGAGTCGGGCATTCCTTTCGCCTGCATTTCCAGAAAACGGCGCCTGGCCCGCTCTTCCGGGCTGGCGGTCAGGAAGATCTTCGCAGTCGCCCGGGGCAGCACCGTCGTACAGATATCCCGGCCGTCGACCAGCATATCCGTTTCGGCGGCAAGCTTTTGCTGCAGGCGTACCATCGCCTTGCGAACCTCGCTGTACCGGCTGACCGTGGAGGCCGCCATACTGACCTCCGGCGTCCGGATCAGCCCGGTCACATCCTCTCCTTCAACAAAAGTATGCTGTCCGTCCCCGCTGTATGACACCGTGACAGGCAAATTCAGGCAAAGCGCCGTCACCGCTTTCTCATCCGCCGGATCCACACCTCTCCGAAGCGCGGTCAGCCCCAGCGCCCGATACATGGCTCCCGTATCCAGATGCAGAATCCCAAGCCGCTTCGCGGCCTCATCCGCCACCGAAGATTTTCCCGCGCCAACCGGACCGTCAATCGCAACATTCAGCGCCATTTTCCCCGCTCCTTCCAATGATCCTTCTGATAATCAGGCTCCTCCATTATACACAAAGCAAAATTTTTGGCAACGACCGGCTGCGCATGCCGAAAAACCGTCTGAAAGGAGCGTCTGAAAAAAAATATACAATTTGTAGAAATAAATAACTTGACACGTAATTCATTGAAAATTATACTGTTCAGGAAGGAGTGACACCTTCTGCCAAAGGAGGTTCTTACCATGAAGACCACCGGTGTAACCCGTCAGCTGGATTCTCTTGGGCGCATCGTAATTCCCATCGAACTTCGCCGTACGCTGGATATCCATACAAAAGATCTGCTGGAAATCAGTGTGGACGGCAGCGCGATTCTTCTCCGGAAGTATGAACCGAACTGTTCTTTTTGCGGAGAAAGCCGCGGCCTGACTTCTTTTAAGGAGAAGCTGGTTTGCAGGCAGTGCCTGAAGGAGCTGAAAGATCTTTGAGCTGTTCACCCCCGGTCTGCGGCGTCGGGTTTTCCCGGCGTTTTTTGTTTCCCTTGAATAACCGGGCGGAAAAAGATATAATAAGCCGTTACTGTGAGGAAGGAGCAGGATGATGGTTTTTCCTTTTTTTGCCTACCTGTCCCGGCTGAAGCTGATCTCCAGATGGAGCCTGATGCGCAATACGCAGCCGGAAAACGACGCGGAACATTCTCTGCAGGTCGCCATGATCGCCCACGGGATCGCGGTGATCGGCCGTGAACGGTATGGACGGGAAACCAATCCGGAGCATGTCCTCTCCCTGGCCGTGTATCACGACGCGACCGAGGTGATGACCGGTGATCTGCCCACCCCGGTAAAGTATTATAATGATGAACTGAGGGGAGCCTACCGCCGGCTGGAAGACCTTTCCGCCTCCCGGCTGCTGGCCCTGCTGCCCGGGGATCTTCGTTCATCATGGGAGCCCTATTTTCAGCCGGAATCCGGATATGACCGGAATGTGGTCAAGGCTGCGGATAAAATCGCCGCCTACATCAAATGTCTGGAGGAAAAACGGGCCGGAAATCATGAGTTTGACTATGCCGCCGAAAACATCCGCTCCTCCCTGGCCCGCTTCGATCTCCCGGAGGTTCAGGATTTTCTGCGGGACTTCCTGCCCGCTTTCGAAATGACTCTGGACGAACTGAATCATCCTTCTGACTCTCAACCATAAAGGAGGTACTTCATGAAACGGATCCTGTCCATTCTGCTGGTTTTATCCCTGATGCTTCTCCAGGCAATCCCGGTTCTGGCTGAAAACGGGGATGATGATGATCTGGAAATTGAGGAAATTGTCGAAAATGTCGATCTGGATGACGAGGAGAAGCCCTCGCTGTCCGACGAGGATCTGGCGGAGCTGGAAAAAATCGGGCAATCCCTGGATTCCTTCGAGTTCGAGCCCTATAACGTGAATACCGGCTCTCTGGAAATCAACCCGAATCTGCCCGCAAACGTGATCAATATTCTGCTGATCGGACTGGACAGCCGCGCCGAGGATCTGCAGGATAACGCCGATAAAAACAGCGTGAAGCACGCGGATGTGCAGATCATTCTCTCCCTGAATCCGGAGGATCAGGTCAATCCCATCAAGCTGACTTCCTTCCTGCGCGATACCCTCGTGGAGATTCCCACCAGCAACGGATATATGAAGTCCAAGATCACCAATTCCTACGGCTATTATGAAAACAGGATTTTCCATGATTTCCCGGACCGGACGCTTCAGACGATCAATCACAATTTCGAAATGAACGTCCAGTATTATGTGGCGATCAATTTCTACGGCGTCGTGGCCATTATCGACTCCATGGGCGGGATTGACGTGGATCTGAACGAAGGCGAAGCCTATCATATCAATGCCTATATCGACAAAAATGCCGGAAAAATGCTGAATACCTATGACACAAAGGAACGCAAGGCCGCGCGTCAGAAGCTGAAGGTGGAAGCCGGCGTGCAGCATCTGGACGGACTGCAGGCGCTGATGTACGCCCGGATCAGAAGCTCCCTGAAGAAAAAATATGACAGCGACATCAACGGCGACTGGGGGCGCACAGCCCGCACGCGTCATCTGCTCGACCTGCTGATGCAGAAAGCGCTGGACAAGTCTTCCGGCATTTCCCTCCTGGATCTGTTCAGCGAATGCCTGGACTATGTGTCCACCAATCTCAATCCGAGCACCGTGTGGGATCTGATGACCAAAGTTCTGCAGTCCGGCATTACATCCAGATTAGGAGAAGAAAACGCAACCCTGATCTCCCAGTTCCGTATTCCGATGGATCAGAACCGAAGCGGGAAAAAGGCCTGGAGTTATGAAACCGTCAACGGAGACAGCGTTGTCTTCATGAACAGCAAGAATTTCCAGGAAAGCGTTGAGATGCTTCACGAATTTATCTACGGCCGGTATTATCCCGCAAAATAAGGAATCTTCTTCCGGCAGGAAATCTCCCGGCCGCTCAGGACCGTGAAAGCAGATCGGAAACCTGGACCGTTCCGCTGATCTTCCAGTATCCCAGCGTCAGCACCGCGTATACGGCCATTCCGGCAGCGGTCTGAACGCCGAGACTGATCCAGGAGACTTCCGGAAGAAGCAGCCCGATCCCCTTCACGGCCAGCAGCATGATCATGCCGATCACGGCATATACGCCGGTATATTTCAGATATTTCGGATATTCCAGCTCCCGGTCCTTTCGCAAAATGATATACTGCACCACGGGCACCGTCATCTCCGCCAGCAGCGTTCCGATGACAGCGCCCATGCTTTTCAGCCCGGGAATCAGCAGCGCGTTTGCGGCCAGATTCACAACGGCCCCGCAGCAGACGCTTTTCACAAAAACGGTATCCCGTCCCTGGGGCAGCACGACCTGCGTGCGGATGACATTGGCAAAGCCGATCATGATCAGGGTGAAGCCAAGCGGAGCCATCAGCGCCCCGGAATAAGCGAAGTCCCCGCCGTAGAACAAGGGCGCGAAACGGTCCGCCACCGCCGCGACACCGAAGGCCATGGCGCTGACCATGCAGAGGACCAGATTCATGCTGCGGTCGATATGCCGGCGGATCCGTTCCTTCTCCCCCATTTTGACCATATGGGACACTTTCGGCATCATCACGGTTCCGATCGCGGAGATAAAACCGCTCAGGCAATAGATGATCTTCTCCGCGTTTTCATATAATCCGTTCTCCGCGACCCCGGCGATGGTGCTCACCATCACCTTGTTCATGGTGCGGTAAATATTCACAGCCATGACCGAAATAAACAGCACCGCGCAGGGGCCGATATGGCGCAGACTTTCCCGGAACGGAACCGGGCGAAAGCTTACCCGACCGCGAAGGGTAACCGCACAGCTCAGGCAGCCCGCCAGAGTGGACAGGCTCCAGGCCGCGGCGTAAATCCACAGATCTTCCTTTCGCCGGACCAGCAGAAACACGCAGACCGCCGCGGCAATTTTCACAAAAGTATTGCGCAGGGCAATCGGTTTAAACTGATCCAGCCCCATCAGGCACCAGTCAAAATTGCACAGACAGCTGACGCTCATCCAGGTCAGATGAAGCGCGATGATCCGCTCTTCCCCGGCCGCCAGAAATACATATCCAAACCACAGCAGAAGGGTTACGCCCGCCACCAGCAGCTGCATCTGCCAGATGGCGGAAAAAGTTCTGTTCAGCTTTTCCGGCTCATCCCGGACCTTGGCAATGGCCCGCACGCCGTAATCATTCAGACCCAGCATGCCGATCAGGCAGAAAATATAGCTGACGCTCCATGCCAGGGAGTACAGGCCTACGCCTTCCGTTCCCACCGTCCGGGACAGATAGGGCGCTGTCACCAGCGGCAGCAGAACGGAGAACATGCGGTAAGCCACGTTATACGCGGCATTTTTCCTGGTGCTGCTCATGCGATCATCCCGGTTACAGATGGAGCAGGGCCGTAGCAATCCCGAAATAGACCAGCAGGCTCAGGGCATCCACGATCGTCGTAATAAACGGACTGGCCATCACCGCCGGATCGAAGCCCAGCTTTTTCGCCAGCATCGGCAGCGTACAGCCCACCACCTTCGCGCAAAGCACGGTCACCGCCATGGTGAGTCCCACCACCAGCGCCACCATATAGTTTACATCCTGGGTGCCCAGCATCATCTTGTCCACCAGCATGATTTTGGCGAAACACAGCACGCTCAGCACCAGGCCGCACATCAGCGCGGTCCGGATTTCCTTCCAGATTACCTTGCCCAGATCCCGGAATTCCAGCTCGCCCAGGGACAGGGCACGGATCACCGTCACCGAGCTCTGGGAACCGGAGTTTCCGCCGGTATCCATCAGCATCGGGATAAAGGCGGTCAGGCAGACCATCGCGGCCAGCTTCTCTTCAAAGTTGGAGATGATCAGGCCTGTAAATGTAGCCGATACCATCAGCAGGGCCAGCCAGGGGATCCGGTGCTTAAACAGATCGAACGGAGAAGACCTCAGGTAGGTCTTGTCGCTCGGCGTCATACCGGCCATGATCTCCATGTCCTCGGTGGTCTCTTCTTCAACAACGTCCATGGCGTCATCGAAGGTCACGATACCGACCATCCGGTTGTCGCCGTCCACCACCGGGATGGCGAGCAGGTTGTATTTGCTCATCATCCGGGCCACTTCTTCCTGGTCGGTATGGGTGGTTACCGTAATCAGGTTGCTCTCCATGATGCTGTCGATGGTCTGCAGGTCGTTCGGCGCCAGAAGAAGGCTCTTCACGCTCACCGTGCCCACCAGCAGCCGGTTATCCAGCACATAGCAGGTATAGATCGTCTCCTTGTCCACCCCGGTGCGCCGGATGCGGAGAATGGCGTCCCCCACCGTCATGCCGGGGGTCAGCTTGACATATTCCGTGGTCATCACGGAACCCGCGGAATCCTCCGGATACTGCAGGATCTCGTTGATCTCCTTGCGCATTTCCGGATCCGCCTGGGCCAGAATCCGCTGGACGACGTTGGCCGGCATTTCCTCGACGATATCCACCGCATCGTCGACATACAGCTCGTCCATAACCTGGCGCAGCTCCTTGTCGCTGATGCCCCGGATCAGCGCCTCCTGTTCCTCGCTCTCCATCTCGACGAAGCTTTCCGCGGCCAGCTCCTTCGGAAGCAGGCGGAACAGAAGCGGCAGTTTTTCCGGGTCAACACCGGAAAAAACCGCCGCAATATCCGCGGGATTCATGGTCACAAGGATATCCCGGATCGTCGAGTACTTTTTTTCTGTTAACAGAGTCTGTAAGGTGTTTTCAACTGTAACGTTATGCTCTGGCATGTTCGCTTCCTCCTGTCTTTTTCAGGATTACCTTTTACCGGAAGCAATATGGCATGCACGGCGAGCGGAGACCGGCTCAACGGTGATCCGTTGAACTCATCATTCTGCAGACAGAAACGCCACGGCGCCTGAATTCTGCAGACATCGCCCAACCGGTATGCCGCTGCTACTCCCAGCGTCCATGACGTCCCCTCCTTGTCATATTTTTCGGAAATCCGATAGCCTGGATATTATACCTCTGCTTCAGATTCAAAGTCAATTATTTCTTCATCATCCTCAGCCGCTTTGACCGGTTCGGGATCCTCCCGTCTGTTTCCGATCACAGCCGCGGAAAACGGAGGAAGATTAAACGCAATAAATCCGTCCTGAACCGGACCCCATTTTTCATCTTCTGTGACAAAACCGTCCTCCGTGGTCTGGAACAGCCGGTGCCAGACTTCTCCCTCCTGGGCTCCCGCGTCCCGTACGAACAGACGGAAATCCGTCACGCCGCTTGTATTGTTAATCGCGATTACCGTTCTCTCCGTCCGGCTGAAACGGGCATACGCGATTCGTCCGTAATCCTCCAGCAGCGGCTTCAGTCCGCCGTCCTTCAGAACCGGATAGCGTTTTCTCAGGGCGATCAGCTCCCGATGCAGATCAATCAGGCCCTGATCCTCATGGCCCCAGGGATAGGTGCGCCGGTTATCCGGATCGGTCCAGCCGACCTGCCCGGCCTCATCCGCGTAGTAGATCGTCGGAGCTCCGGGCCAGGTCATCTGAATCACCACGGCTTCCCGGAAAACGCCCTTGTTAATCCCGGCGGATGCCGCGGCCGGACCCATGGTGGTCGTGCGCCCGATCATCCGGTTGGTTCGGGTCAGAAACCGGGAATGATCATGATTGCTCAGCTCATTCATCGCGCAGACCGTCGAGAGGTAGCCCAGGGAGGCCATTTTATCCTTCATGATCCCGAAGAAGGCGGATCCATTCTGATAAAGATCATCCCGGTAGGAGTCCGAATGCTTTTCCATGCCGGTCAGGAACCAGGTTACCGGCTCCATGAAGGCATCATAGTTCATGACCGTATCCCACTGCGTCCCATCCAGCCAGGAACCCGGATCTCCGTAATGCTCCGCAACAATCAGCGCGTCCGGATTGATCGCCTTGACCCGTTCCCGGAACTCCCGCCAGAAGGTATGGTTGAACGCCTGGCTGTGGCCCAGGTCCGCCGCCACATCCAGCCGCCAGCCGTCGACACTGTAGGGAGGAGAAAGCCATTTCTCCACGATTTTCATGATCGTTTCCTGCAGTTCCGGGCTGTCTTCATAGTTCAGCTTCGGCAGGGTGGAATAGCCCCACCAGCCTTCATAAGCCGGAGTCCGGCTGTTTCCGGAATCATTGAACCGGAAATAAGAGCGGTACGGGCTGTGAACGCTCTGGAATGCGCCCGGCTGGAAGCCGGCCTTCCCCAGATAGATGCCCTCATAGTCCATCCATTTGTTGAAGGATCCGCAGTGATTGAACACACCGTCCAGAATAATCCTCATGCCGCGGCTGTGAAGCTCCCGGCAGAGCTTTGCGAACAGCGCATCGGATTTCTCCAGATTCTCCATGCTGGTCACCCGGCGGATATACTTGGGCGCATAGCCGTTATGCTTCTCCCAGGCCTGCATCACATGATCCACGTCATCCGTAATCACGCCGAAATGCGGATCGATATGTTCATAATCCTGGCAGTCATATTTATGGCTGGAGGGCGATACAAAAATGGGATTCAGATAGAGCACTTCCACGCCCAGATCCTGCAGATAATCCAGCTTGTCCAGAATGCCCTGCAGATCTCCGCCATAGAAGTACCGGATGTCCGTGTCCGTAGGTTCCGCGTCCCAGTTCTCCTGATGCTTTGAATGGCCTACGGTATAGTAATATTCATTGTCCACCACATCGTTTCCGGGATCCCCGTTGAAGAAACGATCCGTAAAGATCTGGTACTGAACCGCGCCCTTCGACCATCCGGGCACATGGAATCCCGGAATAAAGCGAAATGCGTAATGATCATTAAAATCAGTAAAGCCGCCGTCGCACACCCGGGCTCCGCTCTGATCGTAAACCAGATGGGTTCCGTCCGTGCAGTCGATCAGAAACCGATAGGAGATCTCCTTCTTCCCGCAGACGATCCCCCCTTCATAATAATCAAAATAAGTGTCTGACTCCGTTTTGTGCATGACCGCGCCCATTGTAGTGGCGCCGTAGTGAATCATCACGCGGCTGGCGCAGTTCCCGGCAACCCGGATCCGGATGGTCACGGTATCCCCCGGGTTCGGTTCAGCGGGAAAACGGTAAGCAGGCGTTTCATCGCTGAATACAGCGGAGAGAACCGACTGGCTGATCGACATAGAGACCCTCCTCCTAACAAGCTTGATCAATAGTATACTCATTTTTAACCGGCTTCTCAAGCAAAACCTTTGCCCGTCCGCATTTTCCCGCATTCCCCCTAAAAAAGGATTTGACATTCTGTTCGGAATGTGATAGCATACTCAAGCCGTCAGACGGCAATGTGGGCTCGTAGCTCAGCTGGATAGAGTGTTTGACTACGAATCAAAAGGTCGTGGGTTCGAATCCCGCCGGGCTCACTCGATCGGAGGTTCAGAAATGAGCCTCCGATCCTTTTGTTTTCAACGGCTCCAGCGATTCACTATCACCGGATTGTCAAACAGCCCTGTTTACCAGATCTGACATGTTCAGACGTAATTTCATACATTTTTACCACGTTTTACGTACTGAAACAGTTCAAAAACGGTTCAAAACAGTTCAGGCAACAATCCTGAAGGACGGGAAATCCGGTTTCTTAACCAGTTCATAGGCAACAGGACGGGAGATATGAAGCTCATCAGCCGTTTCCTCGACCGTGAGGGTCATCCGCGGAACAGAAACTGACGGAGCAGATTCTGTACGTGGTTCCTGCTGCGGCTTAAGCGGCAATGCCTTTTCGAACACAGGCAACACTCCTTTCTTCGTTGATGGGGTTGACAACCAAGTTGCGGCAACCAAAGGCAAAACATTTTTCCGTTTTCATTTCCCTGTCAGAGAGAGGGAAATGAATCGTTTACGATTTTTTTCGGTTTTCACGGTTGCTTTGGTTGCCGCAACGGATACAGACACAGAGAAACATATATCCTTGATTCTCCTCTTGCCAAACAGCCCTGCCTGTGGTATCCTTCTCTCAGGCGAGGAATGGTTCTCGTCTGTTTTTGGTTGCCGAAACTTTCTGCAAAACCGTTGCGATCAGCCGGGCTTCGTGCAATAATATAAATGTATCGGATTGCCGTTTTCCAGGCATCCTGATACCCAATCTGGCAGACAGGAGGTAGAGCATTGGGAGCTATAGACACAGAAGGAAAACAGTATCTCTCCAACAGCGTGTTCTTTGCGGATGCTTTCAACTATCTGCTGTATGATGGAGATCAGGTCATAAAGCCGGAAGAGCTACGGGAACTGGATACTACCGAGTTGACAGTGCCCTATGGCAACAATTCCAGGGTTCCGGTGCAGAAATACCGTGATCTACTGAAGATGTGGAATGCCATGATGGATGGCAACGCCATCTATGTGATCCTCGGAGCGGAGCTTCAGGACAAGGTGCATTATGGCATGCCTGTAAAAGACGGGCTTTACGATATGCTCGGATACTCGAAGCAGATCGCAGAAATCAAGAGGTCATATCAGAAAGAATGCGGAGAGGCAGACGATGAAGGCGAGTTGACAGTAGAGGAGGGTGTGCTGAAAATCAAGCTCACCAGTGCTGAATTCCTATCGGGCCTTCGCAAGGGAGATAAGCTGATCCCGATTATCACAGCGGTTGTGTACCTTGGAGACGAACCGTGGGATGGGCCGAAGAGCCTGTTCGAGATGCTGGACGTGAGGGATAAGCGATTGATTCCCTTCCTGAACGATTATAAGCTGAATCTGATCTCTCCGGCAGATATGGATGATGATGAATTCGATAAATTCCACACAGGCTTGGGATTTGCCATGAGGGTCATCAAGCATCAGTCAGAGGACGCAGATGCAATCATCATGGCCACGAATCATAAGAAGATAGACAGGGAAACGGCTGAGTTTCTGAACAAGGCTGTGAATCTGAAGCTGGTGTATGAAGAAAAGACAGGAGGTGTCGATATGTGCAAAGCCATGGAGCGCAAAGAGCAGAAGGATATAATCACCGGAGCGATTACTGGAATGAAATTGATGGGTGCTTCTGACAATGACATCATAACTAAGATTACAGAGCAATTCAAAGTCACTAAGGAATATGTACTTGCTCTGCTTAAAGCGCAGGTGGCATGATTTGACTTGAACACAGCCTTCTTGGACGACGATTCCGATATGGAAGATTCCATACCGTGGGTGTTGTAATCAGTGCTGACAGACAGATACAGTGGAGAGACAGCTATTCATCTCTCCACTGGTTTTTTTGTGATTATTCCCTCCATCCTGTATCCCGCCATCATCGAGACTCCGCCCAGCGGTCGGTGCTGGTGGACAGCGTGATGGTGATGGACAAGAAGCGGATGGTCTGGACGCTGACCGTCGGGATGGAGGTTGATGCATAAATACAAATGAACATGGCGCTTTGCTTCTTCGGAGGCAGGGCACCATGTTGTTGTTACATTTGTTATTTGTTTCTCGAAAGCATGTGCTATACAGCTTTGTAGGTTCGAGGGTCTATTCCTCATTCTTGAGCGGTACCCTGATTGTGACCCTGGTTCCGCCTGCTTCTCGCGATGTGAGTTCCAGGGTGCCCCCGCACATCATTTCAAGCCTTTGCCGGATGTTCTTCAGGGCGATATGCGGTTCGCTCTCGCCAGAGGGATCAAAGCCGATTCCGTTGTCCTCCACGATGATTTCGGTGCCGACATCTGTGTATCGCGTTCGGATGGATATGCACAACGGGTCGGAATCCAGATCCATACCATGTTTGACGGCGTTTTCTACGATGGGCTGAAGCGTCAGCGGCGGCAAGCGGAAACGGGTAAACGGCGTATCGTAATCCACGACAAGCATGTCGTCATACCGCGCCTGTTCTACGGCCAGGTAGGCACGGGTGTGCTCCAGTTCCGTTGAAAAAGGAATCGTGCTGTCACTGGCGACGGCGTTGAAATTCCTGCGCAGATAGTTGGTAAAATCCATCGTAATCTGCTGGGCCATCTGCGGGTCGAGACTGCAAAGGCTGTGGATGCTCATCAGGGTATTATAGATGAAATGCGGCCGCATTTGTAGCACCAAGACGCTGGCGCGTTCATGGGCGATTTCACGCTGATGGCGCAGGTCCTGTTCGATCTGATCGGACAGTATGAAGCTATACATGGCGAGCGCGGAGAGGACGTAGCTGATGTCAAAAAGCGGAAGAGCATCGACAAACAGCATCACGAGCAACGCAACCGTCATTGGCGCCTGGGCGATGACGAAGCTGAGGAAGGCCTTATGGGACATCCGCGCCCGGCGTCGTACCGCGCCCCAGAGATTCAGCAACAGGATCGCGATCAACGGCAGCAGCAAAAGCGCGTATAGGGGGCCTCGGTAATCCTGGTTATCCGCTGTGGCATAGGAGAAAACCCCGTTGAACGGAGCGCTTGCAAGCACGAAAAAATAGACTGCCAGCAAGCCAAGCGCGGCGTGAAAGAGCCTGCTCGAGCGCGTGTTTTCTCCGCAGGCGTGCAGCATATAAGCCGTCAACATGGGCAGCGGCAGCGAGAGGGACAGGAGTTCAATAAACACCACGATAGATATGGCTGCGCCTGGAACGGGATAATGGGAGAGAATCAATTCGATGAAACCGGAAAAACAACATACCATCAGGACGGAAAAAAAGCACAGGAAAAAGCGCTTGCCCCAACGGTCGATCCCGGGCATGACAGCGGTGAACCACAATCCCACCATACTTAACAACAGCGCCGCGCTGATGATGGAGAAGTAGAAGACCTCGGACCAATGGCTCATGCGTCCGACCCTCCCATCGCAAAAGGAAAGCGCAGCATTTTTAGCTTCCTGCGAACGCTTTCCGAGGTTAGAGGCTTGACCATAAAGCCGCAGGCGCCGGTGTCCCATGCGTCGAGTGAATAGTCGGGATAGGCGGTCAGATAGACCACGCTGGTGCAGGGATTGATTTCAAGCAGACTTCGGCAGAGGTCAAGGCCACTGGCCGTTCCCAGCTCGATATCCAGAATGGCCAGATCGACCCGGTTCGCTTTCGCGTATTCTACCGCCATCTTCGGCTTGTTAAAGCCCGCGATCATCGCGTTCGGCACGACCTCCTCCAGAATCTTCAGATTGTAGTTGAGGATGGGTTTGTTGTCCTCCACCATGATGATTTTGGGAGATTCGTCGCTCTTGGACGCAGTGGAGAACAACGTGCCGACGTCCACTTCCAGGACCCGAGCAAGACGGGTAATCATGGCGACATCCGGCAAATGAATGCCATTTTCCCATTTGGAAATTGTGGTATTGTTGACGAACATCAGGCTTGCAAGCTGATTCTGAGAAAGGCCCTTTTTTGTTCTCAGGTTTCTCAATGTCTCCGCAAACAGGGTATTCATGGGATCAATCCGCCTCCATATTATATTATATGATAACCCGGTGCCGTCACAAAAGCAAGCAGGAATGGCAAGGGAGGGGTTGAGACTCCGGCACCCCCCCTTGACCCCGGCGGAATAAAACCGATAAAATAGCAAGGATAAGTTCTGTACAAGGAGTATTCAAATGAAGGCAGACCAAATCATCAAGAACGCAAGGATTTTCACATCGGAAAAGGACAATCCACAGGCGACCGCCCTTGCGGTAAAGGACGGAAAGTTTGTCTATGTGGGCGACGAGGCCGGCCTTGCTGCCTATGATGGTGATGCCACCGATCTTGGCGGGAAATTCATCATACCAGGCATCATCGACAGCCATGTCCACATAACCACAGGCGTCGGATTCGAGTACACAGATTTGGGTGTGCCCGTCATGTGTGACACCAAAAAGGACTGTCTGGCCTTTATGGCGGAATATATCAAGAACAATCCCGGCCTGAGGCGCTACAGGTTCATGGTAGAGAAAGCCGACCTGAATGGCGAGGATTTCGCCAAGGAAGACCTCGACGCGATTTGCCCGGACGCGGAGATCGTGGTTTTGGAGGGGGAAGTGCACAGTAACTGGGTGAACTCCAAGGTCCTTGAGGCGTATGGAATTACCGACGACACGCCGGACCCGGTGCCGGGGCTCGCCTATTTCGTGCGCAAGGACGGGCACGTGACAGGAAACTCGTATGAAACCGCAAGCTGGCCCATCCTCTTCGACGGCGTAAATGACCTGACGGACGAGCAAATCAGCACGGCAGTCCTTCGCTGGCTTGACGCCTCCATAAAGTATGGCGTGAGCTGTGTCTTCGACGCCGGGTTCCCGGAGCACAACGGGGCCAATGAGCGGATCTATGCCTATCTGCGCGAGCTGGACAGGAAGGGAAAGCTGCCGGTCTACGTCGACGGATGCTATGTGCTCACCCAGCCGAGGAAAATGAAGGAGGCCCTGGAGGGGGTGAAGCGATTCCGGGACGAGTTTGACACGGAGCACATGAAGGTCCACACGCTGAAGATCTTCATGGACGGTACCCTGAAGATCGAGACTGCAGCGATGGTCACGCCTTATGTGGATACCGGCGTGTTAGGGGCCTCGGCCTTTAACGCTCAGCAGGTCGCCGAAATCCTGAAAGAACTCAATGAGGCAGGGCTGGATCTTCACGTGCACACCGTGGGGGAGGCCTCGTCCCGCGTGGTACTGGACGGCGTGGAGCTGGCCCGGAAGATATTGGGAGACAGGTTCCGTGTAAAGGTCACCTGTGCCCATCTGTGGGTTCAGGATGACGCAGATTTGGATCGCTTTGCAAAGCTGGGCGTCATCGCCAACTTTACGCCGTGGTGGCACAGCGGCAACGTGGGTGGCAATCCTATCGCGTACTGGCCCACGTTTATCGGAGAGGATCGTGCCCATTCCATGTTCCGCTGCAAGACGATCTGGGACACCGGCGCGCTTGTGACCTGGTCCAGCGATGAGGTTTTTTACGGCGATTTCTGGAACTGGAGCCCTTACCTTGCCATGGAGGTGGGCATGACGCGCTGGATCAATGAGAAGACCAGATTTGAGGAAGCCAGCAGAACCGTTGCGGCATTTCCTCCTGTCGACGAGAGAATGAGCATAGAGGAAATGCTGCTGGGATTTACCATCAACGGCGCGAAGCAGCTCGGCATCGAGACCTCCAAGGGCTCCATCGCGGTCGGCAAGGACGCGGACTTCCTGGTATTCGACAATGACCTGCTCACTGCGGAGCACGAGGGATTCAGTTACAACCTGCCGCGGGATGTGTATTTCAGCGGAAAGAAAGTGAACTGAGCGTGTCCTTTGGGCAGTCCGCCCCGCTTCGGGCAGTCTGCCTGGAAGAATCCAATATAAAGAATCATTCTAAACAAAAGGAGAATAAGCATGAAGGCAGATCAGATCATCAAGAACGCGAAGATTTTCACATCGGACAAGGACAATCCGAAGGCGACTGCTCTTGCGGTAAAGGACGGCAAATTCGTCTATGTGGGCGACGAGGCCGGTCTTGCGGCCTATGATGGCGAAGTTACCGATCTCGGTGGAAAATTCATCATGCCCGGCATCATCGACAGCCATGTCCATGTAACCCTGCCAGTTGGATTTGAGTATGCGGATATGGGCGAACGCATTGAGTGCAACGGCAAACAGGAAGCGCTGGACATCATGGCGGACTATATCCGCAAGCATCCCGGTGAAAAACGCTACAGATTCATGATGGAGAAAAAGGTCCTGAATGGGGACGATATCATAAAAGAAGATCTCGATGTGATCTGCCCGGATGCTGAGCTTTTGGTTCAGGAAGCGGAATGTCACAGCGTGTGGGCAAACTCCAGGATTCTTGCCAGACACGGCATTACGGACGATACGCCGGACCCCGTGCCGGGCCTCGCCTTCTATGTGCGCAAGGACGGGCATGTTACCGGAAATATGTATGAGGGTTCGACAGAAATTCCGGTCATTCTCGACAGCTCAATGGAGTTGACCGATGAACAGGTTGACGCGGCGATTAACCGTTGGATTGAGTTTTCCGTGAAGTTTGGCGTGTCGGGCGTCTTTGACGCGGGCATTCCGGGAGATCCCAAGTTCCATGGGAAAGTTTACAAGCGCTTGTGCGAACTGGACAGAGCGGGAAAGCTGCCTATTTATATCGACGGTTGCTATGTGATCGCCTCGTACCGGGAAGTTGAAGAAGGCCTGCGGGAGCTAAAGCGTTTCCAGCGTGAATATAATACGGAGCACCTGAAGGTCCATACCCTGAAGATTTTCATGGACGGCACCCAGAAGATCCATACCGCGGCCATGGTCACGCCCTACACGGATATCCATACGCTGGGGTCTACCGCCCTCACCGCAGAGGAAATGGCGGAGCTTTTGAAGCAGCTCAATGAGGCGGACCTGGATCTTCACCTGCACACCGTCGGCGAGCGCGCGTCCCGCGTGGCATTGGACGGCGTAGAGCTGGCCAGAAAGGAACTCGGAGATAGCTTCCATGTGCGCGTCACCTGCGCCCATCTGGAGATTCAGGACGACGCGGATCTGGATCGCTTTGCGAAGCTGGGCGTATTTGCGAATTATACCCCGTGGTGGCATGCCGACGACCCCAGCATAAGTGCTGTTTGGCTCGGGGAGGAGCGCGCCAGAAAGCAGTTCCGCTGCAGAACGGTTTGGGACACCGGCGCAATGGTGGCATGGTCCAGCGATAACATCGCCTTCGGAGATTTCACATCCTGGAATCCGTATCTTGGCATGGAAGTCGGAATGACACGACTGAGAAGCGAGAAAACCCGGATACAGGAATACAACAGAACTACCGCTGTATTTCCTCCTGTCGACGAGAGAATGAGCATAGAGGAAATGCTGCTGGGATTTACCATCAACGGCGCGAAGCAGCTCGGCATCGAGGCCTCCAAGGGTTCCATCGAGGCTGGCAAGGACGCGGACTTCCTGGTGTTCGACAATGACCTGCTCACGGCGGAGCACGAGGGATTCAGTTACAACCTGCCGCGGGATGTGTATTTCAGCGGAAAGAAAGTGAACTGATGACGTTCTTTGGGCAGTTTGCCAGAGTTCAGGCTGACCTTTAAGT
>JAGCBO010000037.1 GCA_017652125.1 Clostridia bacterium | reverse complement strand
GATGATGGTGCAGGAGCTGCGCGGCGATATCTACCGCACGGAATTCGGCTCCATTTATCTGGGCCTGACCCTGACGGCGCTGCCGCTGATCATCGTGTATTTCGCCCTCAGCAAGTACATTATCGCCGGCGTAGCCCTGGGCGGCGTCAAGGAATAAGGAAAACTGCCCCGAAACTTCATCATTTACCGTACCCTCTTGCCCGCCGTTTTCGGCGGGCATTTTTGATGCCACAAGATCTTGTGGTTCACAGGGGAGAGATGAAAAGAAATGGTGGATTGTGAACGTTTCCGGTGGATGCCGCCGGCCTGCGGAAAAATTTTTTTGCTCGGAAACTGCCGGAACGGAGCGGAAGGCAGAACCGTTGAAAATACGAAATTGCAAACGTTTCCAATACAGGCCGCAAAACCCCTTCTATTAAGGTAAATCAAGGCTTTTCAACATCTTGTGGCTTGCAAATTTGTTCGATCGGATGTATACTACTTTACGCCGAACGGGCCTTGAATCGGATTCAAGGATCCATTACAGATAGATATTGAAGGGGAGATAGTTTTGAAGGATTTCTTCAGCAATACCTGGAAGCATCGCGCCCATGTGGTTATGGCGCTCCCTGCGTTCCTGATCCTGCTCTTTATCATGTATGTTCCCATGTCCGGTCTGGTGATGGCCTTCAAGAATTTTGACTATTCCAAGGGCATCTTCGGGAGCGACTGGGCAGGGCTCGGGAACTTTGAGTTTCTGATTAAATCCAAGGATACCTTCCTGACCATGACGCGCAACACGGTGCTGTACTACCTGTTATTTACGGTGGTCGGCACGGTGCTGAACGTGACGATCGCGATCTGTATCGATCAGCTGGCCTTCAAAAAAATGGGCAAGACGATGCAGACCCTGATGATCATTCCCGTATTCATCTCCTATGCCGCGGTGCAGTTCATCGTGTTCGCCTTCATCGATTCCCGCACCGGTCTGATCAATCACCTGCTGGGAACCCGTACCCGCTTTTATTCCACGGCGGGATTCTGGCCCTGGATCCTCCTGATCGTGAAGATCTGGAAGGATACCGGTTACGGCTCCGTCCTGTATATGTCCGTCCTGGCCGGCATCGATACGGCGCTGTATGAGGCGGCGGATATCGACGGCGCGAATAAATGGCAGCAGATCCGGCACATCACCATCCCGTCTCTGATTCCCATGATCACAGTCATGCTGCTGCTTTCCGTCGGCAACGTGATGCGCTCCGATACCGGTCTGTTCTATCAGGTGACCCGGAATAACGGCGCTCTGTACAGTACGACGCAGGTCATTGACTCCTATGTGCTGAATCAGATTCTGCATTCTTCCAACTTCGGATATACGGCTGCCGCTTCCTTCTTCCAGTCTGTGGTGGGTCTTCTGCTGATGCTGGTGGCGAACTTCACGGTTCGCAGGATTGAGCCGGAAGGCGCGCTGTTCTGATGAGCGGAGAGGAGGAAAGACGATGAGTACAGTGACTTCGAAGAATCCCGCCCATAAGATGAAGATCAGCACCGGCCGGAAGAAGATCGGCGTCGGGCAGATCATTCTGCTGATCTGCGTCCTGATCTTTACCGTGTTCTGCTTTGCCCCGGTTCTGCTGGTTTTCATTTCCGCCTTTACGGATGAAATGTGGATTAACCAGAACGGTTTCTCTTTCGTCCCCGGGCAATGGAGCATGGACGGAATGAATTCCGTTCTCCGGTATGGCAACCAGCTGCTTACTTCCTACGGGGTGACGATTCTGATCACCGTAGTGGGGACCTTTGGCGGCCTGCTGGTCATGAGTATGTACGCCTATTCCATCTCCCGCCCGCATTTCAGGCTGGCGAGATTCCTCTCGATCTTCCTGCTGATCCCCATGCTGTTCAACGGAGGCCAGCTGGCGGGCTACGTGGTTTTCACCAGCTGGTATGGCCTGAAGGACAGCCTGCTGCTGCTGATTCTTCCGCTGATGGTGACCACGATGAACGTCATCATTCTGCGGACCTATATCGCCAACAGTATTCCGGGCGAGCTGATGGAGGCGGCCACCATTGACGGCGCCGGCGATTACCGGACCTTCTTCCAGATCACCCTGCCTCTGCTGAAGCCTTCCCTGGCCGCGGTTGGTTTCATGATGGCGACGGCCTACTGGAATGACTGGCAGAACGCGCTGATCTATATCACCACCAACAGCAAGAAACCCCTGCAGCTGCTGCTGATCAACATTCAGAAGAGCATCGAGTTCCTGCTGAACAACAATAACGTGCCGGCGGCAGCCCGGGCGGCGATGGGGGATACCATTCCGCAGTATTCATCCACAATGGCGACGGTGATCGTGGTAATCGGGCCGATCATGGTGATTTACCCCTTCTTCCAGAAGTATTTTATCAAAGGTCTGACCGTCGGTTCCGTGAAAGGCTGAGTATTTCGGGCGGCTCAGAAAAGAGCTGCTTTGGAATAAAAATTTAAAGGAGGATCCTGACCCATGAAGAAAATCGTATCTCTGGTTCTGGCTTTGGCTCTGGTACTGGGCGTTATGTCCTTTGCCGGCGCGGAGGACAAGGTTGTCATCAACCTGACCCGTTGCTCCTTCAACGTTGCGACTCCTGACGCTGATCAGGTGAAGAAGGTTGAAGCTGCCATCAACGCTTACATCGCCGAAAAAGGTCTGAATGTTGAAATCAAACTGACGGACATCGGCTCCGGCGAGTACACCGAGAAGGCGAACCTGGCCCTGGCCAACAAGGAAATCAACCTGCTGTGGACGGCTTCCTGGGAAAGCACCATCGGCACCAACGATCTGGTTCCCGCCAATGCTGTCTATGACATCACCGATCTGCTGCCCGGCACCGCCCTGTACGGCTCCATGAGCGAAGGCCAGTGGGAAGCCACCAAGTACAGCGGAAAGAACTACTTCGTCCCCGTGTACAAGGACAACGTGGAAGGCTACGATGTCATGTTCCGCAAGGATCTGGTGGACAAGTACAACTGGGATATCACCACGGTGAAGACGCTGGCCGATCTTGAGCCCATGCTCGAGGATGCTTACAACGAAGGGCTGAAGTATCCCTTCCTTACCCAGAAGACCGCTATGTTCTATCGCTGGTACATCGGTTCCTTCGATTTCTTCACTGCGGACGCTTCCACCAACTTCTTCGCTGTGGACCGCAAGACCAACGAAGTGGTTGACACCATTCAGACCCCTGAATATCTCGAGTTCTGCAAGCTGATGGCGGACTGGGCCGAGAAGGGCTATGTCTCTGAAGACGAAGCCACCAAGGTGACCACCGACACCACCACTCAGAGCAAGGATTGGGCCATCTCCTGGTGGACCGATATCCCCGTGAACGCTGAAGCCAACTCCCGCTATAAGCAGGAAGTGGTCATGCAGCCCATCGCGCCCCGGTTCGCTCACAGCACCTCCGCTCTGGGCAGCTGCTACTGCATCACCGCGAACAGCACCGAGGAACAGGCGAAGGCGGCCATCGATTTCCTGGGCCTGCTCTACACCGACTCCAAGCTGGCGGATATCTACACCTTCGGTATTGAAGGCGAAGACTTCGAGTACACTCAGACCGCGGATCAGAAGATCCCCCATGTGACCCAGCACAGCGACAAGTACAACCACAGCATGTGGGAGTCTGCCAACGCGACCATCGTAACGCCTCTGGACAACGAGCCCGACAACAAGGCGGATCTGTACGATGCGTTCAACGGCGGCGCTGAGACCTCCTGCGCGGCGGGCTTCCGCTTCAACAAGGAGCCCGTGAATGCTGCTTACACCGCCTGCGCGGCCCTGTTTGAGCAGTATGGCTTCCAGCTGGAGAACGGCGGCGTGGCGGCGGCTGATGTCGAATCCACGATCGCTGCTTACCAGGCTGCTCTGGATGGCGCCGGCTATCAGGAAGTGCTGGCCGAGTTCCAGAATCAGTACAACGCCTGGAAGGCTGCCCAGTAATCCCCAAATCCGGTCTTCTGCCCGCCGCGCGCCCGCGCGGCGGGTTTATTATTTTTTCGGACAGAAAACATATTGACAAACAGCATGGAAGCGAATAGAATATGGACATGCTATTGGTAACGTTTTCGATTGCCGTTTAGGACAAACAGAGGAAAAACAATCCGGCTCAGGGAGACTTTGGAACGACAGTTGTCCGTTATCAAACACGGCTTCGGCCAAATTATGAAGGAGGGTATGCCCATGAAGAAAATCGTAGCGATTATCCTGACCCTGGCTCTGATGCTGACAGCGGTTTCCGCCCTGGCCGATCTGGTGATCTGCCAGAACAAGGTGGAAATCACCTCCCAGATGGAAGAGTTTGCCAAGGTGTATGAAGAGAAGACCGGCGTTCCGGTCAAGGTTCTCACCGGCGGCGGATCTTCCGACTACAACACCGTGCTGAAGAGCGAAATGCAGTCCGGCCGGGAGCCTGACATCTTCGTCATCGAAGGCCCCAGCAGCTATGAGCTCTGGAAGGACAAGATCGCGGATCAGTCCGGCGCGGAGTGGACCAAATACACCGCCGCCGCCTACATGGTGGATGGCAAGGCCGTCGGTTTCCCGGTGGCTGTGGAAGGCTACGGCCTGGCTTACAACAAGAGCATCCTGGACAAGGCCGGGATCGATCCCGCGACCCTGACCACCTATGACGCCTATGCGGCCGCCTTTGAGAAGCTGGATTCCATGAAGGCTGAGCTGGGTCTGGACATGGTGGTTTCCATGGTGGCCGGCACAACGACCGGCATGACCTGGGTCACCGGTCTGCACAACTTCAATGTCTACCTGACGGTGGGCAACGAGCGCAACGATACCACCTACATTGACCAGGTGCTCGAGGGCAAGGTGGATGAGGAGCGCTTCCATCAGTACTGCCAGTATGTGGCGCTGATCTTCAAGTACAGCGATCCGGATATGCTGCTGAACGGCACGCAGGACAGCCAGCTGGCCGCTTTCGCCAACGGCAAGGCCGCCTTCTATCACCAGGGCAACTGGATGGATCCTTCCCTGATGCAGCTGAATCCCGATTTCGAAATCGCCTACGCTCCCCATGCTTTCCTGCATACGGAGACCGATGGCATCCTGGTCAATCCTCCGTCCTGGTACGTGGTGAATGCCAACG
>JAGCBO010000036.1 GCA_017652125.1 Clostridia bacterium | reverse complement strand
TGACGCTTCACAGCGCGAAGGGCCTGGAGTTCGACTATGTTTTCATCATCGGGACGGAAGAAAATATCTTTCCCTCCGCCCGCAGTCTGGAAAGCGAGCCGCGGATGGAGGAGGAACGCCGCCTGATGTACGTGGGAATCACCCGGGCCCGCAGGGCGCTGTATCTGACCCGGGCATCGGAACGGATGCTGTACAACCAGTTTCAGCACAACGATCCCAGCCGGTTTGTGGAGGAGATTCCGGAGCGCCTGATCGAGGAAACCGGGAACCGCCGGAACCGGAGACCCATGGCGGCGCGATATGATACCGCCGGATCCGGATGGCGAAGGGAACCCTTCAGAGGCGTGCCCGCCCGGACCGGAAACCGCATGCCGGCCCCGGAACCCTTCGCGGACGAACCCGTCCGCAGGAGCCTTCCGCCGAAGCAGCCCGGTCAGCCGAAGCTGACGCTGAATGGCATGTCTCTGGACCGGATTCCGGGGGTTTCCCGGGGCTTTTCCGGGGGGAACGCCGCACCGGCGGCGGAGAAAACCGGAGCCCTTGAAGCCATCTTTACGCCCGGCGAAAGGGTGATGCATCCCAAATTCGGCCCGGGGACGGTGACGGAGCTTTCCGGCAGCGGAGCAACGGCGCGGATCCGCATTTCCTTTGACCGGGCGGGGGAAAGAGAGCTTTCGCTGGCTGTCGCACCCATCGTCAAGTACAGGGAGGAATAAACCATGACGCAGGAAACACCGCAGGGAATGAGAGAGCTGATCGAAGAGATCAACCGGGCTTCCTACGCCTATTATGTGCTGGACAATCCGGTGATTTCCGACTACCAGTGGGATCAGCTGTACGACCGGCTGAAAAAGATGGAGCAGGAAACCGGCGTCATTCTTCCGGACTCGCCGACCCGTCAGGTCGGTGGGGAAACCCTGCCCGGCTTTGAGGAACACCGGCATCTGAACCGGCTCTGGAGCATGGACAAGGTGCAGAGTATTGAGGAGCTGGAGGCCTGGATCCGCCGGACCGAAAAGCTGGCGGGACAGACGGATCTGCAGTACTATCTGGAATACAAATTTGACGGGCTGACCATCAATCTGACCTATCGGGAGGGGCAGCTTGTTCAGGCCGCCACCCGGGGGAACGGTACCGTCGGAGAAGCCATTCTGCCCCAGGCGATGACGATCCTGTCCATTCCGCGCCGGATTCCCTATCAGGGAATTCTGGAGGTGCAGGGAGAATGTATCATGCGCCTCAGCACGCTGGAGAAATACAACCGGACCGCCCGGGAGCCCCTGAAGAACGCCCGGAACGCCGCCGCCGGGGCGCTTCGGAACCTGGATCCGGCCGTGACCGCCTCCCGCCATCTGGATGCTTTTTTCTATCAGATCGGGACCATTGAAAATCCGCCCTATGAGGATCAGCCGGGGATGCTGGCCTTCCTGAAAGAAAACGGATTCCAGATCAGCCCGTATCTGGGCCGCGGAAAAGGACTGGCGGAGCTGGAGCGGGAGATCCGGCGCATCGGGGAAGTCCGGCCGACCCTGGACTGGCTGATCGACGGCGTGGTGATCAAGATCGGAGATACGGCCATCCGGCGGGAACTGGGGTTCACGGAGAAATTTCCCCGCTGGGCCGTCGCATACAAGTTTAAGGCGGAGGAAGGCGTCACCCGCCTGGAGCGGGTGACCTGGGAGCTGGGCCGCACCGGGAAACTGACCCCGCTGGCGCATCTTGCGCCGATCAATTTCTACGGGGTTACGGTTCGCAAGGCGACCCTGAACAATCTGGGAGACATTCGGAGAAAGGATCTGGCCGTCGGCTGCAACGTATGGATCCGGCGGAGCAACGACGTGATTCCGGAAATTCTGGGAAGAGCCGGGGACGCGGAGCCCGGAGAAACGCCGATTGAGGAACCGGCGGTATGCCCCGCCTGCGGGCAGCCGGTCATCCGCAGAGGCGCGCATCTGTTCTGCATGAACCGGGAGACCTGCCGCCCGCAGGCTGTCGCCCGGCTTTCCCATTTCGCTTCCCGGGATGCGATGGATATTGAGGGCTTCAGCGAGAAGACCGCCGATCAGCTTTATGATTCCCTGGGGATCCGGCAGCCGGCGGATCTGTATCAGCTGACGGAGGAAAAGCTGCTGTCCCTGGATGGCTTTCAGCAGAAAAAGGCCGCGAACCTGATCGCCGCGATGGAGAAAAGCAAGCACCGGCCCCTGCCGGCTTTCCTGTACGCGCTGGGCATTCCGAACATCGGGGCCAAAACAGCCCGGGATCTGGCGGAGGTTTTCGGATCCGTGGAGAAGCTGGCGCAGGCCGGCGAGGAGGAGCTGACCCGGATTCCGGATATCGGGGAGATCGTGACCCAGAGCATCCGGGAATACTTCAGCTTTCCGGAAAACCTGGAGCTGATCCGGCGGCTGACCGAGGCTGGGGTTCGCCCGGAGAACGCGGAAACCCGCCGCGGCAACGCTTTAGCCGGCCTGAGTATCGTGGTGACCGGCACGCTGCCGACCCTGAGCCGCAAGGAGGCGGAAGACCTGATCCGCGGGGCGGGCGGTACCGCCGCCGGTTCCGTAAGCAAAAAGACCGCCTTTGTGGTGGCCGGGGAGAACGCCGGAAGCAAGCTGACCAAAGCACAGTCCCTCGGGATTGAAATCATCGATGAGGACGAGCTTTTACGCAGAGCCGCTGCCGACTGAACGGGCGGGCCGCGGCCGTTTTCCTGACAGAAAGGAGCGAAGCAAGCCTTGAGTTTCATTCGGGATTTGATTCAACGTTTTCAGCAGAATCCGGGAAACGCGCTGATTTACCTGCTGATGAGCGCGGTTTCCATTCTGACCTGTCTGATCGTTCATGAGGTCGCCCATGGCTGGGTCGCACTGAAGTGCGGCGATCCGACGGCCAAGATGATGGGACGGCTGACCCTGGATCCCCGGAAGCACCTGGATCCCGTCGGCACCCTCTGCATGCTGTTTCTGCGGATCGGGTGGGCCAGACCGGTTCCGATCAATCCGTCAAATTTCCGCAACTACCGGCGGGACTATATTCTGGTTTCCCTGGCGGGGATCGCCGCGAATCTGTTCATGTTCCTGCTGGGCTCCGTGGCCATGATCCTGTTGTACAAGCATACAAACGCAGGCTGGATCGATTATCTGATCCAGTTTCTGCAGATGTTCATTACGATGAATCTGAGCCTGGCGGTATTCAACCTGCTGCCGGTTCCGCCGCTGGACGGCTTCCGCTTTCTGAATCAGTTCATTTATAAGGGCCAGCTGCGGCTGGCGCCTCAGACCATGCAGATGATCCAGATCGGTTTCCTGATCCTCTGCTTTACCGGAGTGCTGAACGGACTGCTGAGCACGGTTATCTCGGCGATCTATAACGCTGTGGTTCCGTTCCTGTTCCGGATTCTGTAACTCCCTTTATTCGCATCAGGACCCAAACGACCGGACAGACGGAGCAAAATGGAAAGAACGTTTCAGCTGAAAGACTTTGACGGGCCGCTGGATTTGCTGCTGACCCTGATCGGAAAGGCCCAGATCGACATCCGGGACATC
>JAGCBO010000004.1 GCA_017652125.1 Clostridia bacterium | reverse complement strand
CGGCGCACTTCTTCGTGTTCTATTACGGCATCGTGGCGGATATCACGCCGCCGGTGGCGCTGGCGGCCTACGCGGGCTCGGCCATCTCCGGAGGCAGTCCCATGAAAACCGGTGTGAACGCCACCCGTCTGGCGATTGCCGGCTTTATCATCCCCTTTATCTTTGCCCTGAGTCCGGACATGCTGCTGATCGACGCGGCCTGGCATGAGGTGCTGCTGATCACCGTCACCTCCATCGTGGGCATGTACGGCGTCACCTTCGGTCTGAGCGGCTTCAGCGCCTTTGAGAAAGCTGGCGCCGGCCGGACGATCGGGTATATTCAGCGGGTGGTCTCCATCGCCGGCGGGCTGCTGCTGATCTATCCCGGCATCTGGACGGATGTGATCGGTATTCTGCTGGTGGGCGGCGTCCTGCTCTGGCGGAGAATGAGCGGCCGGAAGGCGGCTCCCGCCGTCTGACCGGAGAATCACCGGTTCCCGGGGACAGGCCGGATTCCCATGAAAAAAAAGAGCCGTGGCTGCGGCTCTTTTTTTCATGCCGCCCGTCTTGACGAAAGGAACGGGACAGCATAAACTGATAACCATATCGGGTCAGAATGAACAGAGGAGAGTCGGCAGCGGAATGAACCTGGAGCGGGAAGATTATGTGGAACCGGCCTGCGTCCTGTGCGGGAAACCGGGAGAGGAGCGGCGGGCGGAGCCGGTGCCGCGGGACCGGATTCTGGAACGGCTGCGGCAGTATGAGAACCGGAGCGACTGGGCCGCGGCGGAGCGCCACCTGCTCTACTGGCTGGCGGAGGCGGAGCAGAACCGGGATCTTCGGGGCCAGCTGATGCTGAATAACGAGCTGATGGGCTTTTACCGGAAGCAGGGGGACCGGGAAAAGGCGCTGGATCACGCGGAACGGGCCGAGCGCCTGGTGGATGCCCTGGATTTGGGAGAAACGGTCACCGCCGGAACCACCTGGATCAATGCCGGCACGGTGCGGGAGGCCTTCGGGGATCCCGCCGCGGGGCTGCGGTGCTTCGAAAAGGCCCGGGTGAATTATGAGCGGCAGCTGGACCGGCGGGACAGCCGGCTGGGAGGCCTGTATAACAATATGGCCCTGGCGCTGACCGCGCTGGAGGAATACCGGGAGGCGGAGGTGCTGTTCCGGCTGGCCCTGGATGTGATGGAACATCAGGAAAACGGCGAGCTGGAGCAGGCGATCACCTGGCTGAACATGGCGGACGCCCTGGAGGCGGAGCTGGGCCCGGAGCAGGCGGAAAGCGCCGCGGAGGAATATCTGGACCGGGCGATGGAGCTGCTGAACGCGGAACACCTGCCCCGGAACGGGTATTATGCCTTCGTGTGCGAAAAATGCGCGCCGGTCTTCGGTCATTACGGCTTTTTTCTGCAGGAAGCGGAGCTGAACCGCCGGGCGGCGGAAATCACGGAAAACGGACAGGATCCGACGGACAGATAAAAAATGAGGAGGACAGACTATGCATCCCTATGACGCGGAAAAATGGCTTCGGAAAATCGAGGAAGTGATTGCCGGGGGCCCCTATACGGATACCTGGGCTTCGCTGATGACCCATGAGACGCCCCGGTGGTTCCAGGACGCGAAATTCGGTATTTTCATCCACTGGGGCGTGTACAGCGTGCCGGCGTTCGATAATGAATGGTATCCCCGGAATATGTATATCCGGGGCTCCAAAGCGTATGAGCATCACCGCTCCGTGTACGGGGATCATGCCTCCTTCGGCTATAAGGATCTGATTCCCCTGTTCCGGGCGGAGCGCTTCGATCCGAAAGCCTGGTGCGACCTGTTTAAAAAGGCCGGCGCCCGCTATGTGGTGCCGGTGGCGGAGCATCATGACGGCTTCCAGATGTACCGCAGCGAGCTTTCCCGCTGGAACGCGGCGGAGATGGGCCCCTGCCGGGATACGACCGGGGAGCTGACGGAGGCGATCCGCGGGGCGGGGATGATCAACTGCGCCTCCACCCATCGGATTGAGCACTGGTTTTTCATGAATCACGGGCGGGAATTCGATTCCGATGTGAAGGTTCATGCGGACGACCGGACCCATCTCTACTGGCCCTCCATGCCGGTGCCGGATGACCGGATGGGCGGCGATTATGACGCGGAGCCTGCCCCCTCCCGGGAATACCTGGAGGACTGGATGATCCGGACGGTGGAAATCATCGACCGCTTCCGCCCGAAACAGCTGTATTTTGACTGGTGGATCATGCACCGGGCCGCCCGGCCGTATCTCCGGAAGATCGCCGCCTATTATTATAACCGGGCGGCGGAATGGGGCGAAGAGGTGATGCTCATCAACAAGATGGGAGCCTTTGTCTACGGTACCGCCACCCGGGATATGGAAAGAGGCGGCCTGCGCTTCGCGCCGCCGGAGCCCTGGCAGACGGATACCGCCATCGCAAAGAATTCCTGGTGCTATACGGAGGGCAATGACTATAAGTCTTCCGCCATGATCCTGCGGGATCTGACGGATGCGGTGGCCAAGAACGGCTGCATGCTTCTGAACGTCGGCCCGAAGGCGGACGGCACCATTTCGGAGGAGGATACCCGGATCCTGACGGAAATCGGCGAATGGCTGTCGGTGAACGGCGAGGCCATCTACGGCAGCCGTCCCTTCATGATCCAGGAGGAGGGGCCGACGCAGCCGGCCAGCGGCGCCTTCAGCGACGGGAAGGAAACGCCCTATACCTCCCGGGATGTGCGCTACACGGTGAATCAGGGAAATCTGTATGCCATCGCCCTGCGGGGAGATGAGGACGGAAGCTACCGGATGGAAGCCCTGGCGAACCACGGTAATGACAACAGCCAGTCCACCGCGAACGTGATCGTGGAGCGGGCGGAAGCGCTGGATCCGGCCCTTCGGGTGACCGAATGGAAACAGACGGATCAGGGTCTGGAGATCCGGACGGAGGGACCGGTGTCGGAGAAGCCGGTGGCCTTCCGGCTGACGCTGATCTGATGCGGAGGAAAGCATGAAGGGACTGGAACTGAGCCGGGCGTACTATGAAGCATACGGCGCGCCCATGATTCATGAGCAGTTTCCCGAATATGAGGAAATCATTGCCGCTGCCCTTGCGGGCAGCGGCTCTGAATGCTATGGCTATGATGACGACATTTCCCGGGATCATGATTTTGAGCCCGGGTTCTGTCTTTTCCTGCCGGGGGAAGATATTGTGGACCGCCGGACCGCGTTTCAGCTGGAGCGGGCCTATGCGAAGCTGCCCCGAAGCTTTCAGGGGGTCGAACGGCAGAGGCTGAGCCCGGTGGGAGGCGCGCGTCACGGCGTTTTCCGGCTGGAGGAGTGGTTCCGGGAAAAGCTGGGGGTTCTGCCGGAGGAAATGACCCCGGCAGACTGGCTGCGGCTGCCCTCCTATGCCCTGGCGGAGGCGGTGAACGGGGCGGTGTTCCGGGATGACGCCGGCCTGCTGACGGACGCGCGGAATCTGCTCCGGGCTGTGCCGGAGGATATCCGGCGAAAGCGGCTGGCGGGCAATCTCCTCCTGATGGCCCAGAGCGGGCAGTATAACTACCGCCGGTGCCTGGCCCACGGGGAAACCGGCGCGGCCCAGCTGGCGGCGGCGGAATTCGCGCGGCATACCATGAGCGCGGTGTTCTGGCTGAACCGGGCGTATCAGCCTTACTATAAATGGAGCTTCCGCGCGCTGCGGGATCTTCCGGGCGGGGAGGACCTGGCCAGGAGCCTGGAATGGCTGCTGTCCACCGGCAATGAACCGGCCCAGGCGGAGGAGAAATATTTCGCCATGGAGGGCATCGCCTCGGAGATCATCGATCAGCTGCAGGCCCAGGGGCTGACGGAGGCGGTCTGCGGCGATCTGGAGAAGCATGCTTATTCGGTGAACGACGGGATCCGGGATGCGGAGATCCGGAATCTGCATATTCTCACGGCGGAATAGCCCCGCTTCGGCGGAAGCGCCCTTCGGTGCCGGAAGGACTGCCAAAATATTTTATAAAATATTTTGCAAAAGGTATTGACAAACTGTTTATATTGGATAAAATATAATTTGTAAAAAGGATTCCGAAAGAGAATCCGGACGAAAGGAGCGGGGAATGATGGGTTTCTATGATTACAGTGTGCTGACTCCCAAGGGAGAAGAGGTTTCCATGAAGAATTTTGAGGGAAAGGTTGTGCTGGTGGTGAATACGGCGACCGGCTGCGGATTTACCCCTCATTATAAGCCGATGGAAGAGATGTATGAGAAGTATCATGATCAGGGGCTGGAGATTCTGGATATTCCCTGCAATCAGTTTGCCGGCCAGACTCCCGGAACCGACGAGGAGATTCATGAGTTCTGCACCCTGAAGTACAACACGCAGTTTCCTCAGATGAAGAAGAGCGATGTCAACGGGGAAAACGAGCTGCCGCTCTACACCTTCCTGAAGAGCCAGAAGGGCTTCGAGGGCTTCGGCCACGGGCCGGCGGCGCTGGCCATGGGCATCATGCTGAAGAAGCTGGATAAGGATTACAAAAACAATCCCGCCATCAAGTGGAACTTCACCAAGTTCGTGGTGGACCGGCAGGGCAATGTGGTCGCCCGCTTCGAGCCGACGGAAGATATGAAGAAGGTCGAGGCCTGCGTAGCCTCCCTGCTGTAAGGAACCGGAGAAAGAGACAGAACGAAAGGGGAGAGACGGGAATGGAACGGGTGGAAATCGCGATTATCGGAACCGGCCCGGCGGGGATCTCCGCCGCGCTGACCAGCGTGAACCGGAATAAGAAAATTCTGCTTCTGGGCAGCAGGCAGCTGAGCGAAAAGGTTGCCAAAGCCCATGAAATCCGGAATTATCCCGGCCTTCCCGCCGTCAGCGGCGCGGCGATGGCGGAAGCCTTCCGCCGCCATCTGGATCAGATGGGCATTGAAATCACGGAAAAGCGGGTCGGCGCCGTGTATGCCATGGGCGATTATTTCGCCCTCCAGGTCGGCGAGGAAATGCTGGAGGCGGAGGCGGTGATCCTGGCGGGCGGCGTGGTTCAGGGCAAGCCGCTGCCCGGCGAGGAAGAGCTGCTGGGGCGGGGCGTCAGCTACTGCGCGACCTGCGATGCGCCGCTGTACCGGGGCAAGGATGTGATCGTCGTCGGTTACAGCCCCCGGGAGGAAGCGGAAGCCGCCTTCCTCAGCGAGGTCTGCCGTTCCGTGCTGTATTTCCCGATGTATCAGGAGGAAACGGATCTGCCGGAGTCGGTGCGGGTGATCCGGGAAAAGGTAACCGCCCTTTCCCGGGAAGCCGGCCGCCTGCAGGTGACCTCGGATTCCGGCGTGTATTCCGCCGACGGGGTCTTTGTGCTGCGGGAGGCGGTGAGCCCCGGCCAGCTGGTGCCCGGCCTGGAAACGGAAGGCGCGCATGTCCGGGTGAACCGGAAAATGGAAACGAATCTGCCCGGGGTGTTCGCCTGCGGCGACATCACCGGTACGCCCTATCAATATGTGAAGGCGGCAGGAGAAGGCAATGTGGCGGCCATCAGCGCCGCCGGTTATCTGGAACAGAAAAAAAGAGGAGGACAGAATCATGGTTAAGAAGATTGACGAACAGGGTTTCCGGAATGAGGCGGAGAAGGACGCGGTAGCGGTGGTTGATTTTTCCGCGACCTGGTGCGGCCCCTGCAAAATGCTGGCGCCGGTGATCGAGCAGGTCTCCGAGCAGCTGGGGGACAAGGTGAAGTTCTATAACGTGGATGTGGATGACGCGCCGGAGCTGGCGGGCGAGTTCGGTATCAATTCCGTTCCGTCGGTGCTGCTGCTGAAGGATGGCCGGATGGTGGATCAGAGCGTCGGATTCAAGCCCGGCCCCGCGCTGAAGAGCTGGATTGAAAGCAATCTGTAATCAGGATCAGAAAAGGACAGGGAGGCAGACCCATGAGTGAAAAGGAGCAGAAGCTACAGGAGCAGGTATATCCTCAGCTGCTGCTGGATACCCAGTTGTGTTTTCCGCTGTACGCGGCGTCCCGGAAAGTGGTCAACGCCTACGGGCCGCTGCTGAAGCCTCTTGGGCTGACTTATACCCAGTATATCGTTTTGCTGGCGCTGTGGGAGAAGGGAAAAACCTCGGTCGGGGATCTGGGCCGCCGGCTGTATCTGGACTGCGGCACGCTGACCCCCCTGCTGAAAAAGATGGAGGAAAGCGGCTGGATTGACCGGTGCCGCTGCCGCGAGGATGAGCGGATGGTTTATGTCTCCGTGACGGATCGGGGCTGGGAGCTGCGGGAGCAGGTGAAGGATATCCCGATGCAGATGGGAACCTGCATCACCCTGCCCCAGCAGGACGCCCTGGATCTTTACCGCCTGCTGCACCGGCTGCTGGATGCGATGGAAGGAAACTGACATAATACGTATGGGGAGGAATATCACGATGAAGAAACTGGTTGCAATGCTGCTGGTGCTGCTGCTGGCGGTGGCCGCCGGCCTGGCTGCCGCGGAGGGAGAACAGGATGCCCTGGCGAAGCTGAAGGAAAAAGGAACCCTGGTCATCGGTATGGAGGGCAACTGGAGCCCCTGGACCTATCATGATGAAAAGACCGGCGAACTGACCGGCCTGGAAGTCGATATCGCGAAGCTGATCGCCGAGGGCCTGGGCGTGGAGCCCGTGTTCCAGGAAGCGCCCTGGGACGCGCTGCTGGCCGGCGTGGATGCGGGACGCTTTGACATCATCTGCAACGGCGTAGGCTATACCGAAGAGCGGGCCAAGAGCTACAGCTTTACGACCCCCT
>JAGCBO010000035.1 GCA_017652125.1 Clostridia bacterium | reverse complement strand
TCCTGTCCGCAGTGCAGATCCAGTCGCTGGAACTTCTGACCCTGAATTACCAGGAGCTAGACGATTATTTGGAACGTCAGCTGCTGGAAAACCCCGGGCTGGAAAACGTGGTGGACGACCAATCCGACCATGGTGCTGAGGGAACGGCAGACCGGCCGGCAGACGGGGAGAGCACGGCGGCCGCGGGCGAAAGCGGTTCCTTTGATGCATTCACGGACGACTATTACGTTCCCGTGGGCAGCTATGACGCGGATATCGCCTCCTCCGAGCGGATCGGTTCCCTGGCCCATTATGACGGCGACCTTTCCCATCATCTTCTGCTGCAGCTGTCGATGAACAGCTATCCGCCGGAGCTTCGCCGGGCCATAAACAACCTGATTCGCGCCCTTGACGAAGACGGCTATCTGCGCATCCCGCTGGCGGAAATAGCCGCAGATCTGCAGTTGCCGGAAGAGGTGCTGGAACAGGCCCTTTCCGAGGTGCAAAAGCTGGATCCGCCCGGGGTGGGCGCCCGTTCTCTGGTGGAATGCCTCTGTCTGCAGGGGCCGCTGCGTCACCCCGAACGGGATCTGATCGTCCGTGTGATCAGCGATCACCTGTCCGATCTGGCAGCCGGCCGCTTTCGCAGCGTCAGCAGGGAACTGGGGGTAAGCGAAGGCAAACTGCGGCGCATACTCGATTACGTCCGGACCCTGGAACCCCGTCCGGCCCAGCTTGCGATCGGCGACGAACAGCCCGCTTATATCGTGCCTGACATAATCGTTCGCTGGGTGGAAAACTCCTGGCGGGTCTGGCTTACCGGCAGCCGCCGCCACAATCTGCGGATCAGTGCATATTATCAGGAAATGATGACCCAGGGCGACGCAAATAAAGAGGCCCAGGACTATCTGAAGCAAAAGATCACCGACGCCCGCCAGCTGATCAGGAATATGGATCGCCGCCGGGAGACCATCATCAAGGTGGCTACCATAATGGTGCGGCGGCAGGAAGGATTTCTCAACCGCGGCCTGGAGGAACTGCAGCCGTTGACCCTGAAACAGGTGGCGGACGAAGCCGGGCTGCATGAATCCACCGTCTGCCGTGCCGTCAGCGGTAAATACGTGGATACGCCCAGAGGCGTATATCCGGTGCGCTTTTTCTTCTCCCGTTCCTATTCCGGCGAGGACGGCCGGAATTATTCCGGGGCCTATGTACGTTCCCTGATCGCCTCCCTGGTGGCGGCGGAAGACAAATCGTCGCCCTTGTCTGACCGTCAGATCGAAGAGGCCCTGCGTGCCAGGGGAGTGCCAGTTGCCAGACGCACCGTCGCCAAATACCGCGACGAGATGGGACTGCCAAAAAAGAGTTTTCGCCGCCGGTAGGGTTTTCCAGCGGGGAATAGAATAATTATTGATGGATAGTTTCCAATTGCTTCTCAAATATTAAATATAATATCATTAGGAGGATTTGCCGCAATGACTAAAATCGGTATCAATGGTTTCGGACGTATCGGACGCCCCTTTTTCCGTATGTGCTGGGATGATCCGGAGCTGGAGGTAGTAGGCATCAACGATCTTATCAGTCCCGAGCTGTTCGCTCATCTGCTGAAATACGATTCCACTTTCGGTACCTGGGATCATGAAGTCAGCTTTGACGAGACTCATCTGATCGTGGACGGAAAAGCTATCCCGATTTTCGGCATCAAGGACCCCAAGGACATCCCCTGG
>JAGCBO010000034.1 GCA_017652125.1 Clostridia bacterium | reverse complement strand
CTTCCCCGGCGCGCGTCAGCGTACAGCTTTCCCCGTCCAGTTCCAGGTCCCGTACGCAGAGTTTTTCCGAAAGCAGACCGCTCCTGTTTTCCTTCCCTGTCCCGGAAAGAGGATCCCCTCCGGCGGATGATATTTCCGCTCCGAGCGAATGGAATCTCCGGATCGCGGAATTCACCCTGGCAGCGGCCTCCAGCGGATTGAACGGCTTGGCCAGATAGTCGTCCGCGCCCAGATTCAGCCCGAGGATCTTGTCTTCGTCCCGGTCTCTGGCGGAGAGCATCAGAACGGGGACATTGCTGACCTTACGCAGTTCCCGCAGAACGTGGAAACCGTCCATGCCCGGCATCATGACATCCAGGATGCAGAGATCCACGTGCTGCCCGCGAAACAGGCGGAGGGCCTCCTGGCCGTCCGCCGCTTCGAGCACGGTATAGTTTTCGTTTTCCAGATAGAGGCGGAGAAGCTCTCTGATCTCCGCCTCGTCATCTGCGATCAATACGGTATATGCCATATTTTACTCCTGAGGTCCGGCGCTGATCTGAGGCGCCGCGGTTTCCGGTCTGCGGGAGAACGGCTGTTTCTCCGCTTTCAGAACGTCGTACAGAACAGCTCCCGTCTGTGCATAATACGGATTTCCGTAAAACAGCCCGAGCAGGCCGCATGTGACCAGGGATCCGAGGAACCAGAGAATGAAGGACAGATCCAGTACGAAGGTCTTCCATTTGTTCCCGGACATCATGTATTTGCTGATGGCGAAGGCATCGTCCTTCGGCATATCCGGGTATTCGGCCAGCAGATACGGGATCATGCGGTATTCATAAGCTTTGACGATCCCCGGAATGATGAACAGCAGCGACCAGAGAAACGTGTGCAGATCCCGGAAAAACATGACATGGATGACATTTTTATAGGAGTGGTCAAAGCCGAATGCCAGCTCGCGGATCTGCGCTTTTTCATACAGATTGCGCGAGAAGAAACGGCGGATCCCGACTTCCAGGGGATTGATCAGCAGGATGACCGATCCGAAACCGACTGCCAGCAGCCCAAGCGCGGGAGATACGGATGAAGGATGACGCTGAGGATCTCCTGATCGCGGCCGATGACCGGGTCCAGCTGGTTTTCTCTGGCCCGCTGCACCAGATCGGAGCCGTACTTGTTCAGCGCGTCATAGGTGTTTTCCGGGTCGTCGCTGGTCACTTTGCCCGATTTGACCCGGGAAAGCTCGGCGCGGAAGGCGTCCCGGTCTATCTTCAATTCGCGGCAGATATCGCCGATGGCCGGCGTGGAATCGAACAGGGCCAGCATCAGCTGCTCCACGGACAGGTATTCGTCGCCTTCTTTTTTGGCGTTCTTTTCCGCCTCGCGCAGCACCTTTTCCAGCTCCCGCGAAGCGTAGGCCTGACCGGGATCGCTGAGCCGCGGGAAGGAATCGATGGCCTTATCCAGCCGGGACAAGAGAGAATCCACGTCCACGCCCATTTTTTGCAGCAGGTTTTCGATCAGCCCGCCGGTCTGGTCGGCCAGAGCGTAGAACAGATGCTCCGGGCAGACCTGCGGATTGCGGTTTTCGGCGGCCATGGCCTGGGCCTGCTGCAGGGCGGCCAAAGCTTTCTGAGTATAGTTTTCCATCATAGTAATCCCACCCCTCTGTTAAGGTAGTCGCGGTATTGCAGTTCGATCTGGCCTGCCGCGTCCGGCTCCGCGTGGCGGGCCAGATATTCTTTCAGCAGGCGGTCGAACATGTTGATATAGTCGTTCAGGGCCCGGCCCAGAGAACGTTCGTCGTTGTCCCGGTCCTGAGGCGGGGCGAAGGTGCGGGTGAAGCGGCCTTCGTAGAGCTCGTATTCCGG
>JAGCBO010000033.1 GCA_017652125.1 Clostridia bacterium | reverse complement strand
TGCAGATGGGTGAAACTCATGCGCTGCCGCTCCTTTCCCCGCGCTTTCCGCGACAGCTCATTATATCACATTTTCCGGTGAATCAAAACCGGGTCAGATCGGCCGGATGCTTTCCATAATCCGCTTGCTCAGATCCGCCGTCTCCTGATCGGAGCACCAGAAAACGATCTCCACGATCCGGTCCCCCGTCAGCATGCCGTAGCTGATGCAGGGCGCCCCGTCCGCGGGATCCTCGCTGAGGCCGCAGATCATTTCAATGCCGTTCACATCCCGGATTTCCACATCCATCCCCGCCTCCGCCATCGCCCGGGCGGCCTCCGGCAGGTTCATGCCCTCCGAGGCGTAGATGAAGAAATCGATCTCCATGCGCGCGCCGCTTCCCGTCCCGTCCGGCAGCCAGTAAGCGAACACGCAGCTGCCATCCCCGTTCCGGGGCCCGTCGTAGCGCATTTCCTTCGGAAGGGAAACCGCCCAGGGGGATCCCGGAAGCTGCACCGTCTGCAGGGCCGGTTCCGCCTGCTCCGCCCCTCCGGCGGCCAGAACCGGAAGCAGCAGAAGAAGAACCGCCAGGAGGCTCCGCATCGTTTTCCGCTTCATTCTGATCCCGCTCCCTTTCCGCGTTTACCGGCTTCCCAGCACATAGGGATCGGTCCGGCTCCCGCTGCCGCTCAGGAGAACATAAGCCTCCGTCCTCAGCCATACGCCGGGCCGGACGCCCTCGTTGTCCCGCCCCACCTCGATGTGGCCGATGCTGCCGTCCGCCTTGATGCAGCGGGCGTGCCGGGCGTCCGCCGTGGAATTGTCCCGCACCCAGTAGGGGCTGTGGCCGCCCCGGCCGTTGCTGTATACGAAAAGGCGCAGCTCCTTCAGGGGCATGGGCTTCCGGGAGGATCCTTCGTACTTGACCTTGACATCCGGATATTCCTTCGGATCGAATCCGTTGTTCTCGATGGCCCATTCCGTCCCCCAGGCCCGCAGCCCGGGATTGGCCAGGATCTTCTCCACGTTGCTGGATCCCTCCAGCGTGATTCCCAGCCCGTATCCCTTGTTTTTCAGATCGTCCGCGCTCGGAAGAAAGATCTTTCCGACGCCGCTCATCTCCTCCAGCATGGCCAGCTCCCCGCCGGGAAAGGCCTCCGCCGCGAAGACGGTGTTCAGATATTCGCACAGCTCCGTCCGGCCGAAATCGCCCTTCAGCTCATCCCGGTAGGCCTTCAGGCTGGCGTTCATGCACCGGGCAAAAAGAATATACTCGCTCAGCAGATAGGCGTGCCCGTCCTCAACGCTCAGCACCCGCCAGAGAATGGGCTGCAGCTCCCCTTCCGCCGTCTGCGGATACTGCCCCAGCGTCACATACACATATCCGTTCTCCGGATCATATCCCCGCAGCGTGTCCTCCGCCCCGGCGGCGCCCAGCATCAGCGTCAGGCACAGCAGCGCCGTCAGCAGTTTTTTCATGGCCGATCCTCTCCTTTGTTTTTGTTTCCGTCCGGCTCCCGCCGCTTTATCTTCCTCACAGCTTGAATCCCGTAAACACGGCCTGGGCCACGTCCCGGCCCTGATCGTCCGTCACGTCCACCTGATAGACGCAGCTCGTATGTCCGTCTTTCCGGCATCGGGCCCGGGCGGTCAGCGTCTCCCCTTTGGGAGCGCTGAGATAGTTGAGGCTGACCTGCTGCGCCACCGTCGGCCGGTGCAGATTGGAGGAGGCCGTGGCAAAGGCAAAATCCATCAGCGTAAAGATGGCGCCCCCCATCACGCCGCCCTCGGCGTTCCGGTGATGCTCCGTCAGCGTGCACCGGCACACGGAAGTGCCTTCCCCCAGCTCCTCCAGCGTGACGCCGCTCTCCAGCGCGTAAAGATCCTTTCTGAAAAAAGCGTTGGCCTCTTCGACGTTCTGAAACACAGCCATCCTCTGTCCCCCCGTCCGTCTGGTTTTTCTTCACGGAAATATCATACAAAGATTCCGGAATAAAGTCAAAGAAAAAGTCGCTTTTCACCGCCGGTTTATGGTATACTGATGGCAGAAGCCGGTCCGGGGCCGGGCCGGGATCGTCGGTCGTTCAGCAAAACAGAAACAGAAACAGGAGGAATCAGGCATGTCAGAAGTCGCAGTGGCTCTGCCCCTTGAAAGTTCAGCGGAATCCCGTCGGAAGATTGCTTTCGTCGGCTCCGAGTGTTACCCCTTTGTCAAAACCGGCGGTTTGGGCGATGTGATGTATGCCCTGCCCCGGGCGCTGCTCCGGGAGGGCTGTGAGGTGCGGGTCATCCTGCCCCTGTATCAGTGCATTCCGCAGAAGTTTACGAAAAACCTGACCTGGAAGGGCTCCTTCATGATGGATCTCACCCTGGAAGGGCGGACGTTCTTCGTCGGCATTATGGAGACGGAGATCGACGGCGTGATCTATGACCTGATCGATAACAAGGAGTTTTTCGACTGGGGCAATCCCTATACCGGGCTCTGGGAGGACATTCCGAAATACTGCTATTTCTCCAAGGCCTCCCTCGCGGCGCTGAATTATCTGGAATGGACGCCGGATATCATTCACTGTCATGACTGGCAGGCCAGCCTGGTTCCCCTGTATCAGAAAACCCGCTTCTGGGGCACGCCCGTCGCCTCCGCCAAAACGGTGCTGACGATCCATAACCTCCGCTTCCAGGGCATCTGCAGCATTGACCACCTGAAATACTGGTCCGGTCTGCCGGATTATCTGTTCAATTATCCGGAGCTGAAGATCAATGATCAGGAATGCAATATGTTCAAGGGCGGTCTGGCGCTGACCGACTGGATCACCACCGTCAGCGAAACCTATGCCGAAGAAATCCAGACGCCGGCCTTCGGCGAAGGGCTGGACAGCCATCTCCGGTATCATGCTCCGAAGCTGAGCGGCATCGTCAACGGCATCGACACGGAAATCTGGAATCCGGATACGGATCAGCTGCTGGCCGCCCCCTACAGCGCGGAAACCTTCCTGGAGCGGAAAATTCTGAACAAGCGGGCGCTGCAGGAGTCGATGAAGCTGGAGCAGAACGACGGGCATATGATCCTGGGTCTGGTTTCCCGCCTGACCGATCAGAAGGGGCTGGATCTGATCGACGCCATCTTCCCCAGCCTGATGGACGGCAATACCCAGGTCGTCGTCCTGGGCACCGGGGATCCGCGCTACGAAAGCGCCTTCCAGTATTATGAAAGCAAGTACCCCGGCTTTGTCAGCGCCAATATCACCTATAATGAAGGAATTGCTCACCGGATCTACGCCGGGGCGGATGCTTTCCTCGTTCCCAGCCTTTTCGAGCCCTGCGGCCTGACCCAGCTGATCGCCATGCGTTACGGCACGGTGCCCATCGTCCGCGAAACCGGCGGCCTGAAGGATACCGTCGCCCCCTGGAATGCGGAAGCCAACGAAGGAAACGGCTTCACCTTTACGCAGTATCTGCCCGGCCGTCTGCTGGACGCGGTCAACCGGGCCAAGACGCTTTTCTTCACCGACCGCTGGCACTGGGATGAAATGGTCCGCCGGACCATGCTGAAGGATGTCTCCTGGGTGAAATCCGCCCGTCAGTATCTCGATCTGTATGATTCCCTCTGCGAGGATGAGGCGGAATCCTGATTCCGCGTCGTCCCCCGATCCGGACGAACTGCCCCCAATCAAAACGAACCGCCTTCCGGCGGTTCG
>JAGCBO010000032.1 GCA_017652125.1 Clostridia bacterium | reverse complement strand
TGCAGTACGGTTACGTTCTGGTTAGGGCCTGCGGCATGCTGCTGTTCATTCTGACCGGCGGCTACATTGATTTGTCCGGTGGATCGGTTATTTGTATGGTTGGCGGACTGGCGGCCGTTCTCGTGACCAACCTGGGATGGAATCCCTACCTGGTGATACCGATCTGCTTGCTTGTCGGTCTTGCCATCGGCGCCTGGCAGGGGTACTGGATCGGTTTTGTCCGGATTCCGCCGTTCATAACCACTCTGGCCGGCATGTTCATCTTCAGAGGCATTGGCCGTCTGATCCTGGATAACAAGACTGTTCCGATGCAGAATGCTTCCTTTAACAATCTGTTTACTTCCTATATCAATATTCCCGGTCTGGACGTTATTTCAACGAAGGAAGCACCGGTAGACAATCCCCACATCTGGTCGCCTTTGCTGATCGGAGCGGTTGTTGTTGTGCTGATTCTTCTGTTCACGATCAAGGGACGGATCAGCAAGAAAAAGAACGGCTATCATCTTAACTCTTCCGTGATGGATTACGGCAGAGTGGTTGTGATCGGCGCTTTGATTATGTGGTACAGCTGGAAGCTGAGCGAGTACAAGGGCATCTCCGTCATGCTGCTGTGGGTGCTGGCCATCTGCCTGATTTACTACTTCATTACTTCCAAGACGGTCGTCGGCCGGTATTTCTACGCAGTTGGCGGCAATGAGAAGGCAACGAAGCTTTCCGGTATCAATACAAACAAGATTTATTTCCTCGCTTATTCAAACATGGGCCTTATGGCCGGCCTGTGCGGCATGCTGTGCCTTGCCCGTGTCGGTTCGGTTTCCGGTCAGACCGGTACGTCCTTTGAAATGGATGCCATTGCGTCCTGCTTCATTGGCGGTGCTTCCGCTTACGGCGGCAGCGGTACAGTCGGCGGTGTTGTCATCGGCGCCTTGCTGTTGGGCGTCCTGAATATGGGAATGTCCATCCTGGGCTTTACCGATTCCTGGCAATACGTGGTTAAAGGCGGCGTTTTGCTGGTTGCCGTTATATTCGATGTCGTTTCCAAACGGAAAAAGAGCTGATTCGGATAAAGTTCACCGGAAGGGCAGACTGCCTTTCCGGTTTTTTCATATGGGACGGGAAGACCCAGGCCTGATTGGGTAAGCCACGCCTGGGAAGCCTCCGGTGTAAACTGGCGAACCGCATGCTGCCGGCCGGAGCAGAAGGGAAGGAAGCGGTCCGCTTTGACAAAAGAAAAACCCCGGAGCCCTTGATTTTTAAGGCTCCGGGGAAGTGGCTCAAATAGGACTCGAACCTATGACACTCCGGGTATGAACCGAATGCTCTAGCCAACTGAGCTATTGAGCCAAAGTTGCGGGGGAGGGATTTGAACCCCCGACCTCCGGGTTATGAGCCCGACGAGCTGCCAACTGCTCCACCCCGCGTCATGACGCCCCTCACAGGCGACATCAAGTATTCTAAATAAAAATACAGTAAAAGTCAAGCCCTTTTTTTGCCTTTTTCGCATTTTGCGTTCATCCGCAGGGAGATCGCCGATGAAACTCAGCAATTGCCGGAGAAAGGGTGGAACCGGCAAAAGTCCGCCGGCTCCTGTTTGAGAAAAGACAAAATTTCTGCTAAAATGGTACCGCGTCCATCGGAAAATGGACAGAGGATGGGAATGAAGGCGAGCGTATGATGTGGATTATTGCGAATGAAAACGCGGGAAGCGGTTCGGGGAAAAAAGTCCTGGAGAGGACGGAAGAGCTGCTGAGGCAGAAGAATATTCCCTTTCTGGTGAAAACAACAAAGGGTCCGGGGGATGCGGGGAAATTCGCCGCCGAAGCGATGGATCAGGGCGCGCGGGACCTGATCTGTCTGGGAGGGGACGGAACGAATTTTGAAATCATTAACGGACTGAACGGAAGATTCGCTTCTCTTGTTTTTGTTCCCTGCGGGACCGGAAATGATTTTATTAAGATGTTCGGATATCCCAGGGATCCGATTCAGGCCCTGGAAAGCCAATTGAACGGGATTCCGAGAC
The DNA here is from genome assembly GCA_017652125.1 of Clostridia bacterium. Classification (GTDB taxonomy): domain Bacteria; phylum Bacillota; class Clostridia; order Christensenellales; family Aristaeellaceae; genus Aristaeella. The sequence continues at coordinate 21,898 of JAGCBO010000032.1, read as the reverse complement.
GAATCGATGTGGGAAAAGCCAATGACCTGTATTTTTTGAACGTATCCGGCAGCGGCTTTGATGTGGAGGTGCTGAAGCAGGCCGCCCGGTACAAACATCTGGGACAGGGGCTTCTGCCTTATCTGATGGGGCTTTTTTCCGCGCTGAAGCATTTCAGGCCTTTGCCGGTCGAAATGACGGCGGACGGGAAAACCGAAAGGAAGGAAATCACAATCTTTTCGGTCGGAAATGGATCGTATATCGGCGGCGGAATGAAGGCGGTACCCGACGCAAAAACAGACGACGGTCTGTTTGATGTGGTGGTTGCCGATCGGATGAGCACTCGCTCCATTCTTCGGTTTCTGAAAAAGTTTATTGCCGGAAAACATACGGAGCTGAAGGAGATCCACTGCCTGCGGTGCAGTGAACTGACTGTGCGCTGCCCCGGTATGACGGTCGATCTGGACGGGGAACTGATCCCGATGGATGAAGTGCATTATCAGCTGATTCCCGGAGCGGTTGAAATCAGGGTTCCGGAATCTGACGCCGGCTGACGGCAAGGTTTTCTTCCGTCTGCGCGGACTTGTTTCCGGACAGAGAAGTGTGTATAATGAACAAGGTTGTTTTCGGAGAAAAACCAATAGACGGGGGTGAAGCCGTGATGGATAAGTGGGATGACCGTTTTATGCAATTGACCTACACCATTGCCGGATGGTCCAGCTGTTTTCGCGCCGGGCGGAGCATCGGGTGCGTGATTGTGAAGGATAAGCGAATTATGACCACCGGCTATAACGGAGCGCCCGCCGGGATCCGTACGTGCAGGGATAAGGGCGAATGCCTGCGGGATAAGCTGGGAATTCCCAGCGGCACCCGAATGGAAACCTGTTACGCGGTTCATGCGGAGCAGAACGCCATCGTTCAGGCTGCAAAGCTTGGCGTTTCCATTGACGGGGGGACACTGTACTGCACGCATCAGCCCTGTTCCATGTGCTGCAAAATGATCATTAACAGCGGGATCCGCAGAGTGGTCTACAAAGAAGGATATCCGGATGACTTTACGCTGGAGCTTTTTGCGGAGGCGGGAGTTCAGCTCGAACGATATGAGAGAGAGCTGATCAGGTGACCAGGCGCTGAACCACGGGGAACGGAAAAAAGAGGAGACCGGAAACTGATGAGATATCATATTGATACCATTCCGATCTGGGATGCGGTCAAGCTGGACGGAGAATGTCCGCTGTGCTCGCTCGAACGAAAGACGGAGCTTGGGGAAGCAGAGCGGTATCTGGGCGCATCCGTCATGGAGCCCGATATCCGGATAAAGGTTAATGATAAAGGCTTCTGCCGGAAACATCATACGATGCTGTTTTCCATGAGCAACCGCCTCGGGCATGCGCTGATGCTGGAAAGCCACACCATTGAGAACCGGAAAAAGACGGCGCAGATCTTTGAAAAAATGAACCGGGCCGCGGAGCAGCTGATTCAGGCCGGTCTGGGAGACAAGCTGAGCGGAAAGACCAGAAACGCGGCGGCTGTGATTACCGGGGAGGCCGGTCAGCTGACGGAATTATCCGGAACCTGCCTGATGTGCGAGACCATCCGGGAAAACATGCTGCGGTATCTGCATACCTTCTTTCATCTGTATAAACAGGACAGGGATTTCAGCGCCCGGATCGCCGGCGGTAAAGGATTCTGCCTTCCGCACACCGGACAGCTGATTGCCGTGGCTGCGGAGGAACTGAACAGCAGGGAGCTGGGAGAATTTATCCGGATGATTACCCGGCTTGAAACGGAGAATCTGGAACGGATTCAGGAGGATATCTCCTGGTTTATCAAGAAGTTTGACTATCGGTACGAAGCGGAATCCTGGAAAAACAGCAAGGACGCGGTGGAAAGAACCGTCAACAAGACCAGAGGCTGGTGCGTGGGGAAGGAACCGGTGCCGGAAGAGTAACGGAACGATATAAAAACAGATACGGAGGAAAATGCTGATGACGATTCGGGAAGTCGCGAAAATCGTGGAAGGAAAGATTCTGACCGGCGGAGACCGGATGGACGAACCGGTAGATACAGCCTGCGGTTCGGATCTGATGAGCGATGTGCTGGCCTTTGTGAAAGAAAAGACGGTTCTGATTACAGGCCTGATCAATCCGCATGTGGTCAGAACCGCTGAGATGCTGGATATCACCTGTATTGTGTTTTCCAGGGGAAAGATGCCCAGCGAGGAGATTCTGGAAATGGCGGATGAGATCGGCATGACGATTATTTCCAGCCCAATGACAACCTATACGGCCTGCGGAGAGCTTTATATCCACGGCTTACCCGGCACCAAGAAAAAACAGGAGGGGGTGTAAGTCGTGGCGGTACTGCTGGAAAAAAGCTTCCCGGTGGAAGCCGGCGCTTATACCACAGCCGGCGAAGCCTCCACCACGATCAAGCGCACCCTGAAGCAGCTGGGGATAAGCGCAGACGTACTGCGTCATGTTTCCGTCGCATGCTACGAGGTGGAGCTGAACCTGGTGATTCACAGCCTGGGCGGAACGCTGACCCTGCTGGTGGATCCGGAGAAGGTAACGCTGATTTCCAAAGACATCGGCCCCGGAATTCCGGATATCGACAAGGCGATGACAGAAGGTTTCTCCACCGCGAACGAAGAAGCCAGAACGCTGGGGTTTGGCGCCGGTATGGGACTGCCCAACATGAAACGGAACGCGACGGAGTTTGACATTCAAAGCGAAGTGGGCGTAGGGACAACGATTACCATGTGTTTCGCGCTGGGCTGAACCGGTACGTTTTCACATTCCGAAAGGATGAGAACAGAAAGATATGGAAAAGAAGCGATTTCATTCAGTCAGACTGGAAGGGGATAAGTGCAGGGGATGCACGAACTGTCTGAAAAGATGCCCGACAGAAGCCATCCGGGTCAGAGGCGGCCGCGCTCACATCATTGATGAACGATGCATCGATTGCGGGGAATGCATTCGTGTCTGCAGCTATCACGCGAAGGTCGCGGTAACCGACCCCCTGAGTTCGATCAGCCGTTTTCGTTATAAAATCGCCCTGCCGGCGCCCAGCCTGTACGGTCAGTTCAAGGAACTGAGAGGGATCAGCCAGGTGCTGAACGGACTGAAGCAGATGGGCTTTGACGAAGCGTTTGAAGTCGCCCGCGGAGCGGATGTCGTCAGCCGCGCCATCCGCGAAAGGCTGAGGAACCCTGATCTGCCCAGACCGGTCATCTCCAGCGCATGTCCCGCCATCGTCCGGCTGATTCAGGTTCGCTTTCCGGATCTGATCGATCATATCGTGGATGTCCGTCAGCCGATGGAAGTGGCCGCGATGATTGCGAAGCGGGAATTTGCGCGGACGCATCAGGTGCCTGAATCGGAAATCGGATGCTTCTTTATTACACCGTGTCCGGCCAAGGTGACAGCGGTGCGGAATCCGATCGGCCATGAAACCAGCGCGGTGGACGGAACGATTTCCGTGCTGGAAATCTATGGCCTGCTGAGCAGTCAGATTCGGAACGCTCCGGTGGATATCACGATCGAAACCGCCTCGGATCTTGGCGTGGGATGGGCCAAAAGCGGAGGAGAATGCAGAGCTGTCAGCCCGGATAACAGCCTGGCGGTGGACGGAATCGAGAACTGCATCCGCGTGCTGGAAGAAATCGAGGATAACCGACTGCGCGAACTTGAATTCTTTGAGGGCGCTGCCTGCACCGGCAGTTGCGTCGGCGGCCCGCTGAATTTTGAAAATAATTATGTAGCCCGGTCGAATGTCGGCAGACTCAGCAGCAGAACGGCGGATCCGGATCTGAATGTGGACAGCGGCATGATGACGAAATATGATCTGTATGACAGCAGCCGGATTCTTCCCAATTCCGCGATGAAGCTGGATGACGATCTGATCGAAGCGATGCGCAAGATGGACCGCATTGAAACCATCTACAAGGAACTGCCCGGATATGACTGCGGAAGCTGCGGAAGTCCGACCTGCCGTACCTTCGCGGAGGATATCGTTCAGGGAGCGGCAACGCAGATGGACTGCATTCATAAAATGAAGGAACAGCTGAGAATTATGGCGCAGCAGATGGTGAATCTGGCGCAGACGACGAGAGAATAAGGAGGCCGGAAATATGACGATTAAGGAACTGACCGAACTGATTGAAGGAACGGATCTGACACCGGACGCTGAGAAAGATGCCACGGTAACCTGCGGCTATACCTGCGATCTGCTGAGCTGGGTGATGGCGCACGGCGCGGCCGGAATGGCGTGGGTGACGGTACAGACCCATATGAACGTGATTGCGGTAGCAAGTCTGATGGAGATGGCCGCCGTCATTATTCCGGAAGGAATTGAAATGGAAGAGCCGAGCCTGGCAAAAGCCAGGGAGGAGGGCATCAATGTGCTGTCAACCCGGCTGACGTCCTATGAGGTCTGCGCCAGACTGGCTGCAGCCGGACTGCCCGGAAAGAATCGGGAGGAATAAGCGATGTGGGCGGATTTGCACATGCATTCCTGCCTGTCTCCCTGCGCGGATGAGGATATGACCCCGGCAAATATCTGCGGCATGGCTCATATTAAGGGGCTGCAGGCGATCGCGCTGACAGATCATAATACGGGAAGAAATCTGCCATACGTAAAAGAAGCCGCGGATTATTACGGCCTGATCTTTATCCCGGGGATGGAAATTACAACCCGGGAAGAAGTGCATCTGCTCGGTTATTTCAGAGACGTCGATACAGCGGTCCGCGTCGGAGAGATTTTTACGGAACATCTGCCGAAAATGAAAAACAAACCGGATTTTTTCGGTACGCAGTACGTCATGAATACGGACGATGAAATCGTGGCGGTGGAAGACCGGCTGCTGATCGGAGCAACGGATCTGACGCTGATCGAATGCACGGAGATTATCCGGTCCAACGGAGGCGCCGCGGTTCCGGCTCATATAAACCGGGGTCACGGTCTGCTCGTCAATCTCGGCCTTTTTCCGGACGAACCGGTTTTTCCGGTGGTTGAAGTGAGACCGGAACTGCCGGTCAATGAGAAAATGATCGCCGGCAAACGACGGCTGTGGTCCTCCGACGCTCATCATCTCGGAGATATCCTGGAAGCGGTCAGCGATGTTCCCGCCGACCGGTTTTCACAGGGGGGACTGTTTGATTATCTGTGCGGGAAATAGGAGGAACCGGATCCTGCGTCCCCGCCCTGCCGAAGCATGCGGAGGAAACAGAAGGTTAGTTTTGACTAACATAATTTGGCGAAAAAAACGATAAAAAACCCTTTTCACAACAGGCTAATTATGTTAAGATAAACAGGTTGGAAAAGCGGAGATACCGCTGTTTTATCTGTATTGATGAATCCAATAGTAAGGAGGTCAAGGACTCTATGCCTGACAAGAAGGAAAAGTATGCGCTGCTCCAGAAGGCAATCGAAAAGCATAAAGGAGAGCGCGGCGCTGTGATGCCTGTGCTGCAGGAAGCCATGTCGATCTTTGGCTATGTTCCGCAGGACGTACAGCAGATGATCGCCGACGGATTGGGTGCCACCCTGTCAGAGGTCTACGGTGTTTCCACTTTCTATTCCCAGTTCTCTCTTGAACCCAAGGGCGAGCACGTGATCGGCGTCTGCCTCGGAACGGCCTGCTATGTGAAGGGCAGCCAGAAGATTCTCGACAAGATCAGCGAAGAGCTGAAGATCGAGCCCGGCCGGACGACAGAGGACGGACTGTTCTCTCTGAACGCGACCCGCTGCCTCGGCGCGTGCGGTCTGGCTCCCGTTATGATGATTGGGGAAGAGGTTTACGGCCGTCTGACTCCCGATCAGGTTCCTGCGATTCTGGACAAGTACCGGACCGCTGAATAAGCAGCAGGAAAGCGAGGAATTATCGTGCGTGACCTGAGCCTTCATCTGCTGGATCTGGTTCAGAACAGCATTACGGCCGGAGCGGATCTGATTACGATTCGGATTACGCTGGACGGGCAGAAAATGCTGACCATGGAGCTGATCGATGACGGCAGAGGGATGAGCCCTGAACTGCTGAAACGGGTGACCAGTCCGTTTGCGACCACGCGGACCACCCGTAAGGTCGGGCTGGGGATTCCGCTCATGAAGGAGAACGCTGAAAAGGCCGGCGGATCCTTTCATCTGGAAAGTCAAGAAGGGGTCGGGACACGCTTAACCGCTGTAATGGATACCGGGAATATCGACTGCCTGCCGCTGGGGGATCTGGAGGGTACGCTGCTCAGCCTGATGCTGACCAATCCGATGCATCCGGATTTTCTCTTCACGGGGGAGACTCCGAAAGGAAGCTGTTCCTTTGATACGAGAGAAGTACGGGCCGCGCTGGGAAACGATATTCCATTCAATGAGCCTTCGGTAGCCATGTGGCTGAAAGAAGCGCTGCACGAAGAAATGAACCCGATTTTTGGAGGTGTATTATTATGAAGTCTTTGGCTGATCTGCAAGCTATCCGCGCACGGACCCTGGAAAACATCAATATGCGCAAGGATGAGGATGCCTGCCGCGTGATTATCGGCATGGCGACCTGCGGGATTGCTGCCGGAGCCCGTCCCGTCATGCTGGCGTTCATGGATGAAATCGCCAAGCGGAATCTGAAGCATGTGACCGTGAGCCAGACCGGCTGCATCGGTATGTGCCGTTATGAGCCCATGCTGGATGTTGTTCTGCCCGGCCAGGAAAAGGTCACCTACATCCATGTGAAGCCTGAAATGGTTCCGCGGATTGTTTCTGAACACATTGTGAACGGTCATCCGGTGGAAGAGTACACCATCGGCGCCGCGAAAGACTAATCAACGACAAAGAGGAGGAATTTCCAGATGGAGCTTTATCGTTCTCATGTGCTGGTCTGCGGCGGTACCGGCTGCTCTTCTTCCGGATCTGCGAAGCTGATTGAACGTTTCGAAGATCAGCTGAAGGAAAAAGGCCTGGACAAAGAGGTCAAAGTGGTTCGTACGGGCTGCTTCGGATTGTGCGAAGCCGGCCCGGTGGTTATCGTCTATCCCGAGGGAACCTTCTACAGCCGCGTAAAGGAAGAAGACGTTGACGAGATCGTCAGCGAGCATCTCCTCAAGGGCCGGAAGGTTCAGCATCTGGTCTATGTGGATCACAAGACCCACGAGAGCAGCGTGCAGAAGAGCCTGAACGAAATCGGGTTCTACAAGCAGCAGCAGCGGGTCGCCCTGCGGAACTGCGGCGTGATCGATCCCGAAAACATTGATGAATACATCGCCTTTGACGGCTATCAGGCGCTGGGCAAGGCGCTGACCGAAATGACTCCTGAACAGGTGATTCAGGTCATTCTCGATTCCGGTCTGCGCGGCCGCGGCGGCGCCGGTTTCCCCACCGGTAAGAAGTGGCAGTTCGCCAGAGCGTCTCAGGCGGAGCATAAGTATTTTGTCTGCAATGCCGACGAAGGCGATCCCGGCGCGTTCATGGACCGTTCTCTGCTGGAAGGTGATCCGCACGCCATTCTGGAAGCCATGGCAATCGGCGGATATGCCATCGGGGCGGACGAGGGCTGGATTTATGTCCGGGCTGAGTATCCCATCGCCGTAAAACGGCTGGAAAAAGCAATTGAACAGGCGCATGAATACGGCCTGCTCGGCAAGAACATCTTCGGTACGGACTTCAGCTTTGATATCCATATCCGCCTGGGCGCCGGCGCTTTCGTCTGCGGCGAGGAGACCGCTCTGATGGCCTCCATCGAGGGTAAACGCGGCGAACCGAGACCCAAGCCCCCGTTCCCCGCGGTCAAGGGTCTGTTCGAAAGCCCGACCAACATCAACAACGTGGAAACCCTCGGAAACGTTGCCCAGATTATTCTGAAGGGCGCGGACTGGTTCAAATCCATCGGTATTCCCACCTCCACCGGAACGAAGGTTTTCGCTCTGGGCGGTAAGATCAACAATACCGGTCTGGTGGAAGTTCCGATGGGCGTACCGCTCCGCACCATCATTGAGGACATCGGCGGCGGAATCCCCAACGGCAAGAAATTTAAGGCCGTTCAGACGGGCGGACCTTCCGGCGGATGTATTCCGGCCAGCCTGCTGGATATCTCCGTGGACTATGATTCCCTGACCTCCGTAGGCGCCATGATGGGTTCCGGCGGAATGATCGTCATGGATGAAGACAACTGCATGGTCGATATCGCCCGTTTCTTCCTCGATTTCACGGTTGACGAGAGCTGCGGAAAATGTACTCCCTGCCGGATCGGTACGCGCCGGATGCTGGAGATTCTCCAGCGCATCACGGAAGGGAAAGGCCAGGAAGGCGATATTGAGAAGCTGGAAACTCTGGCTGAAAACATCAAGGCCAGCGCTCTGTGCGGACTGGGTCAGACGGCTCCGAACCCCGTTCTGAGCACGATCAAATTCTTCCGGGACGAATACGAAGCGCATATTAAAGAAAAGCGCTGCCCGGCGCATCATTGCCAGGCGCTCCTGAATTATGAAATTACGGATGCCTGCCGCGGATGTACCGCCTGTGCCCGGAAGTGCCCGGTGAATGCCATTTCCGGTACCGTGAAGCAAAAGCATGTCATTGATACGCAGAAGTGTATTAAATGCGGCAACTGTATGGCGACCTGCAAGTTCGGCGCCATCATCAAGAACTAATCGCGCGAGGAGGAACAACACAATGGAAAATCTCGTAAAGCTTACGATTGACGGCGTCCCTGTTGAAGTTCCCGCTGGCACGACGGTTCTGGAAGCGGCCAAAAAAGCCGGGATTAAGATTCCGACGCTGTGCTACCTGAAGGATATCAATCAGATCGGCGCCTGCCGGATGTGTCTGGTGGATACGGGCGCCCGGGCCTTCGGTGCGGCCTGCGTCCTGCCCGTTTCCAATGGGATGAACGTGAAGACCAATACCCCCAAGATTCGTTCTGCCCGCAAGACCAACCTGGAACTGCTGCTGAGCAACCATGATAAAAAATGCCTCAGCTGCGTGCGCAACCAGAAGTGCGAACTGCAGCAGATGTGTATTGATCTCGGCGTGGAAGATACCGATACGTATGCCGGCAAGATGAACGAATACGATATCGACGATCTGAGCCCCTCCATCGTCCGGAACAACAACAAGTGCATTCTGTGCAGACGGTGTGTTGCAGCCTGTATCAATACCCAGGCAGTCGGCGTGATCGGACCTGTGGCCCGCGGCTTTAAAACGCAGATCAAATGCGCTTGGGATAAGTCTCTGAGTGAAGCCGCCTGTATCAACTGCGGCCAGTGCATTGCTGCCTGCCCGACCGGCGCTCTGCATGAAAAGGACAGCACCCGCGAAGTATGGGATCTGCTCAACGACAGTACGAAGCATGTCGTCGTGCAGCCCGCTCCCGCCGTCCGCGCCGCGCTGGGCGAAGAGTTCGGCATCCCGATGGGCACCTCCGTGACCGGCAAGATGGCCGCCGCACTGCGCCGTCTTGGATTTGAAAAGGTCTTCGATACCGACTGGGCCGCTGACCTGACCATCATGGAAGAAGGTACCGAGTTCATCGGCCGCCTGAAGAACGGCGGAACGCTGCCGCTGATCACCAGCTGTTCTCCCGGCTGGATCAAATTCTGCGAAACCTACTATCCGGACTTCATTCCGAATCTGTCCTCCTGCAAGTCGCCCCACGAGATGGAAGGCGCGATGATCAAGAGCTACTGGGCGGAGAAGGAAGGCATCGATCCCAAAGACATCCGCGTCGTATCTGTCATGCCCTGCACAGCCAAGAAGTTCGAAGCGAAACGGCCCGAGCTGAGCCATGACGGACTTCAGGATGTGGACGCTGTCCTGACCACCCGGGAGCTGGCCCGTATGATCAAGGAAGCCGGTATTGATTTCGCGAACCTGCAGGACGAAGACTTCGATCCCATGCTGGGCGAAAGCACCGGCGCGGGCGTCATCTTCGGCGCCACCGGCGGCGTGATGGAAGCTGCCCTGCGTACCGTGTATGAAGTGGTCACAGGGGAAACGCTTGAAAAGGTTGACTTTGAAGCTGTCCGCGGAACGGAAGGCATCAAGGAAGCCACTGTCAAAGTGGGCGATCTGGATGTGAATGTCGCTGTGGCGCATGGTACCGCCAACGCGGCGAAGCTGCTGGACAGCATTCGCAGCGGCGAGAAGAACTATCACTTCATTGAGGTGATGGGATGCCCCGGCGGCTGCGTGACCGGCGGCGGTCAGCCGATCGTGGACGCTCAGACCCGGATGGAATGCGATCCCAAGGCCCTGCGCGCGAAGGCCCTCTACACCGAGGACGCGAACAAGCCGCATCGGAAATCCCATGAGAACGCTTCCGTCATGGCCCTGTACAAGGACTACCTGGGCGAGCCCAACAGCCATAAGGCCCACGAGCTTCTGCACACCACCTATACGAAGCGTGAAAAATATATCAAGTAATCAGGACTGAAACAAAGGGGCGCTTCCTGTGCGGAGCGCCTCTTTTCGTTGTCAGATATCCCCGGAAATGATACAATAGGCCCTGAAAGGCAGGGAGGAGCAGGATGATTCAGGAAGTATGGATTCATACGCTGGAAGAGCTGATGCCGCTGATGTCCGAGCAGGAATACCGGCCGGAGCTGAAACGGAACCGTTCCAGCTATCTGTACCGCGGCGTGCCGGATGCGGCTTATCAGATGCGTACCAGCCTGTGGCGCTGCTGCGGAGAGCTGCAGGCAACGCTGGAGCCTGCCATTCTGAATAATTTTGCCAAGTATTCCGTACGGGAAGATCCTACCGTCGCCCATTCGGTCTGGAATCAGATGATCACAGGACAGCATTACGGCCTGCCGACCCGCCTTCTGGACTGGACCCATTCAGCGCTGGTGGCGCTTCATTTCGCCATGACGGAAGATAATCTGGCTGAAATGGATCATCATGAATGCGCGGTCTGGCGGATCGATATGAAGGAGCAGATCGATCATCTGCCGGAAAAATACAGACTGGCTGTCGGCAAGCAGCAGACCACCCTGTTTTCGGTCGAGATGCTGAAACAGATCACAGAAAGTCTGTATCAGTATGATGAAGATATGGGAGACCATTCCATGGTCATCATTGAGCCCCCGTCCACCAATCCGAGGATCGTTACGCAGTATTCCTTCTTCTCGCTGGTGCCGATGGGAATGACCGATATCGAAAAATATCTGAATGAGTATACGAATCATACGGTGAAGTATATTATTGACCGGAATCTGAGATGGCGGGTCAGGGACATGCTGGATCAGCTGAATATTTCGGAACGGCTTTTCTATCCCGGTCTGGAAGGACTGAGCAAATGGATTGCCCGGCATTACTATGTTAAATAAGGGCCGTGACAGCAAAAGAATTTCGCCTGCTGGGACGGGGAGGAGAAGAATGGGTAAGAAAACAGCTTTTTTCACCGTGCTGCTGCTGATTCTCTGCGCGGCGGTCTGCGGATGCGCCGAGATTGAGATCAGCGAGGTCATGGCCAGCAATGGCTGGTTTGAAAACGGTCATGCATGGGACTGGGTCGAAATCCATAACACCGGCAAGGAAACCGTGAACCTGAGCGGATGGTTTTTCAGCGACAGCAAAAAGGATCCGACAAAATGGTCCTTTCCGGAAGGCACCCGCCTGAAAGGAAACAGCTATCTGACCATCTTCTGCACCGATGAACCCTGCGATAATCCCGGCAGCGGGGATGTTTTCTATACCGATTTCGCGATTTCAGCCAAGGGGGAAACCATCCTTTTGTCTGATCCGGACGGGAAAGAAGTCCAGCGGCTGAAGATTCCCGAACAATACGGCTGCGTCAGCTGGGGACTGCCGGACGGAGGAACGGAATACGGTTATTTTGAAACAGCAACCCGTGGAAAAAAGAATGAAAAAACGGCATATAACCGCCGGACCGTATCTCCGGTTTTGCTTGTTTCCGGCGGGTTTTACAGCGAACCGGTCGTGGTGACCGTCCAGGGCCCGGAAAACGCTGTCATCCGCTATACCACAGACGGCAGCACACCGGGCGTGAAGAGCAAAGTGTTTCCGGCCGGCGGCCTGACCGTCAAAAAGACAACGCCGATCAGAATCAGGGCGTTTCAGGAAGATGCTGTATCCTCCGAAACGATCAGCGCCACCTATTTTATCAACGATGTTCCCGGAACCTCCGTGGTCAGCCTGATCACGGACGACCAGTATCTGTTCAGCAAAAAGACCGGCATCCTGGTCAAAGGATCCGGCAGTATTCCCAACTACAGCAAAGGGTGGGAATATCCGGTGAATATTGAGTATTATAACCGTGCGGGACAGAATGAAATCAACCAGATCGGAACCTTTACCGCTTCCGGACACAGCGCACGGATCAACGCGCAGAAAAGCATTGCCCTGTACGCACGAAAAGCCTGGGGAAAGGAGCAGTTTGAATTTAATCCTTTTCCGACACGGGATTACAGCGGTTACAAAAGTCTTCTGCTTCGGTCGGCCAACAGCGATTACAGCGCGACCCGACTTCGGGATATCGTAGCGAGCAGTCTGGCAGAAGGGCAGGGAATCCTGTATCAGGATCATGAAGTCATTCAGGTGTATATCAACGGAGAATACTGGGGCCATTACAATCTGAGAGAGAAAATCAACAAGTATTTCATTGCGCAGTATGAACATGTGACGGAACAGAGCCAGATTGACGCGATCGATATTCTGGCCAGAACCGGGACGGATCAGTTTCTGCAGAACGGAGATAACAGGGACTGGCTTGAGCTCGCGGACTTCTGCAAAACAAAGGATCTGAATATCCCTGAAAACCTGACTTATGTAACGGACCGGCTGGATATTGACAGCCTGTTTACGCATGCCGCTTATGAGATTATTCTGGGCAATGTGGACTTTACCAATGTCCGGATTTACCGTGTGCCGGGCGGAAAGTGGCGGTATCTTCTGTTCGATGTGGAGGCATGCTGGCGGGGGCTGGATAAGACGCCGCTGGAATACTATATCAAACCGGTCAAAGGAAAAATCCAGGGCTTCCGGCATGAACCGCTGAACGCGCTGCTGAATGTGCCGGAAATGAAAGACCGATTCCTGAAAAGAGTCAGCGAATTGCTGGCAACGGTATTCCGCTGGGATCACGTGGAAGAGGCTTTTGACCGCGTGATTGCCCAGCTGGAGCCGATTCTGCCGCGGCATATCAAAAGATGGGGAAATATGAAGCTGAGCAACTGGAAAAAGAACATCGGGGCGACAAAATACTATGCCCGGGTGAGGCCGAAAAAAATCCCGTCGCTGCTGAAGGAAGCGATGAAGCTTTCCAGGGATGAGGTGGAGAACTATTTCGGAGAAACGCTGCGGCTTCTGGAAGAAACCAACAAAGCACCGTAAACAGGTGAAATACGAGCAGAGAGAAGGTCAGGAATCTGAACATTCAATCCCAATTAAAATTCCCCTGCCTGGTACTGGATCATGACGATACAACGGTCAATTCCACGGCAACGGTTCACTATCCCTGCTTTGTGGAATACATGGAGAAGTATTTTCCGCATGTCCATATGACGCTGGAGGAGTATTTTCAGGCCAATTTCGATCCGGGGGTTGTTCCGATGTTTACGGAGATCTGCGGACTGACAACGGAACAGATGATGGATGAAGAGCGGTACTGGAAAGAATATGCCCGAAAACATTCCGCAAAAGCGTATCCGGGCATCCGTGAAATCCTGACGGAGCAGAAAAGAAGGGGCGGTAGTATTTTCGTTGTCAGCCACAGCTTTACCGAAAACATTCTGAGGGATTACGCAGAAAATCAGCTGCCCGTTCCGGACGAGGTTTTCGGATGGGAATATCCGCCGGAAAAACGCAAACCCAATCCCTGGCCGCTGCAGGAAATCATGAGGAAAACCGGGGTTCAGCCGGCCGAAATGCTGATGGTGGACGATCTGAAGCCCGGATATGATATGGCGCGGGACGCGGGCGTTCCCTTTGCAGCGGCAGGGTGGGCAAACGATATCCCGGCCATTGAAACCTTTATGCGGAAGAACTGCGGTCTGTATTTTAAAACCGTGCAGGAATTATATCATTTTCTTTTTGAGTGAAGCGCTGCTTTCGCGGCAGACTGCCATCCTTCAGGAAACCCTGCCGTATTCCCGGCGGCTGAGAGGCAGAAACAGCCTGCGGAGCCAGTAACGCATCCGGGCGGGAGCGGTCATCTCCTTTTTCACAGTGCCTGCCGTGGACCGCAGAAGAGCGGTATCACTTTCCAGGGGCTGCACTCTGGAATAATGAATCAGGGAGAGACATTCGCCGCAGGGAAGGACGGAAACCGAAAACCGGGGAGACCGATCCACCCGGCGCGCGAAGCTCATCGGCGTTTCACCGGGAGAACGGATCAGGCCTTCGGAACGGAGCAGTTCGCTCAGCTCCTGAACCCAGATTTCAAAGCGATCCCCTTCAGAAGCAGCATGCCGGTCGCGTATGATCGGGGATGTCATCCGGATCCGCCACACGATCAGCAGCAGGATCAGCAGGAAGGGAATCAGCCAGAGCAGCCAGCTGAACGAGGCACGGGAGCCCTGATCCGGTTCGGACGGAGGAACCGGGGTGGAGGGGGGAAGAGGCGGCTCCGTCGGCGGAACGACGGGATCCGGTGTCGGCGTGGCTTCGGGTAGCGGAGCGGAAGGCTCCGGTTCCTCATCCGGTTCAGCGGAAGGTTCCGGTTCGGTCGGCTCAGGATCCGGGGTGGGCTCTTCGGAAGGGGAAGGCGTTGCGGAGGGCCCGGCGGACGGAGGTTCCTCCCGGCCGCTGTTTCCGCCATGCCGTGGCGTTGCGTCGAAAGTGAGCCAGCCAAATCCCTTAAAATAGATTTCAGTCCATGCGTGTCCGGAGCGGCCGGTTACGATCGCTCTTCCGTTTTCATCCGGTTCAGCCAGATAACCTTCCACATAGCGGGCCGGAAGCCCCGCCATACGGCTGAGAACGGTCATGGCAGAGGCAAAATAAGTACAGTATCCTTCCTTTGAAGTCAAAAGGAAATAGGTGACAAAATCCACGTTTTCAGGCTGAGGCTGAACCTCCAGCGTATAGCGGAAACTTCTGGAAAGCCAGGATTGAATGGCCATGGCTTTCTCATAAGGGGTCAGACCGGCGGAAGCAATCGAGGAAGCCAGATCATAGACGGGCTGCTCCAGATGCGAGGGCAGAACCGTATAGGTGAACGCAATGGCCTCATAGGCCGGATCATCAAAGGAAGCGGAAGCCTCAATAATCCGGTTCAGGCCCGGATCGCCGGCGCTGAAAAGCGGCGCCTGCACCGTCCAGGTAGCGCCGGCGTTCAGGTTTCGCGTCACGAAAACCTCCGACGCGTTTGAAAAGTAGGGAACCAGATCTCCGCCGGGGATCAGATCCCGGATTCGCTGCGGGACGAAGAGCGTGGAAGCGCTGTCCGAGAGCATCCGGACAGAGACCGTCAGGGGATCGCAGAGAGAGCCGCGGGCCGTCTCCGGAGGAAGCTTTTCGTTGAAGATGGACTCCCGGTTTTCTCTCTGGCTGAGAGACTGCCACAGATACCGCCGGCCGCCGGTGGTGTTGTTCCAGGAACGGCCGTTATATTCATTATAAAGGACACCGCGCAGATAGACGGTACGCGGAGCGGAAACCTGCATGACCGGATGATCGGAGATATCCGGTTTTCCGCCAAGCTGATTGATGCCCTGGGGATAATACCCCTCCGCGGCGAGTGAGAAAACATCCCGCGCCTCCGTAAAAAACAGCCGGTCCATAATGGCCTGACGCAATTCATCCGCTTTATCTTTCAGGGGGGCCAGTTCACTGCTGTTGCCGGGGGTCAGAAGAAAAGCCGCGACGACAAGGGCTGCAATCCACGGAAGCAGACGCAGTGGATCCAGCTCTTCATACCGGTCCAGAATCAGACGAAGAAGAACGGCGGCAATCGCCGGCAGAAGCCAGGGCAGCAGATCCATCCGGCCGGAAAGCCAGATCAGCAGCGCCGTGACAATCGTCAGGCACAGGGAAGGCAGCCAGGTGGCCTGATCCATCACCGCAAAACAGGAGATCAGGGGAATAAGGAGCGTAAAGATCCAGAGAACCGGATTCTGAATGAGCGGAAGCGCTGCAGTCTGACCGGAAAGGCGCAGGGAAAGAGCGATCAGCACATCATTCATGACGGAAAGCCCGTTCAGCAGGAACAGCCAGATCAGCACACCGATGAGACAGAGGGAAGCTCCGATGATCCCGGTCATCCGTTTCCAGGAGAGCGCTTCGAACAATACAATCACAGCGGCCGCCCCCAAAAGCAGCCGGGGCTGCGCAAAGGAGACGTCCAGAATGCCCAGGAGCGGAATCAGAAGCCCTGCGGTCAGCAAAAACGCAGACAGAGCATGATTCAGTTTCTGACGAAGGAAATTCTTCATTTCTGCATGCTCCTTTCCGGTTTCATCGGGCCTGGCTCAGGGAAGGCTCTTTTCGGTTTACAGAATCCTGAATCGGAGAAACGTAGGAAACCTCGATGGCCGCATGACGCAGGCGGCCGATCAGCGGAAGCACATCCGGATCATCCGGTGCGAACGTGACCAGATAAAGGCGCAGAGCCGGGCCCATGCGATGCATCCGGATCATCACATCCACCATGGCATAATTCAGCCGGGCGGTAATCACGACGACACAGCCCACCTTGCGCAGCCTGCAGCTTTCCATAATCAGCACACGCTCAAAGCGGTCCACTGCGGAAAAATCAACCCGTGTGAGGTTGTCCAGCGATAAGGCGAGGCTCATATTCTGATCCGGATCAGCCGGGGCGGTTCCCAGAAGCGGAAGGCGGAAATTATATCCGGCCTTCAGCTGATCGGACAAAACCGAAGCGGCCGTTTCCAGCAGCGCATCCCGCAGGTCGTCCTCCGCTTTTGGATTTCCCCAGGAGGGCGGACGGGAACAATCCATCAGGATCAGAACATCCTGCAGGATCGGTTCGTCAAAGGTGCGAACCAGCAGCTCATCTTTACGGAGAGACAGCTTCCAGTGGATTTTTTTCATCGGGTCGCCGGGCTGATAGGAGCGCACATCGGAAGGCGCGTTAAGATCCTCCGTTGCCCGGGACATGATATCGCTGCCCGGATCTCCGGGAGACAGCGTCAGAGGTTCGGTGGCAAACGTCTGCGGAAGAACTATCAGCTGGAACAGGGATTCCGGCGTCAATTTTTTCCGTGAAACGATCCCCAGCAGGCCCTCCACCGTACAGGATTCAATGCCGGAAGAAAAAACGCCCACATGGCGGGCCTTCAGGGGCATACGAAGCGACTGCTGACGGCCGGGCTGACTGCGCAGACAGATTTCACGGAAATCCTGACCGGTCAAGGAAGCGAGGGAAAGCCGGACCGGAGCGATGGGAAACCACCCGTGATGCGATACCCGCAGCAGCAGGGTGGCTTCCTGACCGCGGCATACGGAGGATTCGGAAATCTCCGCAGAGACTTTCAGCGTACCGGAAGCCCAGAGAACAGCGGCACATTCCGAAACAATCAGGACAATGATCAGCGCGGCCAGCATAAAGAAAAGCGGGCTTCCGGTGGACAGCGCGACCATCAGCATGGCGCTCAGAAGCGCCAGCGGAATACTTAATCGCACTCTCATAGTTTAACCGGCACGGTTGTATTCTGAAGAATCGTCAGAAGAATCTGTTCCGCCTGAATGTTTTTCATTCGGGCTTCCGGCGAAAGAACCATCCGGTGAGCCATAACCGGAAGGAACATATGCTGCACATCCTCCGGGAGAACAAAATCCCGGTTGTCCAGCAGCGCGCATGCCTGAGCGCCCCGGATCAGCGCGATGGAAGCCCGGGTGGAAGCGCCCAGCTGGAAAGCCGGATCCCTCCGCGTGGCAGCCGCAAGCGTCGCCACATAGGACCGGACTTCGGGAGAACAGTAGATTCGGGTAACCTGCTCCTGCATATTCAGGACATCCTGCGCGGTGCAGACCGGCTCAATGGTTTGCATGGGGGGAACGGATCCGGAATAGCGCTCCAGAACATCCATTTCCTGTTCGATGGTGGGATAACCGATCGATATTCTCAGAAAAAAGCGATCCACCTGCGCTTCTGGAAGCGGATAGGTACCGACGAATTCCCCGGGGTTCTGGGTAGCCAGGACGATAAAGGGTTTGGGCAGAGGATGAGTAACGCCGTCGACGGTTACCTGATGCTCCTCCATGACTTCCAGCAGCGCGGACTGGGTTTTGGGACTGGTCCGGTTGATCTCATCTGCCAGAATCACCTGGCTCATGACCGCCCCTTCACGGAACTCCATTTCCCCGGTTTTGAAATTGACAAGCGTGAAGCCTGTGACGTCGGACGGCATCAGATCCGGCGTGAACTGAATCCGCCGGAACGTACAGTCAAGCGAACGGGCTAAAGCACTGGCCAGCGTGGTTTTGCCAACGCCGGGGACATCCTCAATCAGTACATGACCGCGGCACAGCAGGGCAATCAGCGCGTATTCCACAGCCTCTTCTTTTCCAACAACCGCACGGCCGATGGATTGCTGAAGGGTATAAATCATCTGGCCAGGATTCAACACGGCAGCATCCTCCACGAAAAAAATACTCAACAGCATGAATTATACCTTTATTTGTTGTAAACCGCAAGTTATGGTAAGATAAGCGCAGCAGGCAGATGCCGCTTACAGGATTGCGCGGAGGAATCAGAGATGATCAGGGGAATCGGACTGGATTTATGCGAAATCGCCCGAATGGAAAAACTGCGGATGATGACGCGGTTTATCGAACGATATTTCAGCGAAAAAGAACAGCAGTATATCCGGGAGAAAGGACGGAACGCAGGGCAGACCATGGCCGGAATCTTTGCAGCCAAGGAAGCGCTCGGAAAGGCCATCGGAAAGGGCCTGGATTTTGAACTGGCAGAAGCGGAAGTATGGCATGACGCCGACGGATGTCCCTATTATCATTTTCAGGGAGAACTGAAAAAAAGAATGAACGGCATTGTTCCGCATCTGAGCATCAGCCATGACGGGGGAGTCGCGGGCGCCGTATGCCTTCTGGAATATGCAGAACCCGGCTGCGCCGCGGCGGACGGAGAAAAAGGCAGCTGAAGGCCGGGCGGCGGCGGAGTGAAAACAGCGCGGAAACGCGGCCCTGGGGAAACAGAACATGAAATAAGGCCAAGGGTTGAAAAAGGGGCGGAAAAACCCTATAATATATTGTAAGGCGTTTGGTTGAGATCGAACAGGAAAGGCGGCTGAGAAACATGACAATTCAGGAAAACTACCAGAAATGGCTGAAGGATTTTGCGAACGATTCCGACACGGTGAAAGAGCTTGAAGCGATTCGGGATGATCAGAAAGAGATTGAAGACCGGTTTTACACGGAACTCAGCTTCGGTACCGCGGGAATGCGGGGCGTCCTGGGAGCCGGCATGAACCGGATGAACAAGTACAACGTCCGCCGTGCGACAAAAGGGCTGGCCGGATATCTGAAAAGAAATCCGGAAGAGGCGAAACGCGGCGTGGTGATCGCATATGACAGCCGCCGTTTCAGCGCCGAGTTTGCCAGGGATACGGCGCTTGTTCTGTGTGCGGAAGGCGTTCCGGCCTATCTGTTTGACGCGCTCCGCCCGGTGCCCGTTCTCAGCTATGCCGTTCGTCATCTGCACGCCATTGCCGGCGTGGTGATCACGGCCAGTCACAATCCGCCCCAGTATAACGGATATAAGGTATACGGTGAGGACGGCGCTCAGGTTGGTCCCGAAGCCGCCGCCGGAATTACCGAAGTGATCCGGGCCACCCGCTATACCGACTGCGTGCTGATGGATGAGAAGGAAGCCCTGAATCAGGGCCTGCTGAAAATCATCGGAAACAAAGAGGTTGACGATGATTATATTGAACAGATCAAAACCCTGATTATCAATCCCGAGCTTCTGAAAAAAGAAGGCTCGAAGCTGAATATCGTCTATACGCCTCTGCACGGCAGCGGAAATGTGCCGGTGCGCAGGCTGCTGAAGGAAATCGGCCTGACCAATGTAGCGGTTGTCAAGGAACAGGAAATGCCGGATCCGAACTTCAGCACCATCAAAGTGCCCAATCCGGAAGATCCCGGAGCCTATACCCTGGCGTTCCAGCTTGCGGAAAAAGTCGGAGCAAGCGTGATTTTCGCAACCGATCCGGACTGCGATCGGCTGGGTGTCGCGGTAAAGGACAGCGCCGGGGAATGGCACCTGCTCACGGGCAATCAGATCGGCTGCGTGATTCTGCATTATATCCTGTCCAGCAAACAGAAAACAGGCAGTCTGCCTGCGGATGGCGCGGTGGTGAAGAGCATCGTCAGCACCAGCCTGGCGAACAGAATCTGCGAACGCTACGGCATCGCAATTTATGAAACGCTGACCGGATTCAAGTTTATCGGAGAAAAGATTCAGCAGTTCATGGACCGGGGAGATCATACTTTCCTGTTCGGATTTGAAGAAAGCTACGGTTTCCTGAGCAGCACCTTTGTCCGGGACAAGGACGGCGTGAACGCCAGCCTGCTGATCAGCGAGGTGGCCTGTGCCTGTATGGCGGAAGGGATTACCCTGTATGACCGTGTGCAGGAAATCTTCAGGGAATACGGATACTATGTGGAAAAGGTGGCTTCCGCCACGCTGCCCGGAAAAGACGGACTGGCCAGAATGAAAGAGATCATGGCCTCCCTGCGGCAGAATCCCCCGAAGGAACTGGCCGGGATGAAGGTGACCGCCGTCCGGGATTATCTGAAGGGCACACGGACGGAAAACGGGAAAGAAACCCCGACCGGCCTTCCCGCGTCCGATGTCCTGTATTTTGAACTGGAAAAGGGCTGCTGGGTTTGCATCCGGCCTTCCGGAACCGAGCCGAAGATCAAGCTTTACTGCAACGCCAACGCCAGAGAGCGCGAAGAGGCTCAGGCGATCAGCGAGAAACTGGCGGAGGCTTCTCAGGCGCTGATGGCCTGAGCGCCGGTCCAATCAATTTGAGCGGAGGATCATTTTCATGTTCGGCAGATTTATGAACCAATACTATTACGGGAAAAGCGGCAAGGGGGATTTCCGCAAGGAGGATATGCCCACGACCAGAATGCAGCTTTTCCGCGATACACTCAGAACCAGACTGAGCGGTCTGTGCCGGCTGAGTCTCCTGTATTCGCTTGTATTTCTGCCGGCCATTGTCGTGCTGCTGCTGGGGACCTATAACCTGCTGAACCGGGTAAACGTGATCTTTTCCGCTCAGCAGGGAACCCTGCAGGAATACGTGGATGCGGTTCAGCAGCAGAAAAACGGAGAAAACGCGGAGCAGGTGATCGTTTCCAAGGAGGAACAGGACGCAATTGCTCAGATCGACGTGCAGTCTCTGATGGACAGCATCCTGTATTCCACGCTCCTCTGGCTGATGCCCTGTATTGCGATCACCGGGCCGTTTACAGCCGGAATCAGTTATGTGACCCGGAACTGGGCGAGGGATGAGCACGCCTTTATCTGGACCGATTTCAAGGACGCGGTGAAGGAGAACTGGCGCCAGAGTCTGGTGGTCTCCATCATTACAGGCATTCTTCCGCTGGCGGCCTATGTAGGCTGGAAGTTTTACGGGGACATGGCTTCCGGACAGATGCTGATGATGATTCCCCAGGTTCTGGTGGTTCTGGTCGCTGTGCTGTGGTCCCTGAGCGTGACATATATGCATCCCCTGATTGTCAGCTACGAGCTGAAGCTGAAGGATGTTCTCCGCAACGCGTTTCTCCTGGGAATCGCCAGACTTCCCATGAGCGTCGGAATCCGCCTTCTGCACTGCGTGCCGGCTGCCATTCTTTTTGCGGTCGTATGGTTCTTCGGTCTGGATCCTCTGCTTGGATCCCTGATTCTGGCGGCTTACTATATGATCATCGGATTCGGACTGAGCCGGTTTATTACCGCCAGCTATACGAACGCCGTATTTGACCG
>JAGCBO010000031.1 GCA_017652125.1 Clostridia bacterium | reverse complement strand
TACCCGGTGAGCGCCATCGGGGAAAGGGCGTTCTCCAATCAGGGAGATCTCAAGTATTATACTGACGAGTATCCGGATTATCATCGGGCCGGGATTCAGCGGATTCAGCTCCCCGAAGGGCTGATCCGTATCGGCGATTACGCCTTTGAGGACTGCTTCAATCTGCGGTCGGTTGCCCTGCCTTCCACTCTGCGGGTGATCGGGGAAGGAGCTTTTGCGGACTGCCGCCTGCTGATGGACATCGCGCTGCCGGATCAGCTGGAAGAGCTGGGGGCCTATGCCTTCCGGGGCTGTCATGCCCTGACCGGCATGAATCTGCCCGCTTCGCTGAAAAAGATCGGAGCCAATCCCTTCGCGGGCTGCTCGCATTTCCGCCGGGTGGATCTGGCGGCGGGGCATCCTTTCCTGCGGTTTGAGGGCGGTCTGCTGTATGATTCCGAAGAACAGATCCTGATTGCCTGCCTGCCGGAAGCCTGGGAAAACCCGGCGGCCCTGCCGGATTCGATCCGGATCATCGGGGAGGCGGCTTGCGCGGCGGCTCCGGCGGAAACCCTGGTGATCCCGGATTCGGTGACCACGATAGGCAGCTATGCTTTCGCGGATTCCGCGCTGAAAAAGCTGGTGCTTCCGTCCTCGCTGGAGACCATAGGGGACAATCCGATCCGGAACTGCCGGCTTCTTTCCGGGATGGAAATCCGTTCCGAACGCTTTTCCGTGCGGGACGGATTGCTGATCGACGAGGCGGAGCATCGGCTGATCGCCTGTCTTCCGCCCGCTCTGTCCGATGATTTTCAGGCGGAATACGCAAAACTGAAAACACCGGCAGGACAGCCTGCTGAGGGCCCCTGGCGGCATCTCAGTCTGAGCCGGTTAAGCAGGGAACGGTACGACCAAAGCAGGTTATGGGATGAATATTTCATGGATTACCGCTTTTCCTGTACGATGCCGGACGGAATTCAGACGATCGGGGCGGCCGCCTTCTGGGGATTGCCGGCGGTGACGGTCGAAATCCCTGATTCTGTGGCTGTGATCGGCTCCAATGCTTTTTCTCACTGTGACGCGCTGGAAAGCTGCCGGATTCCGTCAGGGCTGAAGGCCATGGAAAACGGCCTGTTTTATGGCTGCAGCAATCTGCCGGAGGTTCGTTTTCCGGAGGGGCTGCAGACGATTGGGGCCTATGCCTTCTATAAATCCGGAATCACCCGGGCGATCCTTCCGGATACGGTGACCTCCATCGGCGCCTATGCGTTCGCCCGCTGCCCGGAGCTGACGGACATTCGCTTCAGTGAAGCCCTGACGGAGATTCCGAGGGGAGCCCTGGCCGAATGCGGAGCGGCCCGGCTGGAGCTGCCGGCGGGGGTAACAAAGATCGGCATTCAGGCTTTTGCCGGCATGCAGAATCTGGATCAGAGCGAAATCGATCTGCCGGACGGCCTGACCGTGATTTCCGATTTTGCCTTTTTTGACACGCCGTTCTCTTCCATTTCCATTCCTTCGGGCGTCACCTATATCGGGGATCAGGCGTTCCGGATCGACGGCTACAGTTCGCCCCAGATGGTTACCTTTACCGTTCCGGAAAATCTGCGCTGCCTTGGAAACAAGGCCTTCATGGGCCAGGGGCAGATGGAGGAAATCACCCTGCCCGGCGGACTGGAATGGATCGGGAAATCGGTTTTCTGTGACTGCGGGTCTCTCGCGAAAGTGGTGCTTTCCGAAGGCATCACCACCCTGCCGGAGCAGATGTTCCTCAGGAGCGGACTGAAGGAGATCCGGCTGCCGGAGTCCCTGAATCAGATCGGAAGCAGGGCGTTCAGCGAGACTCCGCTTTCTTCTGTGGAATTCCCGGCGCAGGCGCTGGAATTCACCGGCAATCCCTTCCGGGCGTGCAGGTCTCTGTCCCGCGTGGTCCTGCCGGAGAATCATCCGAATCTGGTGATCCGGGATCATCTGCTGATGGATGAATCCCGCCGTCAGGTGATTGCTCTTCTGACCCGGGATCCGGAAGTTTCCTGCGTGATTCCGGAAGGCGTTCAGGTCATCGGCGCCTATGCCATGGAAGTTACGCTGAAGGAAGTAAAGCTCCCGGACAGCGTGCGGGAGATCCGGGAGTATGCTTTCTGCAGCTGCGAGCTGGAAAACGTCACGCTGCCTGAAGGGCTGGAGCGGATCGGGAATTATGCCTTCATCTATAATCCGCTGACGGAAATCCGTCTTCCGGAAGGGCTGAAGGAGATCGGGGAATATGCGTTCGCCGAAACCAGGCTTTCCGGGGTGGAAATCCCGTCCTCCGCTGCGCGGATCGGAACGGGCGCTTTCGATACCGGGTCGCTGAAACAGATTTCCTTTCAGTCGGGAGAAACAGAGCTGGAGGGAAATCCTCTGGGTCAAGCCCGTGCAGATGATCCGCCTCTGCGGATTCTGATTCCCGGGGATCATCCTGCGCTGATCCTTTCGAACGGAAACCTGTACAGCGTCCGGGATCACAGACTGCTGGCGCAGCTGACGGACGCGCCGCTCCGGGAGGATACGGAGGCGGTGGCGCCCCATGTGCTGGACCGCCGGAGAATATCCGTATTTCCCGCGGGGATCCGGGATCTTCCGCTGACCGATGAAGATTTTTACTATATGAATCGCATCGATGAGTGCTATGTTGTACCCGGATCTGCCTGTGAAGCGTTTCTGGAAGCCGGGATCGGCTGGCCTTACGCCTCTTCATCCTTCTCTTCCTATTGAACGTGTGCTTCCTTTTGAAGTATTCTTTCTGCTGAACGATTTCTTTTTACCGAACGATTTCTCTTGCTGAACGATTTCATTCTGCTGAACGTTTTCACTCTGCTGAATGGTTTTATTCTGCTGAACGTTTTTTCCTTCTGAACGGGGGACTCCGGCTTTGAGGCAGGCTGTTGTATGAAAAAGGAAAACAGGAAAACGCTGCGCGCGGCAGGCGCGAAAACTGTGAAACGGCTCCTGGCCCTGGCGGGATGCCTGTTCTTCCTTGCGGCGGGGAAGGCGGAGCCGGTTTCCTATGGAACGGTCACCGTGGATTCGGCGTGCGTCTGTCTGGACCTTGGCGCGGAGGTGATTGAGGACTGGGACGGCTTCTGTGCGTTCCTCAGCCGGCTGCCGCAGGTCCGGCAGGTGGATCTTTACGCGACAAAAGTATCCGGAACCGAAGCGCAGCGGCTGACGGCGCGCTTTCCGGAGATTGATTTCGGAATGACCCTCCGCTTCGCGGAGCATGAGATTCGTACGGACGCGACGGCATTCTCCACGCTCCATACGTCGCATTCCCCACAGCACCGGGAGGAGGATTTCTCCGTCCTCCGTTTCTGTCCTTCCCTGATGGCGCTGGATCTGGGCCATAACCGGCTGACCCGCCTGGATTTTCTGAACGACCTGCCGGAGCTGAGGGTGCTGAT
>JAGCBO010000030.1 GCA_017652125.1 Clostridia bacterium | reverse complement strand
CCTTCAGGGACTTGAACCCCGGACCAACCGGTTATGAGCCGGCCGCTCTGACCAACTGAGCTAAAGGCCCATACAATCGGAAGGAGAAAGTGACCCCGTCGGGATTCGAACCCGAGTTACCGCCGTGAAAGGGCGATGTCTTAGGCCTCTTGACCACGGGGCCACGTTTACCGGAGTAAATGAGTGTCGGGGTGAAGGGATTCGAACCCCCGGCCCCATGCTCCCAAAGCACGTGCGCTACCAGACTGCGCTACACCCCGGTGCATCCTTCCCACGGTCAATCCCGCAGGCGACTTTGATAATATACACGATTCTTCCGGGTTTGTCAATCATCTTTTTTCTTTTTTTGCCCGGTTTTTTCATCTTTTTTCTTTCCCGGGGCAAAACAGGACCCCGGAAGACTCCGGGGTCCTGATCCATCAGGCTTCCTTCGTTTCCGGATCCCCGCCCAGCTTGAAGGCGATCAGAGCGCCGACCGCCAGAGCCACAACCGAAGCCACGCAGATCCAGACAGAAAAGCCCTGATAAATGCTGGGCTCCATCAGAATGGCTACCGGCGAAGCCAGAACCATGCCGAGAATCGCGCAGTAGGTCCTTCCCTTCCACTTTTTCATCAGGATCTCGATCAGCTTGGCAATCCCGAAAATTCCGACCACAATGCCCACCAGGAAGGGGAGCAGGATGCCGAGATTCTGCAGAACCGCGTTCCAGTCTCCTCCGGTGATGCCCTTGATGGCCGCCGGGATGGCTCCGGTGACGATCGGCTCGTAATACCCCAGGGTTTTCAGGATCATGCTGCCGCTGACGCCCGGAATCACCATGGCCGCGGAGCAGATGGCTCCCAGCACAATCATCAGCAGAACGCTGCCGAAATTCAGGGTCAGCTGCGCGACGTTTTCCTTCTCAATGGCCTTCAGCACTACCACCAGCGCAAAAAAGAGGACAAAAACCACGCCGCCCTGCCAGCCGATCTTTTCCCCCTTCATCTGCTTGAGGATCAGAGGCAGGCTCCCCAGAATCAGGCCGATGAAAAGAGCGTTGGTCGGCAGCGGGAAATTGCCGAAAGCCGCCTTCAGCGCGAAGGATCCGATCAGAATGGCGGCCGCCATCCCCACCAGATACGGCAGCAGAATGCGGAAGCATTCCTTGAATTTCTTAAAAATATGGTTGATCGCGTAGATCAGCTTGTCATAAATTCCCACGGAAACCATCATGGTTCCGCCGGAAACTCCCGGAATCACGTTTGCCAGGCCAATCACCGCACCACGAAGCACATCCAGCAACCATTTCATCGACCGTATCCTCCATCCTCTGACCAATCGTCCGCATCCGGGCCGGCTTCCTCCGGATCCCGCAGGGATGCTGCCAGTGCCTCCGGATCAAACCGCGGATCCTCCTGCAGCCGGGCCAGCTGATCCCGGGGAACCACCGTGTTCGTTCCCAGGCAGTCCGTGCACCGGTAACCGCATTCCGGGCAGACACAGCCCAGATGAAGGCTCTCCGCCTGAATCATATCGGTTCCGCATTCCTTACAGCTGCACCGCATCCGCATTCCTCCCTGAAGCACAACAGGGAAATTATAGCAGAGACGATGTCTTTCTTCAAGAGTCCGGAAAACACCTTCCGGGGCGCCTTCCGGAGCACTTCCGGGGCATGAAAAATGGGGCCGCCTCCGCGGCCCCGGGTTGTATGTACGCCCGGCCGGCTCCCCTCCCGCTTTCATGCCTTCTGCGTAAGCGCATTGCTCCGGCGGTCACTGTCTTCTGCAGTCCGCACTTTTCTGCATGTCTCCTGCGGTCGGTTCGCGTTCCGGGATTATGGCTGTGTCTTTCGTCCGCTCTGCGCCGGTTTCTCAGGCTTCCGGCTCCAGCAGGCCCAGGCCTCCGTCCTTTCTCAGATACAGCACGTTGGTCCGTTCCGTATCCACATCGACAAAGACGAAGAAGCTGTGCCCCAGCAGTTCCATCTCGATAATGGCGTCCTCCAGGCTCATGGGCCGCACCGGATAGGTCTTCCGGCGAACGACCTTCAGCTCTTCTTCCTGCTCCTGCTCCTCCTCAATATATTCCGGAACCTCGGCGAAGGCCTCCTCCCGAAGGTGCTTGCCCAGCTTGGTGCGGTGCTTCCGGATCTGGCGCTCCATCTTCGCCAGGGCTTTATCAATCGCCAGGAAAAGGTTATCATCCGCGGAGCTCTCGCTGCGCAGGATCACGTTTTTCCCCATGGGAACCGTGATTTCCACCACCCGGCGGTCATCTTTCTCCTTTCTCATCCGGATCTGCATTTCCGTTTCCGGCAGCAGATACTTCCCCATGGTCTCCGTCTTTTTCTCAATCCGCTTGGTAATCGCCGGCGTTACCGCCATGTTTCTTGCGACAATGGATAATTTCATATCGTCTGGTAAACTCCTTTCAGCTTAAGTGGATGCGGAACAATCGCGATCCCCTGCTATTGCATCCGGCAGGTCTCCGAACGGTCATATCTCATGGGAACCACGTCCCTCCGTTGTCATCTGATAATATATTTCGACAGCCCTGCGGAAACTCCTTCCTGTTCCTGTCTTTTTTTTGAAATTTTCTGACCGTTTTTCACAAACCGCTTTCGTACTGTTCTTCCCCTTGATTTCAGCGGCCTTATGAGGCAAAATACAGGAAGAGGTGATGATTTATGAAGCTGACCGAGCTGCTGGAACAGAATCAGCTCCACCTGAGTTTTGAGGTGTTTCCCCCGAAAACTTCCACCCTTTTCGAAGATGTGAAGCACGCGACCGAACAGATCGCGGAGCTGCATCCTTCCTATATTTCTGTTACTTACGGCGCCGGCGGCGGAACGTCCGAGTTTACGCTGAAGATCGCCGAAAACCTGCTGAAAACCATGCATGTGCCCACGCTCGCGCATCTGACCTGCGTATCCTCCACGCCGCAGACCATCCGGGAGCGGATCCAGGCCATGAAGGACGCCGGGATTGAAAACGTGCTGGCCCTCCGGGGGGATCTGACCCCCGAGCTGGCGGCCGCCGACCGGAGCCGGCTGGACTACCGCTATGCCGTGGATCTTGTCCGGGAGCTGAAAAGCAGCGGCGCGGATTTCTGCATTGGGGGCGCCTGCTATCCGGAAAAGCATCCGGAAAGCGAAAACACCGTGGAGGATATCCGCCATCTGAAGGAAAAAGTGGATGCCGGCTG
>JAGCBO010000029.1 GCA_017652125.1 Clostridia bacterium | reverse complement strand
CGCCCGCCAGACCGCCAGCGTCAGCATCGCCCAGATGCTCAGGGAGGAGCCCTCCGCGGAATATAGCGTACGGCCGGCTCCGAAGAGGGCGGCCGCGTTCTCCTCGCTGCGCCGGATAATGCCCGCGGAACGATACAGCTCATCCGCTCCCCGGATTTCCGTCAGGTCAAAGGGTTCCGGGCCCAGCAGCGCCCTGCCCTTATGTCCCGGCATGTGAAACCGGGCAAAGGACGACGCGGCATAGCGGGACACAAAATCACAGATCGGGGTATCCATCAGGTCGTTCCTTCCGCCGCCAGCGCCCGGGCCGCCTGCAGCATGATGGCGCATTCCATCCGCTTTCTGAACAGCTCGCAGCCCATCTGATAAACGCCCTTCACGGATCCTGTCGCATGCCAGGCATTGGCGGCGCAGCCGCCGGAGCAATACAGCCGGGCCCAGCACTGCCGGCATTCCTCCCGGGCATACACGTTACAGGACGCAAACTCCGCCTGAACCGCCTTCTGGGTCACTCCCTGCCAGATATCGCCCAGCCGGAACGCTTCCTCCCCCACGAACTGGTGGCAGGGATACAGGTCTCCCCAGGGAGTCACCGCCATATATTCCGTTCCGGAACCGCAGCCGGAAATCCGTTTGTAGATACAGGGGCCGTCCGCCAGATCCAGCATATAATGATAGAACGTGAAAGGCCGGCCCTCCTTCTCCCGCCGGAGCATCAGCCGGGCCAGCTCCTCGTACTGACGCATCACGACGGGCAGATCCTCCTCCGTCAGCGCCGCCGGATCATCGGCTCCGCAGACGACCGGTTCCATGCTCAGCTCGGTGAAGCCGAGATCCAGCATGGTTCTGATATCCTCCAGGAAATCCGGGTTCGCGTGGGTAAACGTTCCCCGCATGTAATAATTTTTCCCGCCCCGGGCTTTGACCAGCTGCTGAAACTTCGGCACCACCCGCTCCCAGCTTCCGTGGCCCGCATAGTCCACCCTGCAGCGGTCATGGATTTCCTTTCTGCCGTCCAGGCTGAGCACCACGTTGCTCATCTCCCGGTTCGCGAAATCAATCACATCCTCATCGATCAGCATGCCGTTGGTGGTCAGGGTGAATCGGAAGTTCTTCTGATGCTCTTTCTCAATGGAACGCGCGTAAGCCACCAGCTGTTTCACCACGTCGAAATTCATCAGCGGCTCCCCGCCGAAGAAATCCACCTCCAGATTCCGCCGGGAGCCGGAATGCGCGACCAGGAAATCCAGCGCCTGCTTTCCCACCTCAAAGGACATCACGGCCCGTTCGCCATGATACTTTCCCTGGCTGGCAAAGCAGTAAGCGCAGTTCAGGTTGCAGGTATGGGCCACGTGCAGGCACAGGGCCTTGACCACTCCCTCCGTCCGGCGTTTCAGCTCCCCGGCCATGGGCTCAAAGGTATCCTCGGCAAAGAGCTGCCCCTGATCCTTCAGGGCAGTCACCTGATCATGGCATTCCTCAATCTCCTCCGGCTTCCAGCCGAAAGCGGCGGCAAGCTCCTCCGTGATCTCCTGCCGGCTTTTTTCCTCATAGCGGCCGATCACCTCATAGGCCATCTCATCCACCGCGTGAACGCTGGCGGAGCAGGGATCCACGACCAGGTAGAAATCATCCAGATGAAAACGATGCACCATGTTTTCTTCCTCCCGAAACAGCCGGAACAGGATCGCCGGAGGCTTTTGACCGCAAACGACGGACCGGACCGCCGTCTGAGACAAAAAACCGCCGCGCAAAGGCGGCGGATTCAGCGAAAGCTCCCGGTTCCTGCTTACTTGGCCTTCTTATTGCTCTCGCACTGCTGATTGGCGATGCCGCAGCTGGTCTTGCAGGCAGACTGGCAGGACGTCTGGCATTCACCGCAGCCGCCCTTTTTGACGCTCTCGCACAGATTGCGCGTATTCAATGTTTTGATATGCTCCATGATCTGATCCTCCGTTTCTTCGTGGAATGCCGTTATTCTACCATAGCTTTCGGAGCAAAGTCAACCGTATCCAATCCGGATTCGGCGGGCTGTCCGGGGCTTCAGGGGCACAGCCGGAACATCACCAGCGCCACGGCGATCCCCAGCAGAGCGCCGACGAACACCTGCCGCCCGGTATGGCCCACAAACTCCTCCAGCGCTTCCATCTGGGTCAGCGAGCCCTTGCTCATGGACTGCAGCAGCTCCACCATATTGTTGATGGCTTTCGCCTGTTTTCCGGTCTCCTGGCGGACCCCGGTGGCATCATGCATCACGATCAGCGCCAGAATGGCGGAAACAGCGAACAGCGATGAGTTCCATCCATGACGAAGCCCGATGGCACAGGCCGCGGACATGACCACCGCGGAATGGCTGCTGGGCATCCCCCCGTCGCCGAAAGCCCGGCTCCAATCCATCTTGTGGTGCAGAATTCCATGAATCACCGTCTTGGAAAACTGCGCCAGCGCCCATGCAATCAGGCTGGTGATCAGGATCGGATTGTACAGATCCATGCGTTCTCTCCCTTTAGCTCTTGAATCCAGCCCATTATACCACCGTTCCGGCCCGGAATAAAGAGCCCTGTCATTCGGGTTTTCGCAGCCCGGAGATCATTTCCCGGTCGCATTTCCGGTAGAACAGCAGGCTGATCACCAGCGCGACGCTTTCCGCGATCAGGAAGCTCCACCAGACCGCGTACACATCCCCCGTCAGCCGGGAAAGGAGCCAGGCGGAAGGCAGCAGCACAATCAGCTGGCGGCAGAGGCTCAGAATCATGCTGTAGAATCCCATCCCCACCGCCTGGAAAACCGTGGAGAAGATAATGCCCACCGCGGCCATCAGGAAACTGGTGGAGATCGCCCGCAGCGCCACCACGCCGATCCGGGTCATCTGGGCGGTCAGCTCCGCCTCCGCCTCGGATTCAAAGATGGACATGAGCTGGGCCGGGAAAAGCATGAAGATCAGCATACCGATCAGCATAATCACGCCGGCCCAGATCAGCGCCACCTTGATGCAGGAATAAATCCTCTCCTTATTCCGGGCGCCGTAGTTATACCCGACGATCGCGATGACGCCGTTGGAAAGGCCGAAAACCGGCATGAAGATAAAGGACTGCAGCTTGAAATAAATCGCCATCACGTTCAGGGCGGCATTGCTCAGGGCAAAGCCGGAGAGAATCGCGTTCATGCCGATATTCATGACGGAACCGATGGCCTGCATGACCGTGCCGGGCAGGCCGACGGAAACGATATCCTTCATGGACGCGGCATGCAGCCGGAATTCCTTCCAGCGAAGCCGCAGCTCCGGATTCCGCCACTGATTGAGCACGAGACCCACCACCGCGGAAACCCACTGGCCGACCACCGTGGCGACAGCCGCGCCGGCCACACCCATCTGCGGGAACCCGGCAAGGCCAAAGATCATGATGGGATCCAGAATGATATTGGTCACGGCGCCGACCAGCTGGGTAATCATGGACAGCACTGCATTGCCGGTGGACTGCAGCATGCGTTCAAAGAGGATGGCCAGAAAAACGCCCGTGCTCCAGGTCATGGCAATGGACAGATATTCCACGCCGTTTTTCAGAATGCTGTCCGCATTCTGCAGATTATCGGAAACCACAAGGCGCATCAGACCGCCGGCAGCGAAAATCCCCAGCAGCACAAACAGCAGGCTGCCGCCCACTTCGATCACGACTCCGTTCCAGGCGCCCAGCCGGGCTTCATCCGTCCGCCTTTCCCCCAGTCTGCGGCTGAGGAGGCTGTTCACCCCCGTTCCCATGCCGACGCTGAGGGCAATCATCAGCATCTGAAAGGGAAACGCCAGGGAAACAGAGGTCAGGCCGTTGGGATCGAAACGGGAAACGAAGATGCTGTCCACCACGTTATAAAGCGCCTGGACCAGCATGGAAATCATGATCGGGATGCTGACCTTGGGGACCAGACGCTTCATCTTCATGGTGCCCAGCATGACGGACCGGTCGGTATTCTGCATCAGTAAACCCTTTCTTCCTTCTATCATATCATCGTCAATTTGCGCATCCAATTCGCACCCGAACAGTGCCCGGATAATGTATCAGAATTCACTGCCTGCGTCAAGGGATCCCATGCCGGACTTTTCCTTATTTATACAGGTTTTGCGAAAGGCTCCGCTTGACCCCCTTCCGCCTTCTTTGGTACAATAGGCGTCGGCCGGGCGGAATCACGGCGTGATGCCGTTCCGGAAGGGCTGATCCATGAAGGGTTGAGTGAAGAAACAGGGAGGATACCCATGAAGAAAACGTCCACGCTGATCTGGCTGAGTCCTTTGACCCTGATTCTGCTGATG
>JAGCBO010000028.1 GCA_017652125.1 Clostridia bacterium | reverse complement strand
TCCTGATGCTCCAGAAGGAACGGAACATCCTTCTCATGAACGGCCTTGGAATGCCCGATATCCCAGGTCAGACCGAATTTCGGGCTCTCCAGGAGATACGCAATCGCCTTTTTCTCATAATCCCGGAAGCCGTCCGTGTTTTCAACGGCCATCATGATGCTGCTGTCGCCGATCCACTCCTCGCACAGAGAGCGGAAAGCAGCAAAGGATTTCATATACGTTTCAAAGTCCCGCTCATACATCTGAACCTTCCGGTCCGGCAGGGTAATGAAAATGCCATGGTGCATATGCATGTTCACCGTCAGCGGCCGGCTGGAATCGCCGTAGCGGTCCCGCAGGGGCAGCAGCGCTTTTGCGGCCAGGATCGTTCGCCGGACGGTTTCCAGATAGGCCTCCGTCACCAGCGGATTGAAATCCGCGATGTTCAGATTCTCATCCAGATGGATGGTATAATACAGGCGGTACCGGTCCGCGATCCGGTTCAGCTCGTCTGTCTTTCCCAGACCGTCCACCTGAGACTCCGGGAAATTCATATTCAGCTCGATAAAGCGCAGCCCGAGCTCTCCGCACAGCGCGGCATTCTCCTCCAGCGTGCGGTTCTCGATCAGCGTCGGCATTCCAAACTGCATCTCAGTTTCCTTTCCGAGGGAACGATCCCGGGAATGATGGGGACGCCCCTTTCCCTTTTTTACGAACCGCTGTTCACGTTCCGGATGTAGTCTTCCGCTGAAATCATGGGCGTTTCCAGCGCCGCCACCGTTTCGGCGGAAAGACACAGGTTCGCGGCGTATTCCGCCCCGGCCTCTTCAAACCGTGCCAGCAGCGGGTCGGCCACAATGGCTGCGGCCGGTACGTTCAGCATGGGCGTTTCGGGCACGCAGATCATCTCCGGATTGCCGAAGCAGGTTCTGCACATCTGCTTCAGGCCGTCAAAGTTGCCTTCCCAGTGAGGAAAGCCGCAGCCGCAGATCACCACCGTGTGGATGCGGGAAAAATCCGCCAGCGCCTCGTGCCGCACGGTACCGTCGGGCTGCTGCACCATCTTCATTTTGACCAGCGGAATCGTCCGGTCCAGCACCGCCTTCAGATGGGAGGGCATGCTATAGCAGTACAGCGGAAAGCTCCAGATGATCACATCGGCATCCCGATATACATCCAGGATGGCATTCTGGTCATCCGCAATCACGCAGTGACCGTCCATCCGCTGCCAGCAGCCGAAGCAGCCCCGGCAGGGCGCGATCTTTTTGTCGATCACGTTGACGATATGCACCTCGTGCCCGCCGCCGCGGTTCAGGCCTTTCAGAAAGGCATCCGTCAGCCGGAAGGTATCGCTTTTTTTCTTGGGACTTCCGTTCAAAACAAGGATCTTCATATTCTGTGCCTCCGTTCTATTGGGATCGTTCAGATCTGTCCGCGGGATGCGGATTCATTCCTTTATCGTACCCGTCTGCCCAATGGTAAAGTGACCTTTCGATCACTTATTATATGTAGTGCATGCTCACTTGTCAATCCCAGAGCAGCTTCATTTAAAGCTCCAGAATGCAGGCAATGGTCACGGCCGGCGGCACGGTGGTGCATGTCCTGGCGCACACGGTTACCCTCCTGGAAGATGACTGATACCGTTGTTCATTGGCGATCTTCTTAAAACAGGGGAAGGCTCAGCCTTCCCCTGAATCTTTGATTTTGTCCATCGCGGCAAGTTCCTGGAACGGTTTGCATGTCCTGAGCAGTTCCTCGTAGGTTCCTTCCGCAAAAACCTGTCCGCTTTGCATATAGATGATGCGGTCAGCATTCCGGATCGTGGACAGCCGGTGGGCAATGATGATCACCGTCCGGTCCTTGCGCAGGTTGTCAATGGCTTCCTGGATCCGGGCCTGGGTTGTATTGTCCAGCGCAGAGGTGGCCTCGTCAAACAGGATAATCCTGCTGTTGCGCAGCATGCTGCGGGCAATGGCAAGGCGCTGGCGCTGTCCGCCGGAAAGGTTGACGCCGCCTTCACCGATCATGGTATCGTAACCTTCCGGCATCTTCAAGATGTCCTCATCAAGGCAGGCCAGGCGGCAGACTTCCGTCATTTCCCCGTCGGTCATGTCTTCCTTCACCAGTTTCAGGTTTTCCCGCACGGACATACGGAAGATATAGGGATTCTGCGTAACCACCGTCATGTTGGAGCGGATCGATTCGCGGGTCAGGTTTTTCATGTCAACCCCGTCAAGCAGGACCCTGCCGGCCGTAGGTTCATATAACCGGGAGATCAGGTTAAACGTGGTGCTCTTTCCGCAGCCGCTTTTTCCCACCAGGCCGATCATTTCGCCGGGACGGATGGTGAAAGACATATCATTCAGGACATTCAAGGGTTTGGGCTCCTCCGGGCGATAGGAGAAGCTGACATGCTCAAAGGAGATTTCACCCCGGGGCGAAGTCAGTTCCACATCGCCGAAGCGCTCCTTCGGGAATTCAGGACTGTTCAGCAGGGCGTAAACCCGCTCGCTGGAGATGTTGAAGTCCGCTATGGAATCCATAAAGGTGCTGATCACCTTGATGGCATTCGGCCCCAGGTCTGTGTAGTAGTTGTAGATTACCAGCGCGATCGCGGGAAGAATCCTTCCCCGGGTGATCAGGAATGCCAGGAGGGTAATCAGGGCAAAGGTGCCCAATTCACCGAATTCCCAGCGGACAAGCTTTGCGCGCCAGGACCGGGCTTGCATGCGAAGCCGTTTGCTGTTGGCGTCGTCAAGCCGGCTCTGCAGCTCCGTGCTGTAACGCTCTTCGCTGTTCAGCAGCGTCACGTCCCTGGCGCCCCGTACCATCTCTCCCACCAGGCCGGAAAAGTGTTCATTGGCGGAGCGGAAAATACGGTCATCCCTGGACATGCGCCTGGTCCGCCAGCTTTCCATGGCAAACTGCACGCCGACAATAACGGCCACAAATACCGCAATCAGGGGATGGACCAGGAACATGGCCAGCATCACGCTGACGTAATTCAGCACCTGGCTGATCATATCGGCGATATTGTTGAATCCGGAAGCGATCCGCTGGGTATCGGTGGTAATCCGCTGGATAAACAGGCCGCTTCCTTTTTCATCCATGCACTGGCTTTCCACCTGGAGGGAAGTGTCGATCAGCTCCTTTTCCAGCATTCCCAGGGTCTTGCTGTAAGCCCTGTTGTATCCCTGGTTGCTGAAGACGAGGAAGAAGTTCCTCAGGATCTGGACCGCCAGCAGCACAATGGCAATGTAAATCACCTGCTCCGCCTTATCACTGGTATAGGCGATGATAATCTGCGCGCTGACCATGGGCGCGACAATGCCCAGTACGGCGCTGAGGATCTGGCAGGCCAGGGAAACCGCAAGCGTTTTCCGGCTTTTGGCGGTAAATCTCCATGTAAACTTCAGGTTCTTCAGGGTGGTGGTATAAAGGGGAAGGACCGTAAGGATCCAGTTCCGTCCCACGGAGTAGCTCCACCGCGGCGGTACCCGCAGCTGCTTCAGGATATGCCGGAGCATCACGCCGGGCTCTTCCAGGACATTGACGGATTCCCCGGCCACCGACAGCCGCAGGTTCAGGTTTCCGTTACGCTTCCGGAGCAGAAGGGTGAAAGCGGCCTGGTCACCCAGGTGGTCTCTGTAAACCAGCAGCATTTCTTCCAGGGCAAGGCGGTAATACATACAGATCTTGTCCTCAATGCCTCTCCGTTCCAGTTCTGTCTGGACAACGTCAAGCACGCCGGCAATATCCGTATTGATCAGTTTTCCATGGAATGTCACAGTTCTTTACCTCCATAGGCCCGGAAAAACAGCGCATCCGGGAGGTGCAGGTCACTTGATTTCAATCCTGGCGGGATTCCTGATGATCCGCCGGCCGTTGGGATCCCTGAAAGGAATCATCCATACGCCGGCCGATCCGGGATCAATGCCTTCGATCTGTTTGCCGTTCGACTGTACCACCAGGAAGATCTTCCCCGCTTCGCGGATTTCATCTCCTGTATACTCGGCGCTGTACTGGTCCGCCGCGGTGGCGACGGCTCCCTTCACCTGGTCGGGGTTGATGTCGTTCTCCCGCAGCAGGGCGCTCAGCTCGATTCCGCGGTATTCGTTGACCGCTGCCTCGCCTTTTCCGTTCACCGTCTCACCGGAGAAGCTATCCCGATCCAGCCGGGAAAACGGGATAACGTATTCCTGCCCGGCGGCGATCAGCTTAATCGTTCCGGCCTGTTCCTGCGCCAGCTGCTGTTCCCGGACCTGCAGTCCGACAATGAGTACCGCGGCGGCCAGCACCAGCAGGCCCGCGACCATAATGATCCAGTACTTTTTCGTTGCCACAGGACTCACTCTCCTTTACCGGATGCCGCATCCGCCGGTTTGGAGGCGATGCCCGGAATCGCTTTCGCCAGCCGCGGGGAAATCAGGTGGGCAATGAAGCCGCCCATCGCGCCGGACAGCGCGGCCAGGAGCAGCCACAGCACCAGGCTGATTCCCGTCAGGTGGAAGGCCAGCAGGTTGCTGACAAACGCGCTGGCAACGCAGGCCAGGATTCCGGTAACAAAGCAGTAAAGCGGGTGCCTTGTTTTCAGGGTCATGGCCAGACCGTCAATCAGCAGGCCCGGCGCCACATAGCTGAAAACGGCCATGGCGCCCTGGGCGCCGGAAAAGCCGAGGGCCAGCGCCAGCATCGCCTGTACAATGCTCATCAGCGTTCCCGCGAACGGTATGGATACGATCCGCTTGCCGATAATCAGGAACAGCAGGGAAAACCCTGTCGCCAGGCTGCCGCCGGGAATCCGGAAGAAATCGGTCAGTCCGTTGGTCAGCGGGGAGATGAGGCGTTTGGTCACCAGGCTCAGGGCGACGCAGATTGCCATGAAGATCAGATCCCGGGTGGTCGTTTTTCTCATCGTAATCGGACACCTTTCATGATGTGTTATTTTTCCGTCAGAACCTGCGCGATTTGTGCGGGCAGGCTGTCCCGGTTTTCGAGCGTAACCGTAAACACCCGGACGCGGGAATGGGTTTTAATCGGTTCATGCCAGAGCTGGCCCAGCCGCAGCGCACCCAGCACGGGAATCTCCCCGTCCAGGCAGTGCAGGACCTCCTGCAGGAAACGGATCCGGCCCGATTCCAGGTGCCCGCATTCATCCATCAGGATTATTCCTTCCGGGTGGGCCCGGGCTTCCCTGAGCAGGCCGACGGCAATCCTGTCAAAGGAATCCCCCATCAGTTCTATCCGTCCCTGGTTCCGGAAGGCAATCCGGTCCGCGCTATCCGGCCTGCCTGCCCGGGACGGCGCTGCCATATACAGGGAATCACCGCCGTGAAAACGGGTCAGGAATCCATAGGCCGGAAGGCCCAGCAGTGATACGGCACGCTGAATGACCACAGATTTTCCAATTTGCCGTTCCCCGGTAACAAACACATGCATATGGCCCCGTCTCCATGGATGGATCTTTTCGCCTTCATTTAATCCGGCAGTCTGTAACATCTGAACCCTGTATATAAGTTCTTCCCGCAGAATGAGATACTCATCACAGGACATGGTTTCACTATATACCAAAACCCGTCCCAAATCAATGACTGGTTTGTAGCGTTCGGTATAACAGCGTTTCCGTTTTGCGGGGGGAATCGTTCCCGCCGGATGCCGCCCGGAGTGGCAAAACGGTTCCCCATGTGTTATGATCAAAGCAATCGCGGGGGATCCGTGTGGCCCCGGCGGTCCGATGTGCTCCAAATTTTCGCCGAAAACGCAGAACAGGAGATGAAACCCTATGGATTTGTCCGCGGCCATCCTGATCGGAAAATCCACGCGCATGGGACAGGACAAAGCGCTCCTGACCCTGGACCACACAACTTTTGTCGGGCGTCTGGCCCGGGAATTGTCCGTATGCGGGGAAGTGTTCATATCCACAACCCTGCCAAAGGATTATGAGGATGTCGGCCTGGATGTCATCCATGACGAGTATCCCGAAACCGGCCCCCTCGAGGGAATCAGGCGGTCCCTGGAGCATGCCAGAGCGGACCGGGTGTTCATTTGCGCGGTTGATATGCCCTTTGTCCGCGGGGAAATGGTTCGCTGCCTGGCGGAACGCATTTCCCCGGAGGATGATATCTGCATCTTCCGGGACGAGGACAGGATTCATCCCCTCTGCGGCATCTATCGGCGAAGGGTTCTGCCGGTCATTGAGAAAATGATCCAGGAGGATAAACACCGCATGCGGGAACTGCTCAGCAGCGTGGCCACAAAGGTTGTGGACATCCGCGAATGCGGCTTTTCCGGCAACGCCCTCCGGAATATCAACACGCCGGAGGAATACCATGCCATCCTTGAAGAATCCGGCCGGTAAAAGATTGTTTGCCTGCCCTTTGTTCAAATGAGCTGGCCCTGTGTCAATCCATTCCGGGCTTTACGGAAGAATCAAACCCGAAGTATACTGAGTTCAGGATCAATCGTTCGGGAGTGGAGGAAGAGACGATGGAACTGCTGTCCCCCGCCGGCGGTCCCGCACAGCTGCGGGCCGCGCTGAGGTTCGGTGCGGATGCCGTATACGGCGGACTGAAGCGGTTTGGCCTGCGGGCCGCCGCGGATAATTTTGACTGGCAGGAGCTGGATGAAGCCCTGCATCTGGTTCACGCGACCGGAAAGCGTTTTTACCTGACGCTGAACATTCTTCCCTATGATGAGGAGATGGAAGCCCTGGCCGCGGATGCGGGCCGCGCGCTCGGGCTGGGCGTCGACGGAGCAATCGTCAGCGATCTGGGAGTGTTTTCCCTGCTGCGAAGCCGTGTTCCGGATCTGCCCCTGCATATCAGCACCCAGGCCAATGTGATGAACACGGCGGCCGCCCGGGTCTATGCCTCCATGGGTGCGGAGCGGATCGTGCTCTCCCGGGAGCTGTCGCTGAAACAGATCGCGCGTCTCCGCTCCCGGCTGCCGGAGCACGTGCAGCTCGAAGCCTTTGTGCACGGCGCCATGTGCATGTCCCATTCCGGGCGCTGCATGCTCAGCGATTATCTGACCGGCCGGGGCGCCAACCGGGGCGCCTGCACGCAGCCCTGCCGGTGGGAATACACGATTCTGGAAGCCAAACGGCCGGACGAGCCGATGCCCGTCCTCGAGGATGAACGGGGAACCTATATCTTTTCCGCCTATGATCTGAATATGCTGGGCTATCTTCCGGAGATGCGGGATGCCGGTATTGCCTCGCTGAAAATCGAAGGGCGGATGAAAACGGAATATTATGTGGCCTCGGTCACCCGGGTTTACCGGGCCGCCCTGGATCTGCTGGCCCAAAGCGAGGAGGCTTACCGCGCAGCTCTGCCGGAGCTGCAGGAAGAACTGCTTAAGGTCGGCCACCGCGAAAGCAATACGGGATTCTATTTCGGCGCCCCGCATCCGGCCTCCGGCGCGGATCAGACCACCTGGACCATGGCCTACACCGGCCGGGTGCTCGAAGTCCGGGACGGCCGGATCCTGGCCGAGGTCAAAAACCGGTTTGCGGCGGGCGAACAGCTGGAGCTGCTCACACCCGCGGGGGTTCATCCCTTCACGGTGGAAGCCCTCTTCCGGGAGGATACCGGAGAGCAGATCCCCTGTGTAACGGTAGCCGGTCATCGGGTAAGGATCCCGATCTCCTTTACGGCCGAGCCGGGGGACTATCTGCGCAAATCCGTGAACGGATGAGTTTCTTCGCGTCTCCTGCCGATTCAGATGAGAAAGGCATGAGTTCCCGTAGTATCGGCAGGTCATTCCGGGCTGTTTGCACATTCCAATCCAGTGTGATATGATACCAAATCAAGGGCGGCGGAAACCGTTACAGGATGACGGTCTTCCGGACCAAAAACGGATGATGAGAAAACGGAGAGGGGAAACAACCATGAAAAACACGATTGCTGTAATGATTCTGCTGCTGATTGCTCTGATGCTTCCGCTGTTTTCCGCACAGGCCGAAAGCCCTGCCGGCGCAGTCGATGAAGCCGTACAGTCGGATGATCCGTTCTATATCGCATCGATATCGGATCAAATCTTTGCTCGGATCTATGGCAAATCCTTCAAGGAGGACTGCACGCTGCCCCGGGAGGATCTCCGCTATCTTCATGTGATGCATGTGGATCTGGACGGCGTGGAGCACGAGGGCGAAATGATCGTCAATTATCATATCGCGGAGGATGTTCTGGATATTTTCCGGAAGCTGTATGAAGCGAAATACCCGATCGAGCGGATCCGCCTGGTGGACGAATATGACGCGGATGACGAAAGATCCATGGAAGACAATAATTCCTCGTCCTTTAATTTCCGCTTCATTTCCCATACCACCCGCATATCCAAACACGGTCTGGGTCTCGCAGTGGATATCAACACGCTGTACAACCCCTATACGAAAGTGGTGGACGGGGAACGAATTGTGGAACCGGTTACCGGAGAACCCTATCTGGATCGGGACGCGGATTTCCCCTACAAGATTGACCACGAGGATCTGTGCTTTAAACTCTTCACCGAACATGGTTTTGAGTGGGGCGGCGACTGGGAAGACCGTAAGGATTACCAGCATTTTGAGATTCCCACCGATGTGATTGCCGAATGGTATCCGGAAAACCAGTAAAACATCCGGATTCTTCGTTATTCCGGATACGGAGGGATGATCATGAAAATCGTCTTGCTGGCAGATCTGCATGGGAATATGGTTGCGACAGAAGCCATGGAACGTGAGCTGGACAGGATCAGTCCGGACGAAGTCTGGTTTCTGGGAGACGCTGTCGGAAAAGGCCCTGAAAGTGACAAAACCTGTGACTGGGCAAGAACTCACTGCCATCACTGGATTGCCGGAAACTGGGACCGCAGCATGAGCATGTACCCGGAATATAACGCCTTTTTCATCAAACAGATCGGAGAGGAACGCCTGGCCTGGCTGGATTCCCTTCCGCTGGAGGATGAACTGGAGATCAGCGGGATCCGTTTCCGCCTCGTTCACGGGCGATTCCTGGATCCCCTGTATTTGAGCTATGATCCGGATGAAAAACTCAGGGAAGGATTTCATTTCCATGACGGAAGGCCGGACGCCAACGGCATCATCTGCGCAGACAGCCACCGGCCGTTTATCCGTCCCCTGGAAGGCGGATACGCGCTGAATACCGGAAGCGTCGGAAACAATCTCAGCCTGACAAGAGCCCACGCGCT
The DNA here is from genome assembly GCA_017652125.1 of Clostridia bacterium. Lineage (GTDB taxonomy): Bacteria > Bacillota > Clostridia > Christensenellales > Aristaeellaceae > Aristaeella. The sequence goes on along the minus strand of JAGCBO010000028.1, from coordinate 21,965 downwards.
GCTGCTGGAAGGAGAAAAAGGTCCTGCACCGCTGCGCATCACGATTCTGTCCGTTCCGTATGATAACCGGAAAGCGGCGGAGAGGGCGGAGCTTTATCCGGATCTTCCCAAGAAGGAAGCCTATCAGAAGGAAGTACTGACGGGCGTTTATTCCAGATAATCCCCTGCTCCATCCGCCTCAGGATGAAACGTTCCTGTCGGTCAGGGTCTTCTGACGGTAGCGATATACTCGACGTTTTCCGGAACGGCGAATCCGGGGTCTTCCATCACAATATCCGGCTTTTCGCCCGCTTCCTCCAGCCCTGCGGTGAAGTGGTACAGTGCGATTCCGACGTCGATCCTCTGCAGATCTCCCGTCTTCTCGTTGATATAACCCTTGTCATGCTTCTCATAAAAATGGTAATCACGGCCGGAGACGATGATCCGCCAGGGCTGCTTGTTAACCGCCGACGGCGCCCAGCGCACCATTTCGATCAGATCCTCCATCGGCGCCTGTTTTTCCGTGGGCAGACTCTGATCCCACGCTCCGTCAAAAAACAGCTTATCCGCGGGGATCCGTGAATCGGCGCCGACACCTTTCCGCATCAGCGCTTCCTTGATGGATCGCTTACTGGCCGGATATCCGAGGGGAGAAACGCAGGGCATGCGCTCGCCGTCGGAAAGGCCCGCGGCCTGCTCAAACGCTTCCCTCTTCATCGTGCCGCCAATCCATGTCGTTCCGATTCCAAGGGACCAGGCGTACAGCACCAGCTGCTCAAACGCATAGCCGTAAGCCTCGTCCGCATGGGGAAGATTGGGAACGATTCCCGCGACATAGAGGCTTTCCCCGCTGAGCACCGGACTTGAAAGACCGTGCTCTCCGGCGTCCAGCAGCACGAACCGGACCGGAATGCCGAAGGGATTGGTAATCGTCCCGATATACTTTTCCAGCTTTTCCCTGTCCTCTGTACTGACCGGCTTCCCGTCAAATGTGCGGACACTCTTTCTTCCCTTGATTAATTGCAGCAACTCCGTCATGTTCATCCCTCCTTACGGGCGGTTTCGCCCCTTACAGCAGCGCTTTCACACAGGCTTCAACCTTGGCCATGTCAGCGGTCGGCTCGAAGCGGGCGACGACGTTTCCGTCACGGTCGATCACAAACTTGGTGAAATTCCACTTGATGTCCGGTTTCTTGTCCCACTCCGGATCAGCCTGGGCAAACATCTTTTCCAGCAGATCCTTATACTGATGTTCCTCGAAACCCGCAAAGCCCTTCTGGGACTTCAGATAGGTATACAGCGGCAGCTCGTCGGGCCCGTTCACATCGGCCTTCTTCATCTGCGGGAAGGTCGTGTTGAAATGCATGGTGCAGAACTCGTGGATTTCCTCATCCGTGCCCGGAGCCTGTCCGCCGAACTGGTTGCAGGGAATATCCAGGATTTCCAGCCCCTGATCATGGTAATCCCTGTACAGCTGTTCAATCGGCGCGTACTGGGGAGTAAATCCGCAGCCGGTGGCGGTGTTGACCACCAGGATCACCTTGCCTTTATAATCCGCCAGATTGAGCGTTCCGCCTTTGCCTGTGGTAATGGTGTAATCGTAGATCATTTTCGTTATCCCCCTTCATTTGCTCTCATCTCCCTTTTCCGGGAGATTCACCGTACCGCCGCAGCCTGAACGGCATAAATATTTGGTACAATTATGTTTTATCAAATATTTTTAGTTATGTCAATAGTTCTGAATAAAAAAAAGTCAAAAAATTATCCAGGTCAGCTGTTTTTGTTGTTCAGGCGTTCGCTGACGGCTGCGGAGCCGATGATCAGGAGCGCTCCGGCAATCCCCGCAAGGCTCAGTTTCTCTCCCAGCAGCCACGCGGAAAACAGCAGGGCGGATACGGGATCAATATAACTGAGGAGGGCGATGGACTGCACCTTCAGGCCGCCTATACTGCCAAAGTAGAGCACATAGGCCAGTCCCGTATGAACCAGGCCGATCACCAGCAGAAGTCCGGCCGTCTTCGGTGTGAACGTTCCGATCTCCCCGCCCGTCAGCAGGATATAAGGAACCATCGCAAGGCCTGCCGCCAGCAGCTGGATCACGGTCTTCGGATAGGTGTCGATCCCGACGGTCTTTTTATTCATGATCACGACCACGGAATAGCAGGCCGCGGCCCCGAGCCCGAGCAGGATTCCCCGCAGGTTCGTTTCCGGCAGGTCCTCTCCGCCGGTCACCCCGGATATGAGCACCATTCCGATCACGGCCAGCCCTGCGCAGATCATCTTCCCCGGCGTCAGGCGTTCCCTGAAAACCAGCGGGGAAACGAGCAATACGATCACCGGCTGCATATAGTAGCACAGGGTGGCTACCGCCACGGTCGTATAGTTGTAAGCCTCAAAGAGCAGGATCCAGTTGACGCCTATGACCGCCCCGGTGACCGCGAGGCGGATCACGTCGCGCCGCGGAAGGGCTGTAACGGCCGGCTTTTTCCGGATCAGCGCATACGCGAGGACGAACAGGCCGCCCAGGATCCCGCGGGCGCAGGCCAGGAAGGCCGAAGGCAGCGGAATGGATCTTCGGAAGACGCCGATCGTTCCGAAAATGAGCATGGCGGAGATGAACATCAGGAGAGATCCGGGCCGGTTCCGTCCGTTTTCCGGTGTCATCACGTGCCTCCTTTCCGCCGCCGCGGTTTTTTCAGGCCGGCCTCAGTCGATGGAGGCGTACATGGAGGCCATCAGCTTCGGCACGAAGCGGTAGTGGTCTCCGGGCAGGTTCGTCGTCAGATAAACACAGGTCAGCTTTTCCTTCGGATCCACGCAGAACCAGTTGCCAAAGGCGCCGTCCCAGCCCCATTCGCCGACGGAGCCGTTGATCCCGGCCAGTTCCGGATTGGTCATCACGCGGACGCCCAGCCCGTAGCCGTAGCCGCGCTGCGTATCCCAGTTGTCTCCCTTGCGCTGTTCCGGGGTCAGGTGATCCGTGGAAATCAGTTCCACCGTCTTCCGGCCGAGAATCCTTACTCCGTCCAGCGTTCCCCCATGGAGCAGCATCTGGGCGAAGCGGGAATAATCCCGCACGGTCGAGAACAGGCCTCCCCCGCCGCTTTCAAAATCGGGCTTTGAAGCGGGATATTGCCGGTTTTCCGGTTTCAGTCCTTCCTGGATATGGTACAGGGTCGCGATCCGGTCCTGCTTCCCGGCCGGCACGAAGAACCCGGTGTCCCGCATCTCCAGCGGATCGAAGATGTTCTCCTTCAGATATTCGCCCAGCGTTTTCCCGGTCAGAATCTCGATCACGGCGCCCAGCACATCAATGGAAAAGCCGTACATCCATCTTTCCCCGGGCTCGAAGGCGAGCGGAAGCTGCCCGACAAGATTGCTGTATTCCACGGTCGTCGGCATTTTGCCCGGATTCTGCTCCGCATACTCCTTTTCCTTCTCGGCGCGGATGCGGCCGGCTGCCGTTTCCGTCCAGTCATAGGGCACGCCGCTGGTCATCGTGAACAGCTGGCGCATGGTAACCTCGCCCTTTGCCTCCACAATCTCATAGCTGCCGTCCGGCTTTTCCTTTGCGATCTTCGGGTTTTTAAACCCCGGAAGGAACTGGCTTACCGGATCCCACATTTTAAACAGGCCCTGCTCATACAGCTGCATAATCCCGGCCACGGTGACCACCTTGGTCATGGAGGCGATGGGAAAGATCGTGTTCTCAGCAGAGATCTCCACTTTCTTCCCGAGATCCGCGTATCCGAAGCTGCCTTCATAGGCTACCTCGTCGTTCCGCATGATCCGTACGGCGCATCCGGCAATCTCGCCGGAATCCACAAAACGGCTGAGCGTATTCTGAACCAGTTTCATTGTCTTTCATCCTCCTCACTGTGCAGGCGGAACCCTGCCCGTCGGTTTCCCTGCTTTCACTTCGCAGCCACCACGCGGTTCCTTCCGGCTTCCTTGGCCTGGTAAAGGGCCTTATCCACCCGGTCAAAGGCCGCCGCCGGCGTGTCCTCCGCCTTCATCTCCGCAACACCGATGCTGACGGTAAAATGCCCGGCGTCCTCAAAGTCCGCGGTTTCCACCTTTTTTCGCAGCTCCTCCGCCAGGGCTCCGGCGCTTTCCGCGTCCGTATCGTAGCAGACGATCAGGAACTCTTCCCCGCCCCAGCGTCCCGCCACGGCCTCTTTTCCCCCGATCTGTTCGGAAATCAGGTTCGCAAAGGTCCTCAGGGCCTTGTCCCCCGCCGCGTGGCCCCGCTGATCGTTGATGGTCTTGAAATAGTCAATATCCGCGAACAGCAGAAGCGCGGGGCGCTGCTGTCTCTTCAGGCCCTCCAGGGCGTTGGATATTTCCGTCTCCATCCGCCCGTGGTTGTACAGGCCTGTCAGGGAATCGGTCAGGGCCAGATTCTCATATTTCTTCAGGGTACTGAAAAGCTCCATGGAGTTCTCATGAATATTCTGCACCATGAACACGAACCGGTAGTCGTCCGCGTTGGTGGTCTCCACCCGGCTGAAAATCAGCTTCACCCAGATGAATTTCCCTTCCAGGTTCTGCATCAGGCAGTCAAAGGAAGAGGTGGCTCCGGGCGCAAAATGCTTTTTCAGGTATTCCGGATCCGTCCGCTCCAGGAAAAGCCCCTGATCCTCCGGCCGGAACATGTTCACAATCATGTTGCGCCAGCCGCTGTAGGGAATATCCGCATGAACGGTTTCGTCCGAAATCTCGGTCACGCTCAGGCTGCTGGTGGTATCCCGCGACAGGTCAAAAAACATGGAAAACAGAAAACTGTTCTGAATGGTGTTCACCTTTTTGCTGACTTCATGTTCCCGCTGGTATTCGCTGTCATCCAGCGCGTCCATCAGAATGACGTACCGGTTTTCCGCCAGCGGGTAAACCGTCATCTGAGCAATGAACGGGTTTCCGCTTTCGGCTTCCGTCATCCGGACCCGTTTGCTGATTTTTCCGCTGAATTTCCCGTAGGAAGGCAGGAATACCATGTAGTTATCCGTAATCTTCTCCTGGGATTCGCCGAGATGGAACCACAGCGTCTCGATCAGCTCCGTGTATTTCCCCTGATCCCCGATCAGCTTTTTAAAGACCCCTTTGTGAATAAAGCTCCGGTATTCGTTGGTTTCTGCATCGGCTATCAGCACGGCGTCCACATGTTCCCGAATCAGTCCGATCAGATCATCCACGGTATATTCCCAAATACTTTTCATCATCTCTTCGGTCCCCTTTACAGTATATTTATAAAGGCTTTTCGCAACCTTTCTCAGTATTGCCCAAAGCGCTCTGTCTGTCAAGAAGATTTGATTAATTCCTGTCCCGTCAGGCCCGCCCACCTGAAAAAGACAGCCCGCAAAGCACAGGCTGTCCCGACGAAATCAGCAGGGTTTCATTCCTTATCCTTTTTCCTTGCGGATACGAAATCCACAATGGCACAGAGCACAGCGCCGCCTCCGACCCAGTACCAGCTTTTGGTACTGAACGGCTGGTTCTGGATCAGCGAGATCACATAAAGGGCTCCCGCAATGATTGCCGCACTGCAGATCAGGCTTGCCAATGTGCCAAGAACGGGATTTTTTCTGATCAGATTTTTAAACATATCCAATCTCCATTTCTTTCCGTTATTTTGTGAAGACAATCGGCCTGGCCGAAACGTACTCTGTGTGTCTCCACCGAAGAGTATACCAGAAAAGGCGCGGAAAAGAAAGATTTCAGATCAGCCGTGATCATAAAAATTCTTCCCGCTGTCTTATCTGATGCGTGCGATTTCATGGTTGGAATACGCGGGATCGCCCGTCACCTCGCGGATTACGCGGATCCCCTCCGGAAATACGATTTCCTGGTCCTCACTGTGCAGCTCGATCTCCATGACCGCCTTGTCCGGCCAGTCCGGATAGACGTCGATCTCGTAGTACAGTCCGTTTTCGGTCAGACAGTATCGTTCCTTATGGAGCGTACGGTAAGCGGGATCGGCCCGCACCAGCAGGGAAAGGTATTCATCCTGGGAGAGGCGTTCTTCCTCCTCCACGCGCTTCATGCCGCTGAGCTTCTTTTTCCTGGTTTTGAAGTAAATGAAATGGCCGTTGGCGCCGCGCTGGCGGATGCGCAGCTCCTCCGAATCCGCATCCGTTTTCAGATAAGTCTGCACGATGTCCACCCGCTCGCAGTTGGGCAGCGCCTCCAGCAGGCGAAGGCCGGGCCGCTCGATCAGGAACTTCCGTTCGATCTCCATGGGGGTGGGTTCCCCCAGGAAGACGCTGATTTCGCGGAGAAGGCGATGCATCTTTTCTTCAAAACCGGTGGAATTGTCGATCACCCGAAAGTGCGGATGTCCCGTCCAGGCGGCAATCAGCCTGTCATCCAGCGCCGCGGCCTCTTCAATCGTTTCGGTCCGTGCCTGATTGTTCGCCAGGGTATAAAACTGCTCCGCGCCTTTCGCCGCCGTGACCAGGTGGAATACGGCGTCGTACTGATCCCGCAGCGCCACTTTGTTGGTCTTAAGCTGATTCAGCACCCAGTCGAATTCCTGCTCCGTCATATAGGCGCAGTTATCCATCGCCGCCCGGTCGCAGACGATGAGCATCCTGCTGCTTTTCATGGTCCGCGCGATGTCCGTAAAGGTTTGCTCCTTGGCCTGCTGCAGCTGAAGCAGATGCCACTGGTATTCCCTGTTGGACGTGCTGAGCCACGGCGCGGCGCCTCCCGTGATGAGCTGTGTCGCCGTCTCGTCCACGAACAGCACCTCATAACCCATCCTTGTGAAAGCGTTCTGGATCCAGCTCATGGCAGTGGTTTTCCCGGCGCAGGGGCCGCCGGTGATCACGATCTTCGTGATCTTCTTCTCAGTGTCCTGCATACCTTCACCTCCGGCTCTCTTTTTTTCTGATCAGTCACGGAAAATCTGCGGCAGGAATGAACGGATACAGCGGCGCCATACCGTCCAGTCATGACCGCCCGGGAAGGTTTCCCGGGTGATATTCAGCCCTTTGTTCTCCAGGAAACGGTCGTCCTTGTCAAAAGATACGCTTACGTCCAAAGGCCACCGTTCCTTCATCGTTCCAACCTCCCGTTTTCAGTCTTCCCATTATGTGATCCGCGCCATTCCCTGGCCGGAACAGACAGGATCGTCCGTCCCTTCATGAATTACGCTGATCCGCTCCGGGAAGACGACGGTCATCCGGCCGCCGAATCCCCGCAGCTGTGTTTGTCCATATGCTGGATATGATTGTATCATCTCGTATATGCTTTGTAAACCGGGTCTGATTTCAGCTCCTGAGTCCCGTGTCTGATTTCAGCTCCTGAATCTTCCGGGCCAGCTCAAGATACTCCTGCCGGAGCTGCTCGGGAGAATCCCCTTTGGCCGGACGGGACATTCGGGAGGAAAGCACAGCCATGCGCATTTCCAGCCGGCTGATTTCGATGCTTCGGTCCCCGGCCGGTGTCTTTTTCTGCGCGGGCCTCTTCATTTCTTCCCATCCGCCTTCGAGGGTCTCCAGCTTTTTTCCGTCAAACCGGACGATCCGCGTAGCGGTTTTCCGGATGAACTCCTCGTCATGGCTGACAAACAGAATCGTCCCGCTGTAGGAAAGCAGCAGTTTCTCCAGCTCCTCCATGGTAAACAGATCCAGATGGTTGGTCGGTTCATCCAGAAGGAGCGTGTTGCAGTCCATCAGCAGCAGCCTGCCCAGCGCTGTTTTGGCTTTTTCGCCGCCGGATAGCAGGCGCAGGGGCTTGAATACCGCTTCCCCTCTCAGCCCGAGGCAGGCCATCACCGTTCGTGCAAAGTGCTCCGGATAAACGGACGATTCCATGATGTTCCCGAGAATGGTCTTATCCGCGTCCATCGTCTGTTCATGATGCTGATCAAACCAGCCGACCCGCGCGGCCGGATTCCATCTTGTACTGCCCTGAAAGCGGATGCCGGTTCCGGCCTGATCCTGGAGCGCCTGAAGCAGCGTTGTCTTTCCGCATCCGTTCGGCCCGATCAGCGCGGTTCTGCTGCCTGTGGGCAAAACAAATTCCGTATCGTGCAGCAGCTCCAGTGAGCCGGCCAGGAGTCTGGCGCATCTGCATTCCATGGCGGTTTTGGCGCTGACGGGATGAGAAACGCCCAGCTTCATCCGGATCTCCGGCAGCGCCTTTGGCTTTTCCCTGACTTCCAGATGCTCCATCCGGTTCTGAATGGTACGCTTGGCATGACTCAGCCGGAGAACGGAATCCGTCCACTCCCGTTTATGCAGTCTGGCTTCGCTGTTGCCCATTCGGCCCGGAGCCTTCCGGACCTGAGCCGCCCTTTCCGCCATCTTCTGTGCGGATTCTTTCAGGCGTTTCTGTTCCGCCCTGTATTGCTCATATTCAAAGTTTTCCCGCTCGGCCCTGCGGTCGCGTTCCGCAATGAAATCGTCATACCCGCCGGGAAAATCATCGATTTCCCCGTCCCGCAGATACCAGATTCGGTTGCACAGCTTCCTCAGCAGGGAGCGGTCATGAGAAATCAGCAGAATCGCCCCGTGAAATCCGGTCAGCTCTTTTCGAAGCATCCCAAGCCCTGCCTGATCCAGATCCGTTGTCGGTTCATCGGCCATCAGCAGCTCCGGATGGCTGGAAAGCGCTTCTGAAATCCGGTTCCGGGTCATTTCTCCGCCGGAAAGGTTTTCCCTGCATTCCTGAGCGCAGAACCGGGCGGACAGTTCCGGATCTTCGCCGGGGTTTTCCTTTCCCTCCTGATGAATCACGGCGACCGGGACGAAGCGCTTCACGCTCCCTTCTTCCGGCGGCCTTTCGCCTGCCAGAATCTGCAGCAGCGTCGTCTTTCCGGCGCCGTTTTCGCCGATCAGTCCGATCCGGTCCGATTCATAAATACGCAGCTGTTCGGTTTTCAGCAGCTGCCTCTCGCCATAGGACATCCGAAGCCCGGAGGCTTCCAGCATGATTTTTGCCATCAAAAAAACTCCTTTCACGCCGCGGAGGCGCAATCGGAGCACAGCAAAAACGTTTGGCTGGCGCATCCTGCAACCTCCAAACGGCATCACAAATAAACCTTCTCCGACCGGATCGGAAAAGCTCTGTGGCCGAATGTCAGTTGCGGATTCTCATCAGTCTGCTTTCAACCTTCCTTTCCTGAATTGCCTTTATTGTACGGAAAAAGCCCTTCGGCGTCAAGATTTTCTTTGTCCTTCAGCGTCCGCGTACCCGCAGCCGTCCGGGACCCGTCGGAATCATTTCTGATACGGTCCGAAGCGTTCGTTGATCAGCGGGATGGTTTGGGGATAATTGCGGGTATAGTCGTCGTTTTTTCGCAGCTCAGGATCCAGGCTTTCCGGTCCGTAAGCCCGGATGGCCGCTTCTTCCTCCGGAGAAAGCGCCGGCTTTCCCCTTGCCAGTCTCTTCAGCCGCCTGTTCCGCACGCGCTCATAGGTTTCGGGATGCTGAACCGGGTTCGCGGGTCTCTGTTTCGTTTATCCCTGTCGTTCCCTTATGAAGCGGATCGCCATATACGGTTTCCCGCCCAGTTCAATCCGGAAGCTGCCCTGGTGGATTCCGCGGTCTTCCACGGTCATATTCCAGGTATCCAGGACCTCCGCCCGCCAGCTCTCGTTTTCCGGAAAGTGAAAATCCCGGAACGAGGGCTGCATAAAGCTGTAATAATACAGGTGGTAATCGCTTTGTCGCGAAGAAACCGCCGCTGCCGGGATCGCATGGACGCAGTCCCAGTCCCTGCCGTCCTGGTCCGCCGGCTTCAGGCCGTTTCCGGGAACGGCGGAGAGCAGATCCAGCAGGAAGCCCACCCTTTTCCAGCTTTCCCCGCGCAGCCGGCCGCCATGGCTCCACCAGAGGATATCCTCCGGGTTCAGGAAGGTTTCTCCGTGCCCGGGATAGCCGCCGCGCAGGGCGCCTTCCCAGAACCGTCTGTTCATTTCCTCCCCGGAGATATTACCCCAGCCGTGCTGGATATTGCCTTCATAGGCGATCTCGTCCAGCACTAAGGGCTTGCCGTACTGCCGCCGCCATTCATCGGTGTTCTCGGCAGTCCGGTAAAGATCCCGCCGCTGAATGCTGCAGTGCGTGATCCAGGGGCGCGTATGGTCATACATCTGAAAGCACTGATGAATCGACCGCAGATGGTGGTAGGGGTCCAGGCGGGTCATCAGATCTCCGTAGAATTCCCAGTCCGCTTCCGTCTTGGAGGAAAGCAGGTCGTATTCGTTGGCTGCGGCCCACCAGACATTCCGGAAGGCGGAAAAACGCGCAAGCACATATTTCCAGTACAGTTCGTCCGCCTCGCGCGGCATGCAGGAAAAGCCCCAGCGGTCATAGGGATGCATCACGATCAGATCCGCCTCCACGCCGATTTTCTGAAGCTTCAGGATGCAGTTTTCGATATGCCGGAAATGCGCCGGATGAAACCTTGTGAGATCGAAATGGTTTCCCTCCGTTTTCCCGTCGTACTGAAAAAAGTTTTCCCTGGTCAGCGCCGAGGAATCCATCGGCGTTCCTTCATAAGGGTAGGACCGCGGCTCCTTCAGGTTGTAGTCATAATGCTTGGGAAAAATGCAAAAACGGATTTTGTTGAATCTCGCCTCCTGAAGGGACCGGAGGGTCTGCTCAATCAGCTCGTCCGGCTGCAGCTCCCAGACATAGCAGGTTGTGCCGATGGGATAAAACGGCGTGCCGTCCGCAAAGCTGAAGCAGTATTGATTCTCTACGCGAACGGGGCCGTGATTGCCGGGGCCCGCCTCCGTAACCGTAAAATGCCCGGTCTTCGTTTCCCCGAAGGTTCCCTGAACCGTATACCGGTATTCTCCGGTAAAGGACGGCATAAAGCGGATCCGGTACACACCGTCCCCGTCATAGAATCCGTCCGTTTCAACGGTCTCCTGTTCTCCCTGAAACGTTCCCCGGATGGTGTAGTCCGTGAACGGATTTCCGTCCGCCGCCCCGGGAAAGGCCAGTTCCAGACAGCCCCACCGTTCAACCGTCAGAAGCTCCTCCGCTTTTTCACCTTTTCGGGCGATTCCTTTCCGTCCGCCTGATTCCGTCATCATTCTGTCTCCTTCGTCTGTTTTTTCAGCTGCCGCGCGCTCCGGGAGGCGCAGTCATCTCATTTTCGGCCGGTTTACGTTGTCGCTGGGCTCGCCTTTCCGGATTTCGCTGGGAGAAACGCCGAAGCTCCGGCTGAAAACGCGGCTGAAGTAGCACGGATCCTCAAAGCCGAAGCGCTGGGATACCTCCCGGACGGTATACCGGCCGGTCCGAAGGGCGTCATATGCGTATTTCATCTTGGTTTCCATCTGATACTGATGGAAGCTTTTTCCGATCATCTTCCGGAAGCGGGCGGAAAAAGTCCGGTCATTCATGCCGGCGACCTCCGCAGCTTCCGACAGGGAGAAGAAATGATCCTGATGCTCCCGCATGGCGTTCAGCAGGCGCGTGATCCATACCGCGGCCTCCGGCTGGCTGTTCCTGGCTTCAAAGGCGAGCTCATTCAGGATTTCGCTGATCAGAAGCGTCAGATGGCGCTCCTTGTCGTCCTGATGCGCCCAGAAAACATGAATCACCGACCGGAAAAGCTGATCGATGGTGTTTCCCAGTCCGCAGTGGGTCAGCGTCTGAATGCAGAAAACATTGCCGGAGGCGGCCGCCTGACATTCGGCGGCCGTCAGCTCCGCATCCGCCTGATCCCCGGGAAGACGGGAAAAATGAATAAACATGTTCCTCGATCCGACGGAGCAGGGAGCGGTTCCCCAGTGATGGGCGCCGGACCGGAGAAGAATCACGTCCCCCGCCTTCAGATCGTAAATCTGATCCTCCTGGGCCACCTGCCAGGTGCCCTCGCAGATATACATCAGATCATGCTCCTCCATGATCCGGTCCACATGATATTCCGGAATGGGATAGATGTTGGTTCCGCACAGAAGAACCTTCCGGGCGGAGGAAAGCGGAAACAGGTCATATTTCATATTCAGCAAGCTCCAAAAGTCCAGATCTTTGCCGGAAAATCCATAATTTAATGGAATTGCTGCATTGATTATAGCATTCCGCAGGAGATCGTTCAAGGGGCTTTTCAGCGGCAGCCCTGGCCGGAACCCAACAGAATCCAATAGTATCAGCTGTACAGGAAAAAGAGCGCATAAGCCAAAAGGCAATTTTTCCCGCGCCGCAGAAAGTCCAATGCGGAAACGGAAAATATCCTCCCGAATTGCACATTTTTTCTGCATTTTCTATGGACGCCGTTTTCCGTTCCTTTTATAATAAACAGACACGGCGGAGCCATCCGCCGAAAAACGAAAAGGACAGAAAGCGCATGAAATATTTTGAGCAGGACGGAAACCGCCTGATCTGGAGAAATCACGGTGAAACCCTGATGCTGACCCCCTGGGGGCCGGACAGCCTGCGGGTTCAGTCCGTCATGATGGGAGAAATCCGGGACGAGCGCTGGGCGCTGCTGGACCCCCTCCCCTGTGAATCAGAGATCCGGATCCGGGAGGAGACGGCGGAGATCACGGCCGGCCGGCTCCGGGCGGAGATCACCATGGACGGATGGCACCGCTATGCCCGGATCTCCTTCTATAATCAAAAGGGAGAGCTGCTCCTTCGGGAAACCTGTCCCGGAAACGCCCTGGCGCTGAAAAGCCGGAAATTCGAGCCCCACCTGGGCGGAGACTTTGCGCTGACCGTGACCTTTGACGGGCAGGACGGCGAACGGATTTACGGCATGGGCCAGTATCAGGAGGAAACCCTGGACTGGAAGGGAAAGGCGCTGGAGCTGGCGCACCGTAATTCCCAGGCCAGCGTTCCCTTCTGTATTTCCAGCCGGGGCTACGGTTTCCTCTGGCACAACCCGGCCATCGGCGAGGTCTTTTTCGGAGATAACCGGACCGTCTGGCGGGCGGAAAGCACAAAGCAGCTGGACTATTTTGTCACGGCGGGCGACACGCCGGCGGAGATCAGCCGGAATTATGCCCGGGCGACGGGCTTCGCGCCGGAGATGCCGGAATACGGGCTGGGCTTCTGGCAGTGCAAGCTGCGGTACTGGAATCAGGAGCAGCTGCTGGAGGTCGCCCGGGAGTATAAACGGCGCGGTCTGCCGGTGGATGTGATTGTCTGTGATTTCTTCCACTGGCCCCGGATGGGCGATTACCGCTTCGACCCGGAATTCTTTCCGGATCCCGCCGCCATGGTACGGGAACTGAACGGCATGGGCATCCAGCTGATGGTCAGCGTCTGGCCGCAGGTCGCCCTGACCAGTGAAAACTACGCCGAAATGCGGCAGCAGGGGCTGCTGGTCCGGGCGGAATACGGGGAGCAGATCGGAATGCGTTTCGTCGAGGACAGCATGTTCTTCGACGCGACCAATCCGAGAGCCCGGAAATATGTCTGGGAGAAATGCAAAAAGAACTACTGGGACGCGGGCGTTCGGATTTTCTGGCTGGACGAGGCGGAACCGGAATACGGAACCTATGATTATAAGAACTACCGTTACAGCCTGGGGAGCAATCAGCAGGTCGGCAATATCTATCCGCAGGCTTACGCCCGGTGTTTCTATGAAGGCATGCGGGAAAGCGGCATGGAAAATCCGGTGAATCTGCTTCGCTGCGCCTGGGCGGGCAGCCAGCGCTACGGCGCCCTGGTCTGGTCCGGGGATATCATGAGCCGGTGGGAAGACTTCCGCCGGCAGATCTGTGCCGGACTCAGCATGGGCTATGCCGGCATCCCCTGGTGGACCATGGATATCGGCGGCTTTCATGACGGATGGCCGGAGCGGGAAGACTTCCGGGAGCTGCTGATCCGCTGGTTCCAGTGGGGCTGCTACTGCCCGGTGATGCGCCTCCACGGGGACCGGAAGCCGGTGGAAAAGGTGTTCCGGAAGGACGGGTCGGAGGTACTGCCTTCCGGCAGCGGAAATGAGATCTGGAGCTTCGGGGAGAAAGCCGCTCCCATTCTGGTGAAATATATTCAGCGGAGGGAAATGCTCCGCCCCTATGTCCGGGAGCTGATGCATCTGGCGCACACGGAGGGAACGCCCCTGCTGCGGGCGATGGCCTACGAATTCCCCGGGGACGGGAGCTGCGCCGGGCTGAAGGATCAGTATATGTTCGGATACCGGTACCTGGTGGCGCCCGTGATGGAAGCCGGCGCCCGGGAGCGGAAAGTATGGCTTCCCGAAGGCTGTTCCTGGAAGGACGTGGACACGGGAGAGGTGTATTCCGGAGGACGGCAGGTAGTCCTGGCGGCCCCGCTGGACCGGATTCCCGTGCTGGAGCGGATGAACTGACCGGCGGTTCCGCCGGAACAGCGGCGGAAGCAGCCGGAATATTATATGGAAAAGAAGGGTTGAAGTATGAAATATCAACTGGGCGAAGGATTCTGGAGCCAGAAAATCAGGCAGGTATGCGACCGCATGATTCCCCTGCAGCTGTCCATTCTGAAGGATGAGGAGCCGGACACGGAACCCTCCCATGCGCTGGAAAACTTCCGGATCGCCGCGGGCCTTTCGGAGGGCGAATTCCACGGGATGGTCTTCCAGGACAGCGATATCGGCAAATGGATTGAGGCGGCCGCTTACCGGCTGATGATTGCTCCGGATCCGGAACTGGAGCGGGAGATCGACGGGATCGTCGCCATCCTCGGCAAAGCGCAGCAGGAAGACGGCTATCTGAACACCTGGTATACCATCAAGGAGCCGGGAAAACGCTGGACAAACCTGCAGGACTGCCATGAGCTGTATTCCTTCGGTCATCTGACGGAGGGCGCCGTCGCCTACCATCAGGCCACGGGTAAACGCGCCTTCCTGGAGATTATGCAGCGGATGGCCGATCATATCGATACGGTGATCGGTCCGGAGGAAGGCAAGCTGCACGGCTATCCCGGTCATCCGGAGGCAGAGCTGGCGCTGTACCGCCTGTACCGGGAAACGGGGAATGAAAAATATCTGAAGCTGAGCCGCTATTTCCTGGATCAGCGCGGGCAGGCGCCGAACTTCTTCGAGGAGGAGTGGGAGCGCAGAGGGCGGATCAACTTCTGGTCCGGAAAAAAGGATCCGGTGAATCTTCCCTATTATCAGGCGCATCAGCCGGTTCGGGAGCAGGAGGAAGCGGTGGGTCATGCCGTCCGGGCGCTTTACCTGTATACCGGCATGGCCTGCGTCGCGGCGGAAACGGGCGACGCGGAGCTGGCCGAAGCGTGCCGCAGACTCTGGCACAGCGCCGTGAACCGGAAGATGTATGTCACCGGAGGCCTGGGCGCCACCGTCCACGGCGAAGCCTTCATGGGCAATTATGAGCTGCCCAACGATACCGCCTATGCCGAAACCTGCGCGTCCGTGGCGCTGTGCTTCTTCAGCCGGGCCATGAGCCTGATGGAGCGGGACGGAAAATACGGGGACGCGGCGGAAACCGCCCTGTACAATACGGTGCTGGCCGGCATCAGCCTGCAGGCGGACCGGTTCTTCTATGTCAATCCGCTGGAAGTGGTTCAGGGAGTCTCCGGCGTGCAGGAAGGGCTGAAGCATGATCTTGCGCAGCGGCCGAGATGGTACGCCTGCGCCTGCTGCCCGCCCAACGTGGCCCGGCTGCTGACCTCCCTGAAGGAATACGCGGTTCAGGATCAGGGCAGCGAGATCACCGTTCATCAGTATCTGGACGGGAGTGTGGAATGTGAAAAGGCCGCCCTGTCCCTGAAAACGAATTATCCCTGGGACGGCGACCTGCTGTATACGGCGGAAATCCGGGATGATGTGAAGCTTTATCTGCGCATTCCCGCCTGGGCGGAGCCGGAAAATGTCCGGCTGACCGTGGACGGCGCGGCTGTTCCGGTATGCCCGGAAAAGGGATTCATCTGTCTGGAGCCCGGAAAAGGCCGGCACGAAATCCGTCTGTGCCTGCCCATGAAGCCGCGCCGGATCTATGCGCATGAGCAGATCCGCCAGGACGCGGGGTGTGTGGCCTTCGCCTGCGGTCCCCTGGTCTACTGCCTGGAAGGCTGCGATAATCCGGAACCCCTGTGGAACCTGACGGCAGATCCGGAGGGCGAACTCAGCATGCTGGATCCGGACGGCTCCCTGCCGGACGGCATCCGGAAAATGGTGATTCCGGGTCACCGCCGCACGGATGCTTCCGAAAGCCTGTACAGCGGCCGGCGGCCCGTCTATGAGCCGCAGAAGCTGACAGCCATTCCCTACTACGCCTGGGCCAACCGGGAACCCAGGGATATGCGGGTCTGGATCCGGGAAGGCTGAGCCGCGCGGGAAACGCCCCCTCACAGCATATCCGGATATTCTTCGACGATCAGGTTCATCCACTTCTGCAGATTGGCCTGTACGTTCTGTACGGTGAGCATGAATACCTTTTCCGGCCGCGACGGAACCTGCGTAAGGCGGGCGGAGTACCAGCCGGTAGTGCCCTGACCCAGCCGCATCCGGAACAGGCTCTGGATAAAATGCTTCGGGCTTTCCCCGACCCGCTCCTCCATCGTGCTGAAATTCATGAACTGCAGGTATCTTTCCTGATCCACTGGATCCACCTGCTCCGTGCAGAATTTCCGGAGGCTGATTTCAAAGGATTCTTCCTGATCATATTCCGCCATGCTGTTGGCGGTGAAAACGCGTTTTGCCGCTTTCCGCTCCGGATAAAACAGCACCACCAGATCATAGGTGGTCAGCAGCGCGCTGCTGCTGTTCAGCAATTCCTGGGCCGTCTGAACCTCGCGCTCGGAATCGAAGGTGTTCAGGCGCATGACGATCATCGCCCGACCTTCCTTCCGCGCGACGGACAGCGCGCTGAGTCTGAAATACACATCCTTATAGGCATACTCGACCGTATGAACCGTTCCGGTCCTCAGCGCGTCCATCACCAGCTTATGGAAGATCAGATACTGATGGCTCCGCTGGGAGGACAGTGCATGTTCCAGCCCGCCGACCGTAGCAAAGCCCAGGTCGCGGAGCCGCTCCCTGTACCCCTCCGTCGCGTAAATATATTCAAAATGATCCCGGCCGCACTCCACCAGCGCGATGGATCCGTCATAACTGCTGACATAGGTTCCCGTCCCCGCGCTGTCTCTCCGTCTCTCCGCGAAATCCTTCAGCGGATTCGGATTCACAAAATTCAGCCGCCCGATTGCATTCCAGTATTTCGCGTCCTCCGGGCTTTCCAGGATCCCGGGGTTCTGATCCACCAGTTCCGTCAGCTTCTCCGCGGAAAGCGGTTTGGAATAGAGGAATCCCTGCAGGGCTTCGCACCCTATGGACAGCAGAAAATCCCGCTGCTCTTTGGTCTCGACGCCTTCCGTCAGCGTATGGATCCCGAGGGTTTTGGCCATGCTGGTCAGCGAAGCCAGCATCTCCCGCCCCCGGACGGACAGCTTCCGCAGGAAGAGCATATCAAATTTAATGACGTCGAAGCTGTAATTCTGCAGCACATTCAGGGAGGAATAGCCGCTCCCGAAATCGTCCAGCCAGATTGTGAAGCCGGCATCGCTGAACAGCTGAAAGATCTTTTCAAAGGTTTCCGTATCCTCCAGCATCATGCCTTCCGTGATTTCCAGCTTGATCGCCTCATGCGGAACCGCATACCGGTCCAGCGTGGCGCAGACCGTTTCAAACAGATTCTCCTGTTTGAAATCCAGCCTGGAAAGATTCACGGAAACGCCCCGCAGCGGTGTTCCGCGCTGCTGAAATTCCTGATACAGAACGCAGGCCTGACGAAGGATTTCCATGTCCAGGTCAAAAATGAGCCCGTCCCGTTCCAGCGCCGGAATGAAATCCGCCGGGGAAAGCATCTCTCCCTCCGGGGTAAACCATCTGGCGAGCGCTTCCGCTACGGTGATCCGCCCGGTCATGGCCCTGAATACGGGCTGAAACCAGGCCCGGATCAGGCCGCTTTTGAGCGCCTCCCGAAACCGGTTCCCGAAATCCGTTTCTCTATCGACATTCATCGCTGTCTGCTCCTCATGTATTTCCGTCGGACAAACTCATGAGTCCCGATTCTGATTCTTCTGTCTCATCCTATATTATTCGACGCCGTTCCCGTCTGCCCTGCATGTTTTCCTATTCTCCAATAAAAAACCTGCCGTTTCCGACAGGTTCTGATCCGGCAGAAAGGATTTCTTCGGATCCGGATTCCCTTTACTCTTCCGGATAGGAATTTCGTTCCAGCCGTTTTTCGAATTCCCGGACGGGAAGCGCCTTATCGTAATAGAATCCCTGGGCAATATCGCAGCCGTTCTTGCGAAGAATCTCCACCTGTTCGCGGGTCTCCACGCCTTCCGCCACGCAGGTCAGGCCGATTTCCTTCGCCATGTTGACCACATGATGGAACATGATATTCTGCCGGTTCTGGGTGGCCTGTTCGTTCAGGGGCAGGAAATTCTTATCCACCTTCAGAATGTTCCAGGGGATCTCCCGGAGCATGTTCAGGGAGCTGTATCCGATCCCGAAATCATCTACTGAAGTATAGATTCCCGCCTCCTGCAGTCCGGTCACGATCCGTTTCAGATCCTTGAACTCCACGTCGGTCGTCGTTTCCGTCAGCTCGATTTCGATGAAATGATGGGGAACCCGATGGCTGTCAATGATGGACAGAATACGATCCAGCAGATCCAGGTCAATCAGATGCCGCCTGGAAAGGTTGACGGAGATGCGAACCGCGGGCTTTCCTTCATCCAGCCAGCGGCGGATATCCCGGCAGACATGATCCAGCACATAGAAATCGAGCTTGCAGATATCCATGGACTGTTCCAGCACCGGAATAAAGTCCATCGGCATGACCAGCTTTCCGTTATGATACCACCGGCTTAAGGCTTCCGCCCCGACGATGGTATTGGTGCTGACGCTGATCTTGGGCTGATAGAAAATCAGGATTTCCTCATTCTGGAGCGCCACCGGGAAAATCTGTTTGACCCGCATGACGTGTTCCTTCTGCTCCAGCATCTTTTCATTGGAGAAAACGATATCCCCGCGGGTGCCGCTCTTGGCCGCGTTATAGGCATTGATAATCCGGTCCATCAGATCGGTGAAATCATGATAGTAATAGTCCTCCGGGAACACCAGCACGCCCGCGTGAACGGACATCATCACGCGGCCTTCCCCGTTATCGCCGATCTGAATCGGCGTCCCCTCAAACATCCGGATAATCTGATCCAGATTCTGTTTCCGGAAAAGCAGAACAAAATTATCGCCGCCCAGCCGGCTGACAATTCCGCCCTCTCCGACGGCTTCCTCCAGTTTGAGGATGTATTCCTTCATCACTTTGTTGCTCATCTCGCGGCCCAGCTCCTGATTGATGAGCGAGAAATGCTTCAGATCGATCCGGGCCGCGCAGAATTCACTCAGACCCTGCTCGTTCCCGATCTGATTGACCGCATGGGTGAACTTGCGGATATTGCTGAAACCGGCGTCATCATAGAGCGTCGCCTTGTACAGCATCGCTCTCATCCGGTTCTTGCTGACAAAATACAGCATCATGCGCTGAATGGTATCGATCCGCGCCGTCTCCGCCTCTGTCCAGGGTGCGTCGCCCTTGGCATGATAAACTGCGCATTTCCCCACCATCGTGCTGTCCAGCTCATTGCGGATGATCAGCGCCTTATCAGTTTCCGCACCGTTGTCATACGCGGTAAAGACGTCTCCCTCGTCCGCCCCCTCCTGGCCCGGGCTGCTGAAAAAAGTGGTGACCGCTTTGGAAACGCGAAGAATGCAGCACAGCTCCCGTAAAATGGCATACACCGCCTCCAGACTGATCTGTTCGGGGCTGACCATTTCCCGGGTAAGCCTTTCCAGTTGTTCATAGTAGCGCGCGTCCTGATCCATGCTATGATTCCTTCCGCTTTTTCACTTGTCCGAATACAGAAAAACCGATGTATTCTGATTACATCAGTTTATTTTACCATGCCGCGCTGTGTAATTCAAGTCTAATTTTTCATTTCTCGACGGTTTTTCTTCCTGCCGTCGTTCCGGTTCCGGTCTGCGGGTTTTCCGCAGACCGTTTCTCCCGGGTTTCTTTCAGAACCGTTCTCCGCCCTTCCGCCCGGCGGCCGCCGTCCGGCCGCCGGTTACATTGCGTCAGGGCATCTTTCTTCCGGAGTATCAAACATCCCGCAGCCTGCCGCGGGGGATCCGGATGGTTTTACCGGCTGGCTCTGAAAATGGCCAGCATGTCCTCTTCCTTCAGCAGCCTGGCCGATCCCATGGCGCCGCCCACTCCCACCGCGCATTTATGCGCCATGAGAACCAGATCCTCTTCTGTGGCGCTGACTCCCAGCTCCCGCAGATTGGTGGGCATATGAATACGCCTGAAGAAATTCTCCAGCGCTTCGATGCCCTTCAGGGCAATTTCCTCGTCGGTTCCTTCCTCCGGTACATCCATCACCCGGACGGCAAACCGACGGAATCTCGGCAGGCAGTTCAGATATACATACCGGGCCCAGCTTCCCCAGATGGCTGCCAGGCCGGCCCCGTGCGCCACGTCGTACAGCCCGCCCAGTTCATGCTCCAGCTTATCGGGTTTTTGACACCTGAAAACGCTGCAAGCCTTGAAGGGCTTATTTTTTTGCGTCAAATTTAATTTTATGTATTGCGTACTAACGTACTATATGGTATAATGTTCATGTCCAACCCACAAGATGAGGAGGTTCGTCATGAGGCTGAAGTTCAACCAGACATCAAAAGGGAAATGTTATTACATTATCCGGTCTGTCTATAAAAATGGGAAAAACACCAGTGAAACGGTCGAAAAACTTGGCTACCCTGAAGAAATCAAAGAAAAGCACAATTGCGAGGATCCATATCAGTGGATGAACGATTATCTGGAGAAACTCAATGAACTGGAAGAGGTTGAAAAGAAGATCGAGATTCTTGTTCCGTTTTCTCAAACCACCCGGATCGAATCCGAGAAAACGCAGTGTTACAACGTTGGATATTTGTTTTTACAGCAGATTTTCTATCAATTGAAACTTGATCTTATCTGCAAACGGATCAGTAAGGAATACAATTTTCAATACGATTTTAACGAGATTATCAGCCGTCTGGTTTATGGACGAATTCTGTATCCTTCTTCCAAGCTGAGCACATTCAAGACATCTCAGGAACTTCTGGAGACACCTTCATTCGAATATCACCAGGTTGTCAGAGCACTTTCTGTACTGGCGAAAGAATTCTATTCTGTACAATCGGATTTGTACAAGAACAGCACTGACATCATATCCAGAAAGACAGGTGTTCTCTATTACGATTGCACAAACTTTTACTTTGAAATTGAAGCCGAAGACGAGATCTCAAATGAAGAAGCGGATCGACGTGGAATTGCTGCCAGAAAGTATGGTGCGAGTAAAGAGCATCGTCCCAATCCAATTGTTGAGATGGGTTTATTTATGGATTATTCCGGACTCCCGCTGGCTATCTGTCTGAATCGAGGAAATCAGAATGAACAGCCCACTCTTATGCCGCTGGAGAAGAAAATTCTGGAGGATTTTGAGCTTTCGAAGTTTATTGTCTGTACAGATTCTGGTCTTAGCAGTCTGGACAATCAACTCTACAATAATTTCGGTGAGCGATCCTATGTCACAACCGTCTCCATAAAAAAGATGGGAAAAGAAAAACGGGAATGGTGTCTCGAACCCACAGGCTGGAAGCTTCAAGGCGATAATGAGACAACCTACGACATAAGAGATCTGGACAAGACCGAAGAAGATTGCAAGAGGAATTGGAATAAGATTTTTTATAAAGAAAAATACTGTGAGGATTATGATGATGAACGGAATATTCCCTTTAATCATAGCCTGATTGTAACCTATTCGCTGAAGTATCGCGAGTACTTGAAAGCGAAACGGAATGGTCAGATTGACAGAGCAAGAAAAGCCATAGCAGCGGGTGAAAAAGCGATTAACAAGAAGAACGCCCAGGACTATCGCCGCTTTATTGGTAAAAAAGCGATAGATGAAAAGGGAAAGAAGGTTTCTATTGAATACACACTGGACGAAGCTGCCATTGC
>JAGCBO010000027.1 GCA_017652125.1 Clostridia bacterium | reverse complement strand
CTTTATAACGGCACCAGGATCCTCGGCTACACCCGCGGCCCGGACGGTCGCTATGCCCTTGTCCCGGATGAAGCCGCCGTGGTTCGGAATATTTTTTCCTTGTATACTTCCGGCTTCTCCGCCGCCCGGATCTGCCGCCAGCTGAACGATCAGGGTCTCCGGACCACCCGCGGCTCTCCCTGGCGTCCGGAATCCCTTCTCCGGGTGATCAGCAATGAACGGTATACCGGCGTCTATCTCTGGGGCGACATCCGCGTGCCGGATGGCATGCCCGCCATTATTGAACGTTCTGTTTGGGAGGAAGCGCAGCGCATGAAAAAGAAAACCGCCCGCCATGTCGAGCAGGGCTTCGTGGATTATCTGCTCACCGGGAAGGCGTTCTGTGGTCATTGCGGCGCCGCCATGATCGGCGACTCCGGCACCTCGAAGGACGGCACCCGTCATTATTATTATACCTGCCAGGCGCGGAAGGCCCGGAAAGGATGCCGGAAGAAATCCCTGCAGAAGGACGCCCTGGAATCCGCCGTCATCAGTTTCGTCCTGGATCATGTGCTTTCCGACGCGGAGATCGAGAAAACCGCCGCCGTGATCATGGCCCTGCAGGAAGAGGAAGTTAAATCCTCCCCTCTCGCCGCCATGGAAGCGGAATACTCGGAAACGCTGAAAAAGATCCGGAACATCAATGACGCCATCGCTGCCGGCATCTGGAACTCATCGACCTCCGCCGTTTTGAAGGAACTGGAAGACCAGGCGGAAGATCTCCGGCTCTCCGTGGAAATGCTCCGCTATTCCCAGTCCCAGCTGCTGGATCATGATCGCGTGATCTTCTTCCTCCGCCGGTTTACAAAAGGCGACCGGAACGATCCCCTGCTCCGTCGCCATATTATTGAAACCTTTATCAATGCTGTTTATGTTTTCGATGATCATTTGGACATTGTCACTAATAATTGCGAAGGAAATCAGCGTTTCCCCCTGGAAGATCTCCCCGCTGATCCGGATCCTGATCCCGGTCCCCCGTGTTCGGATTGTGTTTCGTCCGGTGTACCAGCCGTGATACATCCGAACACTCGGATGACGATCTACAGGATCGCGATCTGATTCGGATGAAAGAGGGCCGCTTTTCAGCGGTCCTTTTCTTCTTGCGCTGCTTCCCGGCATTCCTTTTCGAAGTTCTGCATGAATTCCATGTCATCCCGGATCAGGCGCTTGATGTATCCCTGGATGTTCGCCTGCTGCTCTATCCATTCCAGCAGCTCCGGCTCCGTCTTCCGGTTGATCTTTAGTCTGATCTGCCGGATGTTTTCTTTTTCGTACCTCGCCAGGTACTCTGTCTGTCCCATGTTGCACCTCCACCGTGATTCTATCGTTTTGGGTTCCCTATGTCAAATGTTCTTTCCCTCCCTCATGCGTTCTGGATCGCCCAGGCGATCGCGTGTCCGTTGTCCGTGAATCTCTCCTCGCTGACTTCCCGGATCCCGATGAAGTCATCGCATTCTGTCGCGTCATCGTCCAGGAATTCGTAAACCGCCGCGATCCAGCTTTTCCCGTCCGGGTTGTACCAGTGTCCGGCCAGCAGGATCCGGTCCCCGTAGCGCAGGACCGTCTCCCAGTCGCACCCCAGGTCTTCCGGTGTGCTTTTCAGCGGCAGTCTGTATTCTTTCGCCAGCTCAGTCATTCTGCTCATCTTTTCTTCCTCCCCTTATCTGCTTTGTATGATCGTGATCTGGTATTCTGTCCCATCCGGCAGGCTGATCACCAGCCCTTTGTCGTAGGTCATCACGCCCGCTTCTTCAAAGGTCCGCACCCGCATGTTCTCCCAGCAGGTTTCTTCCGGATCGTATTCCCCTTCAATCAGCGCCTTCAGTCCGTTCTGCATGGTTTCGTCTGTGAATTCGTTCATCGTCTTTCCCTCCCCTTCTCAGTTCCTTGCCGGTGTTCCGTCTTTGTAGAAAAGCTGCTGGTAGGCGTCCGCTTCGATGATCAGGTCGTCCCGGTCCGTCATGCCGGTGCAATCCCTGACGTATTCCAGCGCCTTTTCCAGGGCCTTTCCTTCCAGTTCGTTGATCGTGTACTTTGTGCGTTTCATCCTTGTTCCCTCCGTTCGTTTCCGTTCCCTTATTGGGTACCCTAATTATAACCGAATATGGTACCCAATGCAAGCAAAATCTGAAGAAAAATGTGACGAAAGTCTAAACAAATCAAAGAAAAACCCGCCCCTGTGGGCGGGAAAGGTTTCCCTTTTTTATTACTGATTTTCCAGCCGGTCAATCAGCTTTTTGATTTCCTTCCGGGTCATCTCGTCCGGCGCTTCGTCCATCATCTGGTACAGTTGCTCCGTCGTGTCGCCCTTCCGGCTGTAGCGGTTCCTGTTCTCGCGGCTGTATCGTCCGCTGTAGCCTTCCCGGCCTTCCCGTCCGCTGTAGCCCTCGCGGTTTTCCCCGCTGTAGCCTTCCCGGTTCTCGCGGCTGTACCTGTTCCGGTTCTCCCGTCCAGAGTAGCCGGTCATTCCCGGATAGAAAGTCGGGCCGTATACTCCGCTGTAGCCTTCTTCCTCGGCTTCCAGCATCTGGCACG
>JAGCBO010000026.1 GCA_017652125.1 Clostridia bacterium | reverse complement strand
TGATCCATGGCAGGGAAGAACAGAAAGAGCGGGACGGAACCGCCGGAGCAGGAACGGGACGCGGCATCCTGGTACCGGCTGAACACGAAAGCCGTGGACGACCTGGTGACGGCCGCGCCGGAGAACAGCCCGAAGGTCAGCGAAGCGGAGCTGCGCAAATACCGGTCCGGCCCGAAGATCCGGCTGAAGGACTGGCTGAAGATCCTGCTGGCCAAATGGTGGTTCAACGGGGCGTGCTGTTTCTTTTTCCTGTGGGGCCTGGGAACGGTGATCCGGAACCGGGAAAACCAGCTGCTGGTGCTGGGGCTGGGGATGGGCTTCGTGACGGACCTGCTGGTGAACAAAATCTTCCGCTACTACGCCCGGACGCCCGGAAGCAACGACCGCTGGATGATGGTGCCGGGGAAAGGCTTTGTGAGCCTGCCGCTGAACGTCATTTACGCGTTCCTGCTGCTGGGCTGCGTAGTGATGACCTACAACACGGTGAACGGGATCATCGTCTCCTTCACGGGGGAGAGGGAAAGCGTTCCGCTGGGGGTGGAGCCGCTGCTCTTCGGCCTCCTGACCACGGGGTGGGACTTCCTGTTCCTGGGAATGAAGCGGATGATGAAGAAAATCATAACGTACGCCGGAAGGCAGGTGAAGAAGCCGTGAGGATGGAACAGATTGACCGGTATATCCTGGACCTGATCTCCCGGAGCACGCCGGAGAAGACCGCCTGGAACCTGGAGAAGATCCGGGAGGGAAAGCCGGTAACCTGGAACTATATCGACGGATGCATGCTGACGGCTCTGACCGAGCTGACCGGCATCACCGGAGATCAGCGATACGCGGATTTCGCGGTCTCGGTGATGGACCATTTTGTGCAGGAGAACGGGGAGATCCTGACCCTGCAGCCGGAGAAGCGCCAGCTGGACGATTTCAACGAGGGCAAGGTGCTCTTTCCGGTTTTCACCCGGACGGGGCAGGCGAAGTACCGCCGGGCGGCGGAAAAGCTCCACACGCTGCTGACGGAGCAACCGCGGACGGCGGAGGGCTCCTTCTGGCACAAGGAGATCTATCCGGACCAGGTGTGGCTGGACGGCATCTACATGGCGCAGCCCTTCGAGGCGATGTACCGGAAAATCTTCGGGGACGGGGATTGCTCGGATATCGTCCGGCAGGTTGAGACAGTCCGCGACCGGATGCGCGATCCGAAGACAGGACTGTACTACCACGGCTATGACGCCAGCCGGAAGGCTTTCTGGGCGAACCCGGAGACGGGGCTGAGCCGGTGCTTCTGGCTGCGGGCCATCGGCTGGTTTTCCGTCGCGCTGGCGGATCTGTGCGAATGGCTGCCGGAGGACGGCGGCCGGGAGGAGATTGCCGGGATCTTCCGCCAGCTGATGGCGGACCTGCGGCCCTGGGCGGATCCGGCGACCGGCCTGTACTGGCAGGTGGTGGATCAGGGCGGCCGGGAAGGCAATTACCTGGAATCCAGCGGCAGCTCGATGATCGCCTGCGCGATGCTCAAGGGTGAGCGGCTCGGCATCCTGGAGCCGGAATACCGCGAGGCGGGAAAGAAGACCTTCGAGGGCCTGGTGAAGCGGCTGGTCTGGCAGGACGGGAAGCCGGAGCTGGGCGGGATCTGCCTCGTGGCGGGACTCGGCCCGGAAAACAACCGGCGCCGGGACGGCAGTTACGAATACTACATCTCGGAGCCGGTGGTGGCCAACGACGCCAAGGGCGTCGCCCCGTTCATCCTGTGCTATACGGAGATCCTGAGAGGATAAAGAGACATTCAGGGAGGCCTGAGGACGATGTACATCACGCTGAAGGACGTCAACAAGATCTACCCGAACGGGTTTCACGCGGTGCACAACTTCAACCTTGAGATTGAAAAGGGGGAGTTTGTGGTTTTTGTGGGCCCGAGCGGCTGCGGAAAGTCCACGACGCTGCGCATGATCGCAGGCCTCGAGAATATCTCCGGCGGCGAGTTTCTGATCAACGGCGTCAGGGCCAATGAAAAAAGCCCGCGGGAGCGGGAAGTGGCCATGGTGTTCCAGAGCTACGCGCTGTATCCGCAGATGACGGTATTTGACAACATTGCCTTCGGCCTGACCCTGCAGGGCGTGGACGAGGACGTGATTGAACAGCGGGTGCAGGCCACCGCGGGCATCCTGGGCCTGACGGAGTACCTGGACCGGCTGCCCCGGGAGCTTTCCGGCGGCCAGCGGCAGCGCGTCGCCATCGGCCGGGCACTGATCCGCAAGGCGGGTATCTTTCTCATGGACGAGCCGCTGAGCAACCTGGATGCCAAACAGCGGGTGACCATGCGCGGCGAGATTGCCCAGATCCACCGGGAAACCGGCGCCACGACGATCTATGTGACCCATGACCAGACGGAAGCCATGACCCTAGCGGACCGGATCGTGGTGATGAAGGATGGCTATATCCAGCAGACCGGCACGCCGTATGAACTGTATTTCAACCCCGCGAACGTCTTTGTGGCCGGATTTATCGGCGAGCCGCCGATGAATTTCTGCCGCAGCAGGGTTACGGACGGCTGCGTTACATTCGGGGATCAGCAGCTGGACCTGAAGGGCGTGCGGCCGGATATGGGCACGCTGGAAGGGAAGGATGTCGTGTTCGGCTTCCGTCCGGAGGCGATCATCCTTGCAGAGCAGTCCGGCGCCGTCGGCGTGGACTGCCACGTTGAACTGACGGAGATGCTGGGGGACAACACCAATGTCTACATCATTTCCGGAGAACAGCAGGCGATTCTGAAGACGGACAGCCACTATACCCCGGAAACGGACACGGACATGCGCTTTTATATCCCCGGGGAGAGCATATACCTCTTCGACGGGGAAACGGAGAACGTCATCCGTCCGCCGGAAGCAGCCCGGTCATAAGCAGCCCGGGCCGAAGCGCAGAAGGGGAGCATTTGCATGTATACCAGGGAGCAACTGGAGAAGTATCCGTATTTCGCGGATGTGCTGAAGAATGAACCGGATGCGTCCGCCCTGCTGGATCAGCTGACAGGGCTTGTTTCGCGCGGGCATATTCTCTGGTTTGCCCAGTGGCTGATCGAGCACAGGGTGCCCTTCTCCTTCGCGATGATGGACCTGGACAATTTCAAGTTCGTCAATGATACCTACGGCCATCATGCGGGGGATGAAGTGCTGGTCAAAGTGGCCGACGAACTGATCGCCATCCTGGACGGGATCGGCCTGGCCGGCCGTTTCGGCGGGGACGAAATGCTGATCGTCAACCTGAGGGATACCACCTATGACGCCTGCAAGGCTCTTTTCACGAGGTTCTATGACGGAACCGTGCTGCGGAAGAATTACGTGCTGAAGGACTGCAGCCCGTTCATCACGGCGACCGTGGGCTGCGCGATTTATCCGAAGGACGCGCAGGACTACGACACCCTCTTCGAAATGATTGACAAGACGCTGTACCGGGGGAAGAACAAGGGCCGAAACTGCCACATCATCTACGTGGAGGAAAAACACAAGGATATCGTAATCCGCCGGATTGCCAGGCGCGGCATGTATACGACCTTCAGCCGCATGATGCGGCAGTTTGAGCTCGTGCCAGGCATGCGGAACAAGCTGCGCAGCGTGATGCCGCTGCTGATGGAGGAGCTGCAGATCTCCGAGCTGTACTATGTTGACCGGACCGGGCGGATGCGGGCTGTGCGGGACGAAACGGCGGACGAAATGCTGCCGGACCTGGTGGAGCTCCTGCGCGGCGACGACCTCTTCGCGGACAACAGCCTGGAGAAGGTGCAGCAGCGCAGCCCCGTCACCTATGAGGTGATGCAGAGGCGGGAGATCGAAACGCTCTGCGTGGTCCGGATCGGGATGGATATGGATACGGACGGATACCTGATCTGCGCCGAACCGCGGAACCGGCGGATCTGGCAGGAGGCGGAGTGCGCCATGCTGTACTTCCTGGCGAAGATGATCGCCGCGAGGATCCGGATCGACGGGGAAGCCCTGGAATAAAAAATGCCCCCATGAAGGGGGCGGTTTTAATGGGAAGGCTCGTGGGGAAGGCTCACGGGGAAGGCTTACGGGAGGTACCTGCAGACCAGACGGTTATCCCGGCGGCAACCAGGTTTACGGCCATGATGCCGTAGAGGAGGGCGAAGCGGAACATCGTGTCGGCCGGTTCCGGATCGAAATCGTTCCAGTCGTTCAGGTTGTAGGTGATCAGCAGCGCGGCCGCGATCAGACAGATTACGGCGGCCGGAAGGATGCCCTTCTGTTTCCGCCGGACCCACATCAGGCCGGCGAAGGAAACCGCGGCGACCGCCACAGCGGCATTCATCCACGGCAGGTACTCAATCTTGTCGAAGAGGAATTCCGCGGCCATGACAGCCAGGGCGGCGGAAACAAAGGCCGCGATCGTCCAGCCGGTTTCCGCTGCGCTGGGTTTATGCCGCACGAGGAGCACGACCAGCAGGATGAGCAGGGTGGCAATGGCGGCAAGCTGATTCACGGGAACAAAGACGATGATCCGCAGATAGTTATCCCGGCGCATCTGCTCCAGGAGAATCTGGGTGGTCCCGAGCACGATGAGGAAGAGCACGGTCTGCTGCCCGCGGAGCGCATTGCGCTCCCGCTTCAGCAGGACGACAAGCAGGATCAGCGCGACCAGCGCCTCCCAGAACCAGACGATATATTTCCATTCATCAAAGTCCGCATCCGTACACACGGCCAGCGGGAAAAAGTGGGTCCATTCCACTTCCGCGAAGCGGCCGATGCCCTCCCCGGTAAACACCTCGCCGACCCGGGCAAAGAGGATGACGGCGCAGGCGCCGGGGGCCATCGCGTCCAGGGCGTCAATCCATTTCACGCCGGCGACTTTTCCGGCGATCAGGGCGCCCAGGGCGCCGCCCAGCAGCGCGCCGTAAAGGGTGTAGCCGCCCTCCCAGGGGCGAAGACTCATGTAAAGCCGGCCTTCGGCGGCCTCATAGTCATAGGGACAGAAAAGAACCC
>JAGCBO010000266.1 GCA_017652125.1 Clostridia bacterium | reverse complement strand
TGGATTCGATGGATTCATGTACGGGTTCGCAGCAAATAAGAAGCTCATGAATCACTATATTGAATGCTTTGACGCATTGTATGTTGGTATGAGGCATCCTTATCACTTTGTGATGGGGCCTGAACAATCGAGCCGATTGATAGGAGAATATGACTATGAGTGGACTGATGCAAAAATATAAGGAGAGCCTGAAGAATACTCCAGGTCCGGTCAGACTGCAGGATCTTCCTCCGATGGTTATCGACTACAGGGGGCTTTTGGAGTACGCCAAGAAGAAAGGTGTTCATCCTGGAATGCTCTCTGAAAAAGAAAAAATGTCTTTTATCCTCAAAGAGAATACTCCGCAGGCAATTTGATGTCATAGGAATGCTGAACTGAATCAAGCAGAATGGGCATTGTACTGTCCCCTTCTCCAGTTCTGCGACAATTCTGTCTGTAATCTGCTGATAAAGATCGAAGCTCATTCAGATTTCTCCTTTCTGTTCATAAAAAAGAGATCCCGAAGGATCTCAAAATTTAGGTATGTGGCCCTTGGATCAAGCCAAAGATTGGGGCGGTTTTCCGCTTCCTTGCAGTTTTTGCCGCCTATTTCCCGGCATTTCCGCGTTGTTTCCAGACGGTTTAAATCTGAACATTCGGGCATTTTCTATACTTTCATAGGTTCAGTCGTTCGCTGTAATCGCTCGAGTTGACGGATGCATTGCCGTTTGGTCAATTGTTTGGTTGGCCGCTTGGCTGTATTCCCATCTTCTCGGTCAAATCCCTAAGGGATTTATCGTGCTGCGCCGGGCTGATTGCACCATTCTCCAGGAATGTGTCCAATAATTGCTTCTGCCTGAGATAGCGGTTACGCTTCTTTTCTTCGGCGGTAAAATATTCCTTCATGCTATAACCTCTTATTTCGGAGAGACATGAATTGTGACGAATTTTGAAAGCCATCTTCCAATTGAGTCACTGATTGCAAAATAGAATTCTATTTCTGTAGCATCTGCCGGTATAGTATTCAGAGCGTTAAACGCCTTTTTAGCCGTAGACACTGACAGCTTATCTGTCTCCATGATAGGTGTCAACAATTCAGTTTGTATGGTGGAATCTTTCGTCTTCCCTGGTCGTCAGGGTTCGATGATGTTGAAACTGCGGTTGAGCGGCGACATATACTTCACCAGCCGGACCGGAACAGTCGTATCGCCCTCCAGGGACATTTGCTCGATGACTTCGGTTCTGCCGTTCATCAGCGCCATCAGCTGAAGCTTTGCGCAGGTCATCGTGCAGTCGCTTTGATCCGCCCGGCCGCCGGGGTAGACCAGCAGGATGCCGTCCCGGCGAACAATCCGGAAAGTCTCGCCGGTGTCGGCGATGTTCAGCTGCAGGGTGAAATTGTCCTCCTGCGCGGCCAGGGCATCCGTCATGATGTCAATATAATCCAGCATCATATCGGCGGTCATGCTCATCAGCATGGCTTCCCGCCCCTTGGTGGTGCCCTCCTTGTCGGCCTGGTTTCCCTCGCGCAGCTCCCAGGCGCCCATCAGGTAGGCGCTGCGCCACGGCCCGCTTTCCGCCTGGTAACCCAGCTGCTCCAGCGCATCGGCGCACAGGTCCCGGGCCGCCTGGTTGGACGGGTCGGCATAGACCAGTTCCTTGGTCACCTGAGCGACCCACTGGTATTCGCCCTTGTCATAATCCGCGCGGGCCTTCCTGAGCACCTCCTCCGTGTCCCCCAGATACTCGACCCACTTCCTGGCCGTATCCTCAGGTGTCAGCGGATTCAGGTTCACAGGATTCGCGTCATACCATCCCATATAGCGCTGGTACACCGCCTTGATATTATGGGAAAGCGTGCCGTAATACTGGCGGCAGTACCACACCTTGTCGAGGCGGTCGGGAAGCTTCAGCATCCGCGAAATCTCCGAAGCGGTCAACCCCTGATTGATATAATGCAGCGTCTGGTTGTTGATGTACTGATAAACGGCGGCGGTGTCCTCCATGTACCGGCGCAGGTTCTCGTTGCCCCAGTGCGGCCAGTTGTGGCTCTGGAACACGACCTCGGCCTCACCCCCGAACAGGGATTCCGCCTCCAGAATGTAGCTGGCCCACGCCGCGGCGTCCCGCACCTGAGCGCCGCGCAGGGTATAGATATTATGCATGGTGCCCGTGCAGTTTTCCGCCATCCACAGGCCCTTGTATTTGGGGAACCATGCGTTCATCTCCGCCGGCGCCTCGGTCCCCGGCGTGAGCTGGAAGTGGATTTCCAGCCCGTCGATGGTGATGGTCTCGTTCTCCGCCAATTCATAGGTCGGCGCTAAAAGCCCTACCGTACCGCTGGACTGCCCCAGGCCGATACCGATGGCCATGCGCCCTGTCTCGCCCGGCTTCATGATCGCGCCGTACTGATACTGCGCCCGCCGGCCCATGGCGGGGCCGCAGTACAGATTTTCGCTGACCGCATGCTCCAGAAAGCCCTTCGGCGCCAGCACCACGACCTTGCCGGAGCGCAGCTGCTCATCCAGCGGCAGGGCGGCGTCCGCGGCATCCTCCCGGGAGATCAGGCCATACACCCCGCCGTAGTGGTCAATATGGGAATGGCTGTAGAGCACGGCCTTCACGTCCAGAGGGCCGAAATGCTTTTCCATCAGTTCCTTCGCGGCGGCCATATCCTCCTGGCACATCAGCACGTCGAATACAATCCAGCCGTTGTCCGTACGGATGAAGGTGGCGTTTGCCATGTCGTAACCGCGCACCTGGTAGATACCGTCACAGACCTCAAACAGGCCGGCGTATGCATTGAGCTGGGTGTTGCGCCAAAGGCTGGGGTTTACCGTGTCCGGCGCTTCCGCGTCACGGACGAAGGCAAAGTCGTCCAGATTCCAGACGACGGCGCCGTCGTCCCGGTAGATCACAAGGCTTTCCGGCGCTTCGATCAGGCCGCGCAGGGCGTTTTCCTTCTCCTGCCCGTCCTCAAAGTCCAGTCGGTCATACCATGCTTTGTTGGCCTGCGCCGTGGTTTCCGTTGCCGGATTGGCTGCGTAGCCCGCGGTAACCGAACCGCTCAGCAGCAAAAGCAGACACAAAAGCAACGATAAAGTGCGTTTCAATGCGTAGCTCATTTTTCATCTTCCTTTTCTGTATTTACTTCTTCCGCTTTCCCGGTTCCGGGAACTAAAACCATTCAGGAAAATTATACCGTTTATCCCTGTGAATTGCAACGATTTTTTTCCGTCCCCCACGAAAACAGGACTGGACGGGATTGTCCGGAATCCCGCAAAACGGTATAATAAAACCGGAGAAAAAACGAAAGGAGCCCGTATTCATGAACAAAAGAGAACGCGTGACCGCTGCTTTTCACGGACAGGAAACGGATCATGTGCCGGTATGCATGTGGCAGCATGTGCCGCAGTCCTTCTGGGGCGATGATGACCGCTTTGCCGCGGAACAGGCACGCTTTTTCAGGAACACGGATGTGGACTTTATGAAGCTGTCCGGGGACGGGTTTTTCGGCTGGCCTTCTCCGGTCCTTCGGGATCCTGTCAAGGCAAAGGACCTGTATTCTGTTGAACCGCTGGGGCCGCTTCATCCATTCATCCGGAAACAGATTGAACGTACAAAAAAGGTTGTCGCCGCGCTGAACGGGGAATGCGTATCGCTGTATCTGGTTTTCGTTCCGCTGTCATGCATCCGGCTGGCCATCGGTTATCCCAAAATGATGCAGTTCATCCGGGAGGATCCTGAGGCGATGAAGCACGCGTGCGCCGCGGTGGCCGAGGATCAGAAGGAACTGGTTCGCAGGCTGATTGAAGAAGCAGGCGTAGACGGCATTTTCCTGAGTGTACAGAATGGAGAAGAAAATCGCTTTACCGCCGAAGAATACAGGGATTGGGTGATGCCCGGCGACAAAGCGGTGCTGGATTATGCCAATACCTTAAGTGATATGAACGCGATTCATTTCTGTGCCTGGGAGGAAATTCCCAACAGGCTGTCCGTCTGGAAGGATTATAAAGCCCCGGTGATAAGCTGGTCCCGGTATATCGATATCATGGATATCCGGGAAGCGAAAAAACACTTTGGCTGTACGGTCTGGGGCGGGTTTGATAACCGTCCCGGCACTTTCCTGTATACCGCATCGCGGGAGGAAATTGAGCAGGAAGTGAACAGACTGATCGCCCAGGGTGGCAGAAGCGGTTATATTCTCGGTGCCGATTGCAGTCTCCACGGGGAACTCCCTGAGGAACGGATCCGCTGGGTAACGGAAGCCGCCCGGAAGAACGGTTAACGAATGGAGTGAATCGAAATGGATTATATTCATGACCTTCGAAAGATGATCGGTCCCCGGAAGATTATCCTGAACTGCGCCGGAGCGGTGATTGTCCGGGACGGAAAGATTCTGTTCCAGCGACGAACCGATAACGGCCAATGGGGGCTGATCGGCGGGCTGCTGGAGATGAACGAAACCTATGAGCAGGCCGCCCTGCGGGAGATCCGGGAAGAAACCGGCCTGGAAGTCCGGCTGGACAGTTTCCTGGGAATCTTCCATAATCACAACATGGTCTGGAGCAACGGAGACGCGGCGCACGTACTTTCGGCCATTTTTACAGCCAGCATAGTCAGCGGGGAGCCCAGGATTGACGAGGAATCCTATGAACTGCGCTTTTTCGGGAAGGATGAAATCCCGGAATTGTTTGCAGAAGACCACATTGCGGCCCTGGATGCCTATTTCAGGGGCGTTCGTTATCCGCTGCTGCAGGAAAACGCATACAGGACCGAAATCTGACATAATCCATCCAGCCGTTGATGCTGACCGCCAAAACGGCGTTCTCTTTCCGTTTGTCCTCCGTATCCGTCAGAAACAGACGTAAAAGAAACTCCCCCGGGCTTACAAAGTCCGGGGGAGCAGCGTTTTCAGAAGGGTTCGGGGATCAGACTCCGTATCCTGCCAGCTGCGGCAGCCAGAGGCTGATCTGGGGTACAAAGGTAATCAGCAGCAGAGCAACCAGCATGCAGATATAGAAGGGCATGGTTGCCTTGACCACCTTTTCCATGGGCCGTTTCGCCACGGCCGATCCGATGAACAGCACCGCTCCGACAGGCGGCGTCAGCAAGCCGATACCGCAGTTGAGCACCACCATGATGCCAAACTGAATCGGGCTGATACCGATGGACATGGCCACCGGCAGAAGGATGGGCGTCGCAATCAGGATGATCGGCGCCATATCCATGATCATACCCAGAACCAGAAGGATCAGGTTCAGCAGCAGCGCCACAACTACCGGACGGGAGGAAATGGAGGTGATCAGCTGAGCGGCCTTGGCCGGTACGTGCAGCAGGGTCAGGCAGTTACCGAAAGCCGCGGAGAAGGCGATCAGAATCAGTACGATGGAAAGGGTCTCCACGCAGCTTTCCAGAGACTTCCATACGCCCTTCCAGTTCAGTCCCTTGTAAACAAAGACGGAAACCAGCAGGGAGTAAACCACGGCGATGGCAGCGGACTCGGTCGCGGTGAAAACGCCGCCGACGACGCCGACAACCACGATCAGAACAGCCAGAAGCGCCCAGATGCTCTTCCCCAGCTGTTTGATAAAATTCTTGATGGAAAAACGTTCGCCCTTGGGATAGTTGCGCTTGACGGAAATAATATAGGAGCCTACCATCAGCGAAATGGCCAGCAGCGCGCCGGGCAGGTAGCCAGCCATGAAGAGGGCACCGACGGAAATGCCGCCCGCCGTGGTGGCATAAATGACCATGTTATGGCTCGGCGGAACCAGCAGGCCTTCGCAGGAGGAGGTAATGGTGACCGCGGTGGAAAAGTCCGCGTCATATCCCTCGTCCACCATCATGGGGATCAGGATGGAGCCCAGGGAGGCTGTGTCAGCGGAAGCGGAGCCGGAGATGCCGCCGAAGAAGTAGGAAGCCACGATATTCACCATGGCCAGGCCGCCGCGCATCCAGCCCACCAGGGAGTTTGCCAGCGCGATCAGTTTGTCCGATATGCCTCCTGTTCCCATCAGAACGCCCATCGTTATGAAGAAGGGAACCGCCATCAGGGAGAAGGACCAGACGCCCTTGACCATCTGCTGGGAGATCGTCTGCAGGGGCTGATTCATGGAAATCATGCAGAAAATGGTGGACAGGCCGACCGCGTAGGCGATCGGAAAGCGCAGCAGGATCATGATCAGGAAGCTGCCAAGCAGAATGAGTGTTGATAAGGCTTCAGCATCCATGCTTATACCGCCTCCTTTTCTTTGGTTTCCGGAAGCCAGAAGGCTTCCAGGTGACGGAAAATCTGCTCAATCTCAAAGATGATCATGCTGACTCCCGCAACAGGCACCGGCAGATACTGCCAGAATTTGCTCAGCCCCGGAAGAGAAGCATAGCGGCCTCTCAGGCTCAGGGGTGAATTGCAGAAACGAATACCATAGACCACAAGACAGACGCCCAGAGCCAGTACCGCGAAATCTGCCAGGAGATCCAGGCATTTGAGCGCCTTTTTCGGCAGATATTTATCGAAGGCCGTCATCCGGATATGCGCCATGCGCCGGATGGACAGGCTGGCGGAAAGCACCGTCATATAAACCATCAGGGTCAGGATGATTTCCTCACTCCAGTGAGGATCATTGATGAAGGGGATATAGCGCCCCGCAACGGACCAGACGGTAATCAGGATGTCGCCAATCAGCAGAATCTTACAGACGAACATCAGGATTTTATACGTCCAGTCATACAGAGGCTTTATTTTTTCCAGCTTGCTGAACACAGCAGGAACAGTCCTCTCAGACAAAGCAGACACTCCTTTCAGGAACCGAAGAAGGTTCTGCCGCGCAAACAATCGGCAGTGTAAGGAAAGCGGGGGATGCGGAAGACCGCATCCCCCGAAGGGAAGCATAAGATGAAGAATTACTTCATGCTCAGGATCTGCTGATAGGCTTCATCCTGGCCATTGATGTTGGCTTCCACGGTGGCCTTGACAGCCTCGACCCAGGGGGTCTTGTCTTCGACTTCGATGATATGGATGCCGTCGGCCTTCAGGGCTTCCAGGGTCTCGGCTTCCTTGGCTTCGCTGACTTCGCGGCACTTGGCGGAAGCGTAGTTGGCAGCTTCCTGGATCCAGCCCTGCTGTTCTTCAGACAGCTTGTTCCAGGCGGTGTCGGTGATGATCAGCTGGATGGCGCCCAGGGTGTGGCCGTCCATCATGAAGTAGGGAGCAACTTCCGGGAAAGCGTTGGACTTGTAGTTGGCGGTGGGCTGCTCAGCGCCGTCCACAACGCCGGTCTGCAGCGCGCTGTAGAGCTCGGTGAAATTGACGGTAGTAGCGGAAGCGCCCAGGCCGGAAACCATGCCGGTCATAACCGGGTCAGAGGAAACGCGGATCTTCAGGCCCTTCAGGCTGTTGATGTCGGTCACTTCGTTCTTGAAGAAGAAATGACGGAAGCCTTCTTCACCGTAAGCCAGGCCGCGGAGGGGCAGGCCCACCGTCTGGGGCTCATTCAGGAATTCCTTAGCCAGATCGCTGTTGGCGAAATTCCAGTAATGATCGCGGTTCGCGAACACATAGGGCAGGGACAGCAGGGTCGCCTTGGTGCAGCCGTACTGGCTCAGGGCGAAGGCAGAAATCCGGCAGATGTCCGTCACTGTGCCGTATCCCAGCAGGTTGTCCAGGATCTGGTCTTCGGAACCCAGCACGCCGCTGGCCTGAATGTCGATCAGGATCGAGCCGCCGGACAGCTCTTCAACCTTTTCCTTGAAAGCCTTGGCAACTTCACCGACGATGGTGCCTTCCAGCGGGTTCACTTCAGCGTAGGTCAGGGTAATCGGATCATCCGCCAGCGCGGCTGTGCAGCTGACGAGCATGATCAGGGCAAGAAACAGACCGATCAGTTTTTTCATTGGCTTATCCTCCTGTTTTTTACGGAGCATCTTTTAGCTCCGTTTCGATATATAAATCGTATCATATCTGACCAAAAATGACAACATTGTTTTTATGTTTTTTACAGCACAATTCCTGTCAAAACCGGCAATGTATACACTTTTGTATACATAATCGGTCAGAAATCGATCATCTTCTCAATTATTGCGCATTGTCTTTTCCGGACAATTTGCCCATGAGGATATATGAAAAATAAGAGCTGCTCCTGTCAGCGAACAGGAGCAAACGGATTTCTGATTGTAAAAAGGGAAAGAATCTGTTATGCTCTTGCTGAATTTCAGAGAAACAGGTTCAGCAACCCTGCGGAGGATAGGATATGTCGGAAAATCAATGCATCACGATCCCGGTCAGACTGGATGAGAAAACCTTTCGCCGCTTCGCGCGGTTTGATATGCTGGTTCTGCGTAAACGGTGGGTCAAGCCGATGGTTTTCGCCCTGATCCTCTGCGCGTTTGCCGTTGTGGCGCTGATCAGCCGCCTTCCCCAGAGCGGAATGATCGCCGCGGTTTTGCTGGCGGTCGGGCTGGGCCTGCCCATCGTCTATATCGGCATGTTCCTGTCGGGTGTCAATATGCAGGCTGCTCAGTGGAAGCTCGGTAAAGGCCGGAACGTCTATACGGTGCAGCTGACGGAAGAAGGCTTCCGGGTAACCAATGAACGGAAGCAGGAAAACACCGGCATCGTCCCCTGGGAGAAAACGGCCCAGGCTTTCCGCCGGAAGGATTGTATTTATCTGTACGCCACGCCGGCCAAGGCTTTCCTGCTGCCGAACGGACAGGCGGACGCGCCGGACGACGCCGTATGGGCATGCATCCGGAAGGGTCTCGGCGCCGGCAAGTGCAAAGAATAACGGATCTTTCTCCCCTATTCCTCCTGCTTATCCCCGGTTTCCAGCCGGATTCTGGGGCTTTCCGCATCCGGAACCGGTACGGTATTGCCGCGCTCCGACCTGGCATAACCGCGCGGTGAAACGCCGTATTTTTTCCGGAACATTTTGGAAAAATGCAGCGGATCATGAAAGCCGCTGAGAAAGGCGACGTCCATGATGGTGCGCACGCCGCCGCCGGCATCCGTCACCAGCAGCTCCGCCGCCATCTTCAGCCGTTTATCCAGCAGATACCGGTGGGGTGTTACGCCCATCTCCTTCTGAAACAGCTTGCGAAGATAATCGTAGCTGAAAGGCAGGGAACGCAGATAGGTATCCAGCTCATAGCTGCAGTTATTGTAATTCGCGATGATATCGGCTTCCATCTGCGCCACCACCGGCG
Organism: Clostridia bacterium; assembly: GCA_017652125.1. GTDB lineage: Bacteria > Bacillota > Clostridia > Christensenellales > Aristaeellaceae > Aristaeella. Next base: position 21,211 of record JAGCBO010000266.1, on the reverse strand, counting down.
TCAGCGCCGTCTCCGTCCGGTGCGCCGCCAGATAACAGCAGATCAGGTCTCCGTATATGGAGAGCAGGGCGGCCGCCTCCTTCCGGCCGGAATAATAGTGAAAATACGCCGCTTTGAAAGCGTCCAGCAGAAAATGATTGGAATCGTCTGAAACCACGATGGGTTCGGTATAGGGCAGCGAAGGATTGACGATGTTGATGTGAATATTCTGAAATCCGGTATCGCTGGCATTGGTATGCGGCGCCATCGGGGGAATCACCACCACATCCCCTTCGTTATAGGCCAGCCTCCCTCCGTTAAACCCGAAAACGCCGGAGCCGGAGGTACAGTAAACAAACTCCCAGCTCTCATGCGCGTGCAGGGAAACGGAATAATTGATCGCCATTTTTCCGACGTACGTAATATCGTTCAAAGCGTTATCTCCTTGCTGGGGGGCGGATCATCCCTCTGTCTTCAGGTCTGTTTTTCCCTTATTCAGGGATAGCAATCCGGGTGGGAATATCAGTAAACGGCAGGCTCAGAGCCGTTCGACGTCTTCACAGCGTTCGATGCTTCCGTTGTTGACCCGGTAGACGGCGTCCGCGTGCCGGAGCGTGTTGAGCCGGTGAGCCACCATGATCACGGTGCAGCGGCCCATCATGGAGTCAATCGCTTCCTGCACCTGCTTCTCGCTTGCCTGATCCAGGGCGCTGGTCGCTTCGTCCATTATAATGATCCGGGGATTCCGGAGGAGCGCCCGGGCGATGGCGATCCGCTGCCGCTGACCGCCGGACAGATTGCCGCCGTTTTCAAGGATGGGCGAATTCAGCCCCTCCGGAAGCGCCTCCACCAGGTCCTCCAGGCCGACCTGGCGAATCACATCCATCACGCTTTCTTTGCTGACATAAGGGAGCCCGTAAACCAGGTTATTCCACAGCGTACCGGAAAACAGCACCGTCTGCTGCGGTACAACGGCGATATGCCGGCGATAGGCGGTTTTCTCCAGGGTCTCCAGGTTTTTCCCGTCTGCGAGGATCTCGCCTTTCTGCGGGCTGTACAGTCCCAGCGCCAGATTGAGGATCGTCGTCTTTCCTTCGCCGGATTTTCCCATAAAGGCGATGCTCCCGCCCGCGGGGACTTTGAAGCTGATATCCTGCAGCACAGGCTCCTGTTCCTCCTCATATCGGAAGGAAACATTCCGGAACTCAATCTCACCGCGCACCGGATTGGGCAGCAGTTCTGTGCCGTTCTGCTCAATGTCTCCGGCATAGAGAAGCTCGTTGACGCTCTTCAGGCTGTCGTACCCCTGGGTGATCAGCGGCACTGCATCCAGCATCCGCTGCACATTGGCGAGAATCATCTCAAATATGGACTGGAACAGGACCAGGGTGCCGATCTGGATGTGGCCCATGGCTGTCAGCAGGGCTGCCACGCCCAGGGAAAGCAGCCGCAGCCCCTGAAACAGGCCGTAAGCAACATTGTTGACGCTGACGGTCTGCCGGTCGTACAGAACCGCGGCCCGCTGAGCGCCGCGCACCTTGGCCAGCATGCTCCGGTATTCGGTTTTTCCCAGGCCGTGTGCCCGGACCAGGCTTTCCATTTCCAGCATTTCCTTCACAGCGGCGCCGACCTGCTCATTCTGCTGCCGCATACCGGCCCGCTTTTCCTGCATGCGCTTCATGAAACGGCGCAGAAGCAGCACGACGACCGGAATCAGTACAAAATAGAAAAGCAGCATCAGCGGGTAACGGAGGATCGCCACGACGATCACGAACACAACATCCTCAGCCATATACAGGATTTCCTGAAACCTGTCATAGATCAGCATTTGAATGAACTGCACGTCCGAAATCATCTTGGAAAGGATTACGCCGGACTGCGTGTTGTTGTGGAAGCGGATCGAAAGCGTCTGAAGCTTCTGGATGATGGCCATGCGGAAACCGGCCTCCACCGCCCTGGTGAATCGGCGGAAATACCGGCTGTCCACCCAGAAGCAGATCAGGTTTACAGCCAGGGATACGACGGACAGCGAAATATTCAGCAGAACGGGAAAACTGAAAAAGACGCCGGTTTCTGTCACAATATTGATGATATTGGATACAAATACCGGCAGCATCAGCGCAGCGAGATGCTTTACCAGAAGAAGCAGCACCGAAAGGGAGAAAAAGCCCTTATGTCTGCCGGCGATAAACCGGAGCACATCCGTGGAACGGTGCGGTTTATCGGGATCGGCATCTCTGTAGAAGCTGAAAATCTCCCCGGTCAGGTCATAGGAATTCTGTTTTCCGGAATAGATCCTGTATTCGTTCACGCCGCGCCTGTAACGGAAGGTGAAGTAATCCGCGAACTGTTCCAGCAGGCATACGCTGATCTGGCTTTCGATCCCGTCTTTCCCTTCCCACCCGGCGGACTGCAGCAGATCCGTCCGTTCTCCTGGCGCCCGAACCTCAATATATTTTACAGAGTGTCCGCCCGCCGACACTTCAATATCGGCGCAGCCCGCATTCAGCAGACGCAGCAGCAGCTCCTCGCAGACCAGTGAGCAGACGCCCGCCCCGGATCTGCCGGAATCCGAGATCGCGCTCTGTTCAATATACGCCATCACAGCCGGGATATCCGGCTTTCCGCTCACCCTGATTGGATTCCCCATTCAGAATACCTCCGTTCATCAGGAAAAGGGCTGCCCCGGCGGGAACCGTACGGTTCCTGCCGAGGCACCCCTGCCTGTTCGGATGATTTCGATTCTGCCCGGAAGATCTCCGCCGGTTCTTACCAGACCAGTTCTCTTCCGTACTTCTTTTTGTACTGTTCCTTGGTGATGATCTCAGGGCTCGTATTGAGCTGCTTTGCAAACTGAATCGCCAGTTCCTTGGTGGGAGCCGTTCCGACCACCGTACCATCGTGACGGATGATCCAGAACTGTTTTTCGTCCGCAGACTTCACCACGTCTCCGCCGCTCACGCTCTCCAGATCTTCCAGCTTCATTTCATCCATGCCGCTCATCGTTAAGAACCTCCTTTGTTCATATCTCTCCCGGTACTTCCTGATCTGCAGGAGACCTGATGTCTTCCTGCACAAGGATATACGTTTCTATTTTGGGGATGACAGTAACCCCTTTCCCTATTTTATAAATTTTTCCAGCGTTTCTGTCAATAGGCTTCCTCTGGTTTTAACGATTTCCAGTTTTTCTTCCGATTCTCTCCTCAAAACGCCAGCGGGATGCTTTCCGTATAATGCACCTGTCCGGAGAGATCCGTCAGAGCGAAGCAGTACTGATAGTTTCCGGAAGGAATTTTATCCCATGTCAGTTTGGCTCCCTCCGCGGGAATGACCACAGCGGCTCCGTCATATTCCCGTTCGCCTCCGTCGGCGGAAACGGCCGTGAACAGGGGATAAACCGTCATTCCCTCTTCCAGCGGAATCACGCCCCGGATTGCAAACCCGTTTTCATCGTATCCCTGGGTTGCTCCGAGAAGCAAGGTTTCCCCGTCTGCGGAAACGCTGCCCAGCAGATACATTTTCAGTCCGTTTACCCGGGCCGGAATCACAAAGCGTACGGTTCCGGATTCCTCAGCGTAAAAATACTCGGCACGGACCATCTGTCCCTCCAGCATGGGCCAGGAGCCGTCGAACATGGACAGAATCAGACCGGTGGACCAGTCAATGGTGGTTTTCCCCATATTCCCGTACCGGATGATTTCCTCCCCTTCCTTTTTGTTCAGAACGCCGCTGGCCGAGGAAAGGTGATTCAGATCCTCCCGGGTCAGCTGAAGGGAGTAAACCATCTGTGCGGAAAGGTTGGACGTGGAAAAATAGGATTCCGCGCTTTCCAGCATGCCTTCCGCGCTGACCGCCTCGCTGATTCCCGGCTGTACGTTCTGGTTGCTCTCTCCGGGCTGGTAGTAATTGTTTCCCGGATTCAGCAGTCCGGCCCAGATATTGTTCAGCGCCGCGGAAGCGTCGGCCTGCTGAACCGGCGGCTGGGTAGCTGACGGTCCCGTAACCGGAGTCGGTTCCGGCTGATCGGTCAGCCCCGTCCAGATCCCGCTGGCGGAGGGAGTGGAAACCGGCTGACTCTGCCCGTATCCGTCCCAGATGCCGCTGCAGGTGGAATACCCGTCCCAGATAGAACCGCTGCCGGAATTCAGTCCGGACCAGATGTTCCCTCCGCACGCGTCGTATGCGTCGTTAAAAGAGCAGTAGTCCCCGTAATACCCGTCCCAGATATCGCAGAGAGAACCGGAACAGGTATCGCTGCTGCCATTATTGCTGTAGAAGTTATTCGGAGTATAGGAGGACGCGGACATGGCATAGCCGGAGGAAGCCACCTGACTGGTCAGCGTGGATACCATGGCGGAATAGGAGTCTTTCTGTCCGCTGTAGTGCGCCAGAATATCCTTTTTCTCGGAAAGAACGGTTTTATAGGGCAGGAAGAAAGACATTCCGTGGGCGTATCCGGCAATATCGCCGGTCGTGCTGTTATAGCATACCGCCTGCATCGCCGCCTGCTTCAGATCAGCGCTTTCCTGCGGCAGCAGCGCGGAAAACGCGTCGCACATGTCAAAAACGTCCACCAGATCGGAGGCGTCGTAATCGATAAACTCCCCGAAGGAAGTCAGCTGACCGCGCAGCCGGACCACACCGGCCAGATTGGTGCTCACCAGGGACGCAAGGGATTTGCTGAAGGCGTTGGCAGCCTCCATTACCTGGGGCATCCGGGCGGAATCCACAACAGTCATGGTGGCCGTGGATCCGCTCCGCCCCCGGGCATTGTCGGCAATATAGGTATCCACGATCAGCCGGGCGATCTCCTGGGTGGAAATACCCGGGTTGTTCGCGATCGGCTGCATCCAGCCGTCATAATCCAGCCCGGTTCCGCTGACCAGTTCCTGGCTCACCACGGAATAATCCGCAATTCCGTACAGATCCGAACACAGATCCACGCAGTTCATCAGGCAGCAGTCAAAGCCGATGAGATCCAGCCGGTTTCCCTGCAGACCGTCCGTCAGTCCTTTTTTCAGCTCAGCCAGAGAAAGGCCGTCATCACGGAAATTCTCATCGTTGCATACGCCGTGCACCGGCCCTCCGCCGTGATCCCAGAGGATCATGATATAGCGGTTCGCGGGCGCGTTGGAAATTCCGTACCGGATGAAGGAATTCAGGGTCTTTGCGTCCCCCATGTTCATCCGGCCGGCGTCCTTCATCAGCACCGGACCGCTCTGATCCAGCCGGTAGTACTGTACATTCCGGTTGGAAAAACTGTATCCGTTCCACCGGGAAGTGCCTCCCGTTGCCAGGAGAACATTCACCGCTCCGGAGCTGCCGATCCCGGAGGATACCATTTCCCGGATATCCAGGCTGGCCTCTCCGTCCTCGCTTTCCAGATCCGATCCGCAGATATAGATCAGAATGGTCAGCTCCTGGCTCTCTCCCCGCGCCTCCGGCGCCGGATATCCGATCAGCAGTCCGCACATCGTCATGGCCAGCAGCAGGCATATGGTCTTTTTCATGGATGGTTCCCTCCCCGGCGCGTTTCAGGCGGATTCATGCCGCTGTCAGGCGCCCGCAGGACGGAAGGTGGCCAGAACAGACTTGATCAGTTCAAGCTGACGGTCCGTCACCGGATAGGTTTTCTCATCTTTCTCGTCATCGCTCATCACATAGAACTGGATTTCGATGGCATAGCCGTTGGTCATCGTATCGATGAGGATATATTCTCCGTCCTGATCGGTGCACCGGAACATCACCAGAGGAATCTTGTCGGCCATGACCGTATCGAGATAAACCGGATGATCGTCTTTGTACTCTTCCATAAGCGCATCGATATAAGCCTGCATTTCTTCCTGGCTCGCATCAAACAGCCGGAAGTCCTTCATCTCCTCATAGTAAACCAGAAAAGACCCTCCCGTCAGTCCATACGCGGCCGGCTCCCCGAAATAGCCGAGTTCCTCCACGCCGTCTTCATTCGTCAGGTCTTCAAAATCAGTCTCCCAGCCCTCGGGAAGCTGCATTGTAAAGTATTTCGTCGTAAAGGTCACGCCCTCCGCCGCGGCCAGGCAGACCGTAAACAGTACCATCATCACAGCCGTCGCTGCACAGATCCATCTTTTCATCCTTTGATCCTCCTTCATTCTTCACCAGTTTTTCTGATCTCCGCTTTTTACCCGTTCAGTATAAAAAAGGCCGGGAGATTTGTCAACAAATGATCTTCCGCTCCGCCCGTGCCGCATAAGGATTCCGGCCTGCCTCCGTACCGATCCGCAGCCCCGCGGGAAAATATTTCCGGATACAGGTCTCCCTTTCTTCCACAGGTGTGATATAATGCAGCATGAGGATAAATATCGGAGAAAGAGAAATACCGTCATGACGAAGAAAACGACCCTGCGGACGGCCTTCCTGATCCTGCTGGCTGTGCTGTTCACCGCGGGAACGGCCGGGTTTGCGGAAGCGGATCCCGGCGCTTTCAGAACGGAAGACTGCCCCCTGGAACGGGAAGGGCTGCGGATCTTCGGAACGCTTTATCTGCCTGAGGCTGCGGAGGATCCGCTGCCGCTGGTGATTCTTTCCCATGGGCTGGGCAGCAATCACCGGATCATGGAGCCTTATGCGGAGCGATTCGCGCAAAACGGAATCGCCGCCTTCGTGTTTGACTATATCGGCGGTTCCGAGGTAAGCCTGAGCGGCGGCAGCATGAAGGAAATGTCCGTTCTCACCGAGGCGGAGGATCTCCGGTGCGTGCTGGATCATTTCCGCAGCGACAGCCGGTTTATGACGGACGGCATCTTTCTCTTCGGCGGAAGCCAGGGCGGCTTTATTTCCGCCTTCGTCGCGGGAACACGGCCGGAAGACATCGCAGGCCTGGTCCTGCTGTATCCCGCCTTCAACCTGCCGGATGTCTGCCGCGAAAAGATTGCAGAGTCCGGAAAGATTCCGGATACGGCGGTCATCGGTTCCCACACGGTGGGCCGCCGTTATCTGGAGGATATCCTGACGGTTGAAATTTATGATGTGATGAGCCGTTATCCCGGTCCCGCGCTGCTGTTCCACGGAACGGCGGATCCTTATGTACCTCTGCGGTATTCCCGCCGGGCGGCGGACACGCTGCCGGACGCGGAGCTGGTAACGGTGGAAGGCGCGGGCCACGGATTCAAAGGAGAAGACCTGGAAAAGGCCGCGCGCCTGGCGGAGGAATTTGTCCGGCGCGTCCTGTCCCTGCGCAGCCGGGTCGAACCCGAAGCGGCCTGACGGATGAACGGAGGGAATCGATAAATGTTTGACCGGGAAAAGGCGAAAGCTGTCTTTCTCCGTTACGCGGAGGAATTCGACACGCAGAATACCCTGATCCGCCACAAAATCGACCACACTTTCCGCGTCGCGGAGCTATCGGCGCGCTGTGCGGAGTCCCTGGAAATGAACGGCGAGGACACGGATTTTGCCTGGTTTCTCGGCCTGCTGCATGATATCGGGCGCTTTGAGCAGGCCAGGCGCTTTGGCACGTTTGTGGATTCCCACTCGGTGGATCACGCGGAGCTGAGCGGCGATATCCTGTTCCGGGAGGGGCTGCTTGAACGCTTCCCGTCGGAAGGTCTGCCGGAGGGCTGGCGGGCCATCGCGGAAACGGCGATCCGGCAGCACAACAAGCTGAAACTCCCGGACTCGCTGGACAGCCGGACGCTGCGCTTCGCGGAGATTCTGCGTGACGCGGACAAGACGGATATCTTCCGGGTGATTGCCGGCATTCCCTTTGAGGAGCGGGTCGGAACCAGCCGGGCGAGTTTCCGGGATACGGGGGAAGCGAGTCCGGAGGTCATGGCCTGCGTTCTGGAGCATCGCTGCGTGCCCGCCGTGCTGAGGCATTCCCATTTTGAAGGACGGATATCCCATTGCTGCATGGCCTTTGAGCTGGTGTTTGAATTCAGCCGGCGAACCGTGAGGGAGGAGGGCTGGCTCAGAGCCCTGCTTGCGGAAACTGATGCCGACGGAAAGCAGATCTGGACCGACCGGGAAACGGAACAGCTTCGGATCCTGCGCCGGGAAATTGAAAAAGCCTGGGGTAATCCACTGTAAGATCAAAAAAAGGAGGTACGGCAGTGATTCTTGCGTTTTACGGAGCCGGCGCGATGGGCCGGGAATTCAAATATGTGGCAGATGAGACCGGGCAGTGGGCAGAATCGGTCTTTATCGACGATCATGCCTCTGCGAACAGTCTGCTGGGCTGTCCCATTCTGGGATTCCAACCCTTCCGCAAGCGTTACAGCCCGGAAAACACACGCTTCGTGATTACCATCGGTGAGCCGAAATTCCGACGGGAGGCTTTCGGCCGGATGACGGAGGCGGGATATCAGGGAGCGCGTCTGGTTCATCCCTCCGCTTATCTCAGCCCCGACGCGGAGCTGGGAGACGGTGCGGTTATCGGCCCGGGCGCCTTTATCGGCTCTCTGGCAAAAATCGGAAAGAATTTTTATGCGGCCGCGGGCGCCGCGATCGGCCACGATGCGGTTGTCGGAGACCATACGCGCGTGGGAGCAGGCGCGTTTGTCGGCGGGCATACGGTCATCGGAAAAAACGCGTTTATCGGAGCCGGCGCCATGCTGAAGGACCGGATCCGAATCGGCGATTACAGCGTCGTGGCGCTCGGCAGTGTCGTTTTCGGTGATGTGGAGGCCAATACGACGGTCATGGGCAACCCGGCCAGAATCACGAATGAGGGCGCCCAGGGTCTGCTCTACGCGCCGAGCCGAAAGCTGGCCGAAGCCGGTATCCCGGCAGAGAAGCAGGCGCCCGGGGCGGCAGTTCCGTCGGAAGCGGTCGTTCAGACGGAAACGCTCACTCCGCTCCAGGTCGCGGAGCTGTACTGGACGGCCTTCTCCGGCTGCTTCGAAGGTATTGACTTCAACCCCGTTACCTTCCGTTTCCATGATCCGGGCTGGGATTCCGTCGCCCAGATGAATCTGATCAGCTGTCTGGAGGAAACCTTCCGGATCTCCTTCCGGGGCAGGGAATCGATGAAAATCAGCTCCTATCGGGCAGGCCTGGAGCTTGTGCAGAAAAAGCTTGAAGACGCGAAAGCAAAATAGGGAGCGGAAAAGGGAGGAACAGATATGGGAGTATTCTGGAATTTTGAAAGCTTTGGCGATTCTCCCGCGCTGATTGCCGATACCGGCGTCACGGTGACCTATCGTGATCTCACCGCCCTTTCGGCAGAGACAGAAGCGGCCATCCGCCGGTGCGTGGACTGGGACGCGGTGGATAAACCGCTGGTGATGCTGATCTGCCGGAATACCATGGGCGCTCTTTCGGGCTATGCCGTCCTGGCGGACAGCGGGTATCCCGTGCTGCCTGTTTCCGCGGAACTGGCGTCCGGGATGCGCAGGGAACTGATGAACGCCTACCGTCCGGGGCTTCTTCTGCTGCCGGAGGAAATGCGCGGCGAATATCCCGCCATGGGAGAGGTCTGCTGCCTCCGGGATTATGTCCTTCTGAAAACGAATTATATGGATCGCTTCCCCATCCATCCGGATCTGGGCCTTCTGATTACAACCTCCGGCTCCACCGGTTCCGCGAAGTTCGTACGCCAGAGCCGGGAGAACCTTCGCTTCAATGCCGCGGTCCTTGCGGATATTCTTCATATTACGCCCGCGGACAGAACGATTACCGCGCTGCCTCTGCAGTATACCTACGGTCAGTCCGTCCTTCACGCGAACCTGCGTTCCGGCGCCGCCATGGTGGTAACGAAAAGCGGCGTGATGGATCCTGAATTCTGGGATCTGTTCGAGGCGGAGAACGTGACCTGTTTCCACGGCGTGCCCAACACCTACGAAATGCTGCATCATATTGGTTTGTTCGAGGAGGAGTTCCCCTCCCTCCGGACGCTGAGCCAGGCGGGCGGAAAGCTCAGCCGGGAGCTGCAGGAATACTATGCCCGCTATGCCGCGGAAAACGGGAAACGCTTTATCATCATGTACGGGCAGAGTGAAGCGACGGCAGCCATCAGCTGGCTGCCGCCGGAAGACGCGCTCCGAAAGCCCGGGTCTGTCGGCCGCGTTGTTCCGGGCGGCAGTATCCGGCTCATTGACGGAGCGGGTAACCCCGTTGAAAATCCGCGGGTGCGGGGAGAACTTGTCTACCGCGGCCCCAATGTGGCGATGGGCTACGCTCAGCGCGGCGAAGATCTGAATAAGGCGGATGAGTGGCATGATGAGATCCGCACCGGCGACCTGGCCGAGGCGGACGAAGACGGCTATCTGACCATCACAGGAAGGCTGAAGCGTTTTATCAAGCTGGCCGGTCATCGGGTCAGCCTGGACGAGATTGACAGCATGATCATGGATGAGCTCAATATTCCCAGCGTCAGCGTCGGGACGGATGACTGCCTCACCGTTTTTGTTACGGGCGAACAGGAAAAGGAAATGGTCGCGGCTTTTATTCCGCGGGTGCTCAGCGCCGCGCGCGGCAGCCTCCGCGTCCTGACCGTTCCGGCTTTCCCGAAAAACGAAGGCGGAAAAATCCTGTATTCCGAGCTGCAGGAAACCGCGGAAAAAAACTGAGAGCACTTCCCGCAGCCCTGTCAGGCCGGATCCGGTTCGTCTTTCAGGGTGTTCATCACCCACATCCCGTCGTCGGGCAGATGATACGCATCAAAATAGGCGTTCTCCAGCGGGATCCACCGCTCCCGGAACTGCCGCATGGAGGCGGCGGATTCTCTTAATAACAGCCGCGCTTCCCTGATTTCCCAGGGAGTGTTCAGGAAAAGACGGACGTCGGCATATTTCCTGATCGCGGGAAGATTGCAGTAGCTGCCTTCCAGGATTAAAATCCGTGTATCCGGAAGCTGCTCTTCCGGCAGAAAGGCGTCGTTCCGGAAGTCATATCGGCGGGTTCGGACGGGCAAGCCGTTTTTGAAAGGAATCACGACCTCCCGGGCCAGCCGTTCCGCGTCGCAGTTTCCGCCGGGGACAGCCAGCCGTTCCGGGGTTTTCTGCGCGTGCGGAATCACGTAATCATCCGTAGGCACCACGTCCCCGCCGAGTACCCGGGCCAGCTTCCGGGCCAGCGTCGTCTTCCCGGAAGCACAGGGCCCGTCCAGGGTAACCAGCAGCCGGTTGACACCGGCAGCTTTTTCCCCGATGCTCCGGAGAACTTCCATCCCGGATATCCGTTCCGCGGAAATCCCACGGCACGCAGTATGCTCCTTGTCCGGAAAATTGGATTCATAACATTTCTCAGTCATATCTGTTCTTTCTTTTCATGAGGAATCAGGGAAAGGCCCGCCCTTTCCATTGCAAGGACCAGAATGGGAATCAGAACAAGCTGAAGAATGATTCCCGGAACCGCGTTGGTGACAGCTCCCGCCAGGAAAAGCGCCCAGGTAAACGTGCTGCCGGACAGGCCGGCCAGGATCACCCGTACCGCGCCCCACACGAGTCGTCCCGCAACCATGGAAATCAACAGCGCGGCGTAGGTGATTCCCTTTTTCCGGGGCAGCTTCTGACGGAGAAATCCGGCCATGCCGCCATAGACCGCCAGTTCAAAAGCCATGGCCACGGCGCTGGGAAACATGACGGGCATACCGAACAGTACGGAGCGCAAAAGCGGCGCGATAAAGCCCACGGTCATGCCCCAGGGCCAGCCGCACATAAAACCGCAGAGAAGCGCCGGGATGTGCATGGGGCACAGCATGGCGCCGATTTCGGGAATCTGGCCGGTGATGAACGGCAGCACCATGGCAATGGCCAGGTACAGCGCCGCATAGGTCATCCGGCGGATCTGCAGGGATGTTGTTCCGTTATTCTGCATGGTCAGGGTTCATCCTTCCTGTAGTAGAAAATTCCTGCCGGAAGCGCCCCGGTGGCTTCTTCCGTCAGCATTTCGATCATCCTGTCCGGGTCTGTGTCCGTGAAAAGCGAAGGATTGGCAGTCCCGGCGATCAGCACCATGGCGGCGGTCTGCAGGTAAGGCGCTTCCAGCATCTCCCGGGAAAGCAGCAGGATCCGGCGGTTCTTTACCCCGTCGATGTCCGCCCAGCCTTCCCTGTTTTGCAGTCTTTCATACACCGCTCTTGCGGCCCGGTCACTGCCGACCCCGCTTCCCAGGATGCCGCTGTCCACCATTTTGACGATCACGCCGGGGTTTTTCCGCCCCACCCAGCCATCGTCCACCCGCAGGTTTTCGGGCAGCAGCCGGGCGGATACGTCATAGCATCCGGCGTTCAGGATCAGCTGATGCTCCGGGGAGCTTTTATGGATCGTTACATGATCCTGCTCCGTTTCCCAGTAGACATTCATGCGCTGACATTCGAACAGCGAACCCGTTTTATCCTGCAGCAGCACGGTATAGTAGGTCAGGGCGGAATCCGCCGCGTCCGCGTCCTCCGAAACGCCCTTCTGTTCCGCCTCCTCAGCCGCGGTTCTCCGGACGGCTGTTTCCTCCGCCCGGTCGTTCACCTGGTTCGCGGAGTCTTCGGAATCCTCGTTCGCCGCGGAGGCGCCGTTTCCCTCCCCTGCTTCGTGCAGCAGGTGTTCCGTCCCCGGCACGATCTCGGCCTGGGCGTTTTCATCGTATTCCTTTCGGGAGGCTTCCGGGTTTTCGCGTGTCTGACCGCCGGTTTCCCCGGCTTCTCCGCTTTCATTCAGCCCGCCGTTTTCGCCGCCCTCTCCGCTTTCGGTCCGCCCGGCCTCCCCGGAAAGAACTTCACCCGGTTTCGTTTCATCCGTCCACTGTTCGCCGGTATCCGTCCGGGTTGCTTCCTGGCTGCCATTTGTGCGGACGCGGCATCCGCACAAAAGCAGCGCCAGGCTCATCACCAGCGCCGCAAGCAGGATTCTTTTGCTTTTCATACCCATAGGCACTCCCTGTACCGGAGGCGCAGCTGCTGTTTCCAGTCCGCCCGCTTCCGCAGAATCTGCTCCGTCTCGTTTAATAAGGCCAGCGCCTGCTGCCGCTGTTCCTCTTTCATCTCATGAGTGCTGTATGCTGCTTCCTCAAAAAGCTTTTCGCACGCTGCGTAGCGTTCCGCGTAATCCGGGGAAAGCCGTACGTTCCACTCTGCGTAAGGGGTGTTGCCCCCGCCATGGCCCGTGGCTTCCAGCCAGGCGGTCAGATGCTGAAAGATGGCCGCCACTGCCTCTCTGACATTCCCGGACTGAAAAACCGCCCGGGCTTCCATCGCCTTTTTCCGGCGCTGGTTCAGCAGAATAAAGGGAAGGAACGGCAGGATCACCGCCGCAGCCGTCAGGAACAGCAGCAGAATGATCCGCAGATAGTTGACCCAGTGGGGCATGGCGATCTGCTCTTCCTCCTCCGTAACCAGGCGGAATTCCCGCTCCGTCCGTGCTTCCCCGCCGCCCGAAGTCAGCGACTGCATCTGCGCACGGCGTGTTTCGGTTTCCCCGCCGGTCGGTTCCTGAGTCACCCCGGTGATAGACTGCGCCATCCGGCTTAATTGATCCCGAACCGTTTCGGAAGCCGCTTCGGTGGCGGCATCCACTCCGGGAAAAAGAAGCAGAACGGCCAGGGAAATCAGAACGACGCCGCCCAGCACGAACCAAACGGTTTTCCGGTTCCCCGGCCGTTTCAGCATCCGAAGAAAAAACAGCGTAAAGAGCGGCACATTGATCCATGCGGGAAAAGAGAGGCCGAAGAAAATCTGGAAAAGCACGACTCCCGCCATCACTGCCAGAACCGGCAGCCGGCTGCCGGAGAGCAGAACCAGGGCGACAAGGGAAACACCCATGATCCCCAGCAAAACAGCAGCAAAAGCGACGGGCTCATCAGCGGAAACAGCAAAGCGGGTATAGGCATAGGCATTGACCGACTCGCTGGCTTCGAACAGGCGGTTGAGCAGAGCCTTCAGGCCCTGGCGGGCCGGCGGAATCGCGATCAGGAGGATCAGACACAACAGAAAAAGGATCAGACTGGTCCGGAATCCGCGCTTCCGCCATCCGCTCGCGGCCGTCTGTCCGTTTTCTGAAACGGACCGGGTTTCCGCTTCTCCGGCCGTCTGAAGTTTTGGCAGCTCACGCACAAGCAGTTCGTCCCTTTTGGCGCTGAGCTTCCAGTGGATGCGGTTCACGGGATCTCCGGGCAGATAGGCCCGCACGCCGCCTGTATCTTCCGCCTCCCGGCTGACGGGAATCCGGACGGACCGGGAGATCGTACCCGGCTGCGTGCCGGCCGCATCCGTGGCGAAAAGGCCGCGCCGGACCGCTGGGATCAGGGGCAGCAGAAGGGTGCAGGCCAGCACGATCCGGGTACCGGTATTGTTCTCAAAGAAATACAGCAGGCAGGCCGGAATCAGCCATGCCGCCCAGCCAAGTATCCGTTTGATCATTTTCTCAGGTTCCCGCGGCTGTGCCGGTCGGGATTCTCCACGGTTTTCATCAGATCGTCAAGCACGTCGTTCACGGTCTTTTGTGCGTCTTCCTTCAGCAGGATCCGATGCGCGCACACGGCCCTGAATACCGCCCGCACATCCTTTCCGGTGACATAGTCCCGATCGTCCAGGAACGCGTACGCCTTGGACATTCTGTCCAGAAACAACGCTCCCCGGGGACTGATGCCCACTGCCACGGCTTCATGCTCCCGGGAAGCCAGGGTCAGCCTGGTAATATAGTCCAGCACAGCATCCCCGGACGCGACCTGCTGTACTTCCTTCTGCAGGCCGGCCAGCTCCTCCCCGCTCATTACGCGCTGCACCTGCTCAAGGGGATTGACCCCCTGGCGGTTCCTGAGCATTTCCATCTGCGCCGCGTAATCGGGATATCCCAGGGAAAGCCGCACGAGAAAGCGGTCCACCTGGGCGAAGGGCAGAAACTGCGTGCCCGCCGCGCCGATGCTGTTCTGCGTGGCGATAACGCAAAAAGGCTTTCGCAGCGGATAGGTCGTTCCGTCCACCGTCACCTGCCGCTCCTCCATGGCTTCCAGCAGGGCGGACTGGGTCCTGCTGGAAGCCCGGTTGATTTCGTCGCCCAGAAGGAGATTGGCGTCATTCAGCGCGCCGGCATGATAAACGAAGCCCCCGCTCTGCCTGTCGATCATGGAAAATCCGGTCAGATCGGAAGGCAGCACGTCCGGAGTAAACTGCACCCGCCTGTAATTCATCTGAATCGCCCGGCTGATCGCCACGGCCAGATTGGTTTTGCCCACTCCCGGCACATCGTCCAGCAGCACATGGCCGTCCGCCAGCAGCGCTGTCAGGATCATCTGAATCACGTCCCGCTTGCCCGAGATGACCTTCTCTGTCTCAGCGAGCACCTTTGCCATTTCCGGGCGCATGGTTTCCTCCTTCCGGCCGGGCGCTGAAAAAGGCCGGCCGCGGCCTTTCCTGAAAGGGTTTATTTGATGATGATGCGGCCCTGTGCCCCGGCGTAGGCTTCGCCGATCCGGTTATTCAGTTCCTTTGCGATATACATCCATACCACATCCCGTACCGCCGCGGTGGTGACGGTGCTCTTTTCATTGGCTTCCGCGGCGGCGGCGAATACATAGGAGGAATCCATGCCGTTGAAGTTGGCGTTGCTGGTCAGTACGGCATAGGTGGCTTCCGCGTCGAAGGGCTGTCCGTTCACTTCGTCGATGGTAACGCGTCCCAGGGAGGCCGCTTTGTACCAGCCCTTGTCCCCGTAGGCTTCGCCCTGATCAAAGGCTTTGGATGTATCCACGGTATACCGGAGCCCGGATACCTGCATAAAGGAGGCGCAGACCGCAGCGGTATCCCCGGTATAGGGCAGGCCCTGGGAAGCGGCCTCCAGCGCTTCCAGCAGCTGTGCTCCGGTCATGTAAACCACCGCCGCCTTGTTGGGATAAGGCAGCACCTCGGCGAGCTGTTCCGCTCCGAATTTGCCTTCCGCTATATCCGCGCGCAGGTTTCCGCCGTTCCACAGGGCAACGGTATGATCGGCGTCCACAGCAAGGCCGGTGTTGCCGGCGGTCACGTCGTCCTCTTCGAAATATTCGTTAATCGTTCCGGAGACCGCGAACCAGCGCAGCGCATCGGTCCACAGATCGCCCAGATTGGTCTCTCCCTTGCGGGCCGCGTCCTCCGCGCCGTACAGCACAGCGTCCGTATAGGCTTCCAGCGAATCGTCCAGTTCAATCGTATTGCCGTGGGCGTCGGTAAAGGTTACGGCCGTGGCGGTCACAGAAAGGCCGCAGAGCAGGCACAGCGCCAGGATCAGGGAAAACGCTTTCTGAAAGATCTTCATGGTTGTCCTCCTTTAATTTGAAATGGAATGCCTTGATGAGGGAATCGGCCGCAGGCGGATAACCCGATCCGCGTCCGTACCCCGGCATCACAGAAAAAAAGCGCCGGAAGCCATCTGCGGATGGCCTTCGGCACCTTCGTGATACCGGATGATGCAGGGGAAATCTTCTGTCATAACAGCTTGCTTGTGCAAGCCCGCGGTCAGCTTGAGCTGACGGGCGTATGGTATCATGAAGATTCCCGGTTGTCAATCATTTTAGCGGATCCGGGCTATTTTCCATAATTTTATTACTTTTGCACCGCCGGATGCGGAAAATGATGTGACAGTTTCCCGCGAAAGATGAGAAAAGCCGCGGTTCCCGCGCCAGCCGGTCCGGACCGGCTTTCCTTTTCCTGAATCCGGCCGGATAGCTCCCATCCTGCGCCGCCTGACTGTTACATCGCCGTCGATTGACGTTCATTCACCCATAACTGAAAAACTGCTTTTATCGTCTCTTCCCCAGCAGGCCCTGTAGATTCCTGCCGCAATTCCCGCACTCAGAAGATCCGATACGCATTGCGCGGCAAGAATTCCCGTATATCCGGCCGCAGCGGAAGCCGCCAGCAGGACGATCACAAACACGACCCCCTGCCGGCTCAGGGAAAGGATCAGCGCCGGTACGGCTTTTCCGGATGCCTGGCACAGGCAGGTCATCAGCATCACCAGGCCCGCGAAAACGCTGCCGGCCACCTGCCAGCGGATCATCGGAATCCCGTCCGCAACAAGCTGTGCATCCGGAGTGATCATTCCCAGAAGCGGCTCTGCCGCCAGAAAAACCAGACCGGTCATTCCCAGCGCCGTCGCTGACAGAAACAGGAGGCAGAAGCGCAGCAGCCTCCGGACCTTCTGCCGCTCCCCGGCGCCCGTCAGGAAGCCGAACAGCGGAATCCCGCCGAAGGAAAAACCGACGAGGATCATCTGGGTAATCATCGTTACTTTCAGCACAATACCCATCGCGGCAATTTTTTCATCGCCGAAGCGCAAAAGCTGCTGATTCAGCAGAATCGTGCACAGGCTGGAAGCAATATTCGTAATCGCTGCCGTGATGCCGATCGACAGAATATCCTTCAGGAAGGCTCCGCTGATTTTCCCGTGCGGCCGGACGGACAGATGCCGGCTGCGCCGCAGCACAACCGCCAGCAGAAACAGATCGCTGCAGGCATAGCCGATCACCGTAGCCAGGGCCGCGCCGGCGGCTCCCATCCCCGGAATCAGAATGGGATCAAGAATGACATTCACGACCGCCCCGGTTACGGTTCCCAGCATCGACAGCCCCGACATGCCCTCGCAGCGCAGCAGATTCATATGGATGAAGTTGACGACGATGAACGGCGCGCCCAGCAGCAGCACCGTGCAGTAATCCCGGGCATAGGGCAGCGTGTCCGGGCTGGATCCCAGCAGCTTCAGAAACGGATCCCGCAGCAAAAGAAGCGCCCCTCCGGTCACCGCTCCGGCGCCAAGCGCGATATAAAAGCAGAATGAGCTGACCCGGCTGACAGAATCATACTCCTGTTTCCCCAGCAGGCGGGAAATCAGCGAACTGCCGCCCTGTCCGAAAATATTGCCGAAGGCCATCAGAATCATAAACAGCGGCGCGCAGAGCGATACGCCGGCAATCAGCAGCGCATTCCCCGTCCGGGCAATGAAATAGGTATCCGCAAGGTTGTACACAATTGTTACGATCGATCCGAGAACCACCGGCAGAGACAGATGAAAATAGGATGAGACCAGATGCTCCGGATCCGGATAGTGCCTTTTTTCTTTTTGAATGCTCTTTTCCATCGGTGAACGGTTCCCCCTCCGGTCTTCCGGTTTCTTCTTGATCCTTCCGTTTCCGCCCTGATTCTCCCGCACCGTCAGA
Organism: Clostridia bacterium; assembly: GCA_017652125.1. Classification (GTDB taxonomy): domain Bacteria; phylum Bacillota; class Clostridia; order Christensenellales; family Aristaeellaceae; genus Aristaeella. The sequence continues at coordinate 3,130 of JAGCBO010000266.1, read as the reverse complement.
GCGGCCCGCCGGTATCCTGTCCGGCATCCTGTTTTTTCCATCCTTTTTTTATCACAATCTTCTGAAAAAGTCTATTCAGATAAATAAAAATGTGATACAATTATTTGGTTGTTTTTTAATTCGCTCCTCAGGAGCACTGTCGAAAGAGAGGGATACCTTAATGAAGAAGTTTCTGTGCGCCGTCCTGATGATCTGCCTGCTGATGTCCGCTGCCATGGCGGAGACCGCGACTACCGAGCTGAGCTGGGAAACCTTTGTCCCCGTTCTGGAAGCGGCCGAGCTTGGCGGTCAGTTCCACACCTTTAGCGAAGTCTCAGCCAAGATGTGGCTTCCCGAAGGAATGAATCCCGTGGAGCTCACCGAAGAGAATAAAGCCAATGGCTACATCGCCTGCTTCGCGCCCGATGACAATTCCACCCAGGTTACCGTCGTTTACACGAATGTGAACGGTATGTCGGCGGAAGAATATGCCGCCGCGGTATCCAAGATCGAAGGCACGACGGAAATTGAAGTCGTCACCGTGAACGGCCTCCCCTGCGTGACCTATAAGATGCCCGAAAAGGATGTCGTCTGCGGCGCTTTTGTTACTGAAGCCGGTTATGTGCTGGAGATCACCTGCTTCCCCGCGTCCTTTGAACATGCCGATGTGCTGTGGGGTGCGGTTGTCTGCTCCGTTCAGCCCGCGGAATAATCGGATAAACGGATTCCTGAGGGAAAGGCCCTTCTGCCCGGTTCGGCAGAAGGGCCTTTCTTTTGTTTGGTTCCGGATCGGTTTTTTCACACGTTTCACTCTTCGTTGATTTTGCGCAGCATCTCCCGGATCTGTTCCTCCTGCAGACCGCCGCCGAAGCTGATCGCGCCGCGAATCGGCATATAGTTCAGCATCGCCATGTTCATTTCTTCCGTCACAGCCTCGCTCGCGGCTTCCGAAACGCTTTCCTGTTCGGAGCTGAAGTCGGCAGTCATTTTCCGGATAAACGATCCGAAGATCTCCTGTCCCCTGGGATCCGCCAGGATATCCATATAGATACTGTTCATGTCGAAGTTTTTCGGCAGCGCCACCGTGGACTCCACTTTCACGGTCGCTTTCAGAGGAAGGCAGGCGGAGCTGTCACCGACTTCGATGGAAAAGTCTCCGGTTTCCACCCACCAGTCATGAATCCGGGTGTTCCAGTGCGCGAAGGCACGCTTGCCAAGAGTAAAGGAAACTTCCCTGCTCTCCCCCGGCTCCAGCGCGACCTTCCGGAAGGCCTTCAGTTCGCGTACGGGACGGATGGCGTTCACAAAGCCCTCCATATCCCCCACGTACAGCTGCACTACCGCTTTGCCGGCCCGTTTCCCGGTGTTCTTCACGGTCACCGTGGCCGTCAGCGTATCCGTATCCCGGATGGCATCCGCGCTGAGCCTGAGGTTCGAGTATGCAAACGTCGTATAGCTCAGTCCGTAGCCAAAGGGGAACAGAACCTCCATCTTCTTTTTATCATAGTACCGATAGCCGACAAAGATGCCTTCCCGGTACTCCGTTCCCTGCGGATCGCCGCCGTAGAACAGGTAGCTGGGGTTGTCCTCCAGCTTGATGGGAAAACTTTCCGGCAGATGGCCGCTGGGGTTCACATCGCCGAAAAGTACCCTCACCTGAGCCAGACCTACGGCCTGTCCGCCGAGGTAGGTCTCCAGCACCGCCTTCACCTTGCCAATCCAGGGCATTTCCACAGGGCTGCCGTTATGCAGCACCACCACAGTATTCGAATTTGCTTCCGCCACCGCTTCGATCAGGCGGTTCTGACTCTCCGGCATACGCATATGCGTCCGGTCATAGCCTTCGCTCTCATAGGCATCCGGCAGGCCGGCAAACACCACCGCGGCTTTGGCTTTCTTCGCTGCCGCGACCGCCTCGGCAATCATATCCGCCGGCGCGTCGTCCGCTTCCACGGAATAGCCCCGGGAATAGGTCACCTTCAGGCCCTGCGCTTTCGCGGCCTCCACGGCGCCGGTGGTTCTGAAGCAGTTGATATGGCTGCTGCCGCCGCCCTGGAAACGCGGCTTCTCGGCAAATTCGCCGATGAAGGCAATCTCGTCCTCCCGGGAAAGCGGGAGGATATCCCCCTCGTTCTTCAGAAGCACCATGCATTCCGCGGCCACATCCGCCGCCATCCGATGCTGGGCTTCCTTATCCCATGGCGTTTCCGGTTTCGCGTTCTCCACAAAACGGTAAATAATATTCAGGATCCGTTCACAGCACAGATCCACCGCTTTCTCGTCCAGCCGGCCGGCCTGAACTGCCTCCACGATTTTACGGTCGTTTACCCCGCCGGAAGCGGGCATTTCCAGATCCAGCCCTGCCGCCACGCCGGCCACGCGGTCGCTGACCGCGCCCCAGTCGCTCATCACATAGCCTTCAAAGCCCCATTCCTTCCGGAGTACGTCGGTCAGGAGCCAGGGGTTTTCTGAGGCATAAACCCCGTTGATCCGGTTGTAGGAGCACATGACCGTCCAGGGCTGGGCTTCCTTCACCGCCATTTCGAAGGCAGGGAAATAGATTTCCCGGATGGTTCGCTCATCGCAGTCGGAGGAACTGCTCATCCGGCGGTGCTCCTGGTTGTTCAGGGCAAAATGCTTGATGCTGGTTCCGACATTTTTGCTCTGGATTCCCCTGATCAGGGCGGTCGCCATCACCCCGGTCAGATAGGGGTCTTCGGAGAAATACTCAAAGTTGCGGCCGCACAGGGGGCTTCTCTTGATGTTGACAGCCGGACCGAGCAATACGCTCAGGTTCTCATGCTGACAGGCTTCTCCCAGGGCTTCCCCCATCTTTTCCATCATTTCCGGATCAAAGGAGGCCGCCGTCGCGCTGGCTGCGGGAAAGCAAACCGCCTTGATGCTGTCGTTGATTCCCAGGTGGTCGGCTTCCTGATCCTGTTTGCGCAGGCCGTGGGGGCCGTCGCTGACCATGGTCGCCGGGATGTCCAGACGCTCCACGGGCTTGGTATGCCAGAAGTCCAGCCCGGACAGGAGCCCGGCCTTTTCTTCCAGCGTCATCTGCGCAACCAGGTTCTGAATCTCTTTCTTGTCCATATGACACCTCTGTCAGTATTGTTGTGATTTTACGCTTCGTCCCCGGCGTCGTCCG
>JAGCBO010000003.1 GCA_017652125.1 Clostridia bacterium | reverse complement strand
GACAATCCGGTTCACGGTTCGCAGCCGGCGGACGCAAATCAATTGACGGCGGACAGGCCGCTCTATATAATAGACCCGACAGATGAATAGCCGGTGTATCTGCGCAGCGATGCGCGGCGCTTTCCGGAAGGAAAGCGTCACAGGAACACGGATGAAAGTTCCGGGCTATCCCAGTAACCGTGAAGCGGACGAAAGCACGGGAGGAAGCCACTGCGAAAGCGGGAAGGTGTGCGAGTAGGATGAGGCCAAGCCGGGAGACTTGTTTACACCGTGAAAAATCATTCCCCTGGGGGTGGGAGCTGCTATGCAGCCTGCGGGCGTTCCCCGCGGGTATCGTTGGCGTACCTCAGGGAGAGTTGTTTTTCCTTTGGAAAAGCCCCTCTCCTGCTGATTCATCTGATCTTTATATGAGGAGGGACAGTCTATGTCCAGAAAAACGGTTTCCCTGTTTCTTGCGCTGCTGATGATCTTCAGCATGGCCTCTTCGCTGGCGGAAGGCGCCGGCATCACGGTGACGGATATGTTCGGCCGCGAAATCACGCTGTCTGAACCGGCTACCCGCATCGTTGTGCTGCAGCCTTCCGATTGCGAAATTCTCTGCGCGATCGGCTGCGAGGACGCGATCGTCGGACGCGGACAGTATGTGGATTATCCGGAATCCATTCTGAAGGTCCCGGTCGTGCAGTCCGGCCCGGAGACCAATGTGGAGGAGATTCTGGCGCTCCAGCCCCATGTGGTGCTGATGAACAGCATGAGCCAGAGCGAGGACATGGTCAAACAGCTGGAGGATAACGGAGTCAAGGTGGTCGTCAGCAATACGACCGACATCGCAAGCGTCTATACGGCCATCACTCTGATCGGAAAACTGATGGGCAAGGATGCCGAGGCGGAGGCCGTCATCACCGATATGAAGACGACCTTTGATGAAATCCGGGCCAAAGCGGAAGGCGAGCCGAAGAAGGTTTACTTCGAGATTTCCCCGCCTCCGTATCTGTTTACGGCCGGAAGCAGCAGCTATATGAACGAGCTGGCGGAAATCTGCGGCGTCAAAAACATCTTTGACGATCAGGAAGACGCCTGGCTGATGATCAGCGAGGAGCAGGTCATCGAACGGAACCCGGACTACATCGTGCTGATTACCAATATGGGCAGCGCCGGTGTGGATGAAATTCTGTCCCGGGCAGGATGGGGAGAGATCACCGCCATCAAAGAACGGAAGGTTTTCAACGACGAGGACAGCTGCATGGCCCGCCCCAGCCCCCGTCTGAAGGAAGCCGCGATCGTTCTGTATAACTTTGTCCATGATCTTGCGACCGAGGAAAAACCGGCCGCCTGATCGGATATCCTCCGGGAAGCCGGCCGCTCCGGCTTCCCGGTTTTTCAGTGAGGGGAAGCATGCAAACAACACGGTATCTCAGAAGGGAACGGTTTACTCCGCTGACCTATCTGCTGCTGGCGGCGGCTCTGTTTTTTACCATGGTTCTGTGTATCTGCGTCGGCAGTGTCGGCATTTCCTTTTCCGATACCCTGACCTGCGTGTGGAATGCGGTCACGGGACAGCCTGTTCCGGAGGGCATCGCGAAAAGCATTATTCTGAATGTCCGGCTGCCCCGGGTTTTGTGCGTCGCGCTGTCCGGAGCGGCTTTATCGGTCTGCGGCGCCGCGATGCAGGGCCTTTTGCGCAATCCGCTGGCGGACGGCTCCACCATGGGCGTGTCGTCCGGCGCGGCGCTGGGCGCCATCATTGCCGTCGCAGCCGGGTTTACGCTGCCGGGGTTCTCCTTCGGCGGAAGCATGGTCATGGCCATGGCTTTCGCCTTCGCTTCCCTGATCCTGATCCTTTCGCTGTCCTATGCGCTGGACCGGTCCATGAGTACCGGCAGCATTATTCTGATCGGCGTGATCTTTACCATGTTTCTCTCCGCGATTATTTCCCTGGTCATTACCTTTGCCTCCGACCACACCCGGACCCTGAGCTTCTGGACGATGGGCTCCTTTTCCGGGGTGAATTATGAGCAGGTCATCATTCTCGGCGCGGCGCTTCTCCTGTGCGGCGGGGTGCTGATCCGCTTCAGCCCGGAGCTGAACGCTTTCGCCATCGGTGAGGAGAATGCCCGCCATATCGGGGTGAATGTCCGGCGCGTCAAGCTGATCATCCTGATCACCGTTTCCGTGCTCATCGGCGTCTGCGTCTCCATCGCGGGCACGGTCAGCTTCGTCGGTCTGATCATGCCGCATATTGCCCGGATGCTGGTCGGGCCGAATCATAAACGGCTGATTCCCGCGTCGCTGTTTTCCGGAGCCATCTTCCTTCTGCTCGCGGATCTGACAGCCCGTACGATTCTCAGCCCCGTTGAGCTGCCGGTCGGCGTGGTGACCTCCATTGTCGGCGCGGTTGCTTTTGTGATCATTTTCTATCAGACCAGGAAGGCGGGGTGATCCGGATGCTGACAGGGGATCATATTACGGTCCGGTACGGAACCAGGACGGCGGTGGACGATCTGTCCTTCCGGCTTCACGAAGGGGAATGGCTGATGCTGGCCGGCCCGAACGGAGCGGGAAAATCCACGCTGATCGAAGCGATTGCCCAGGGACGGCCGTATACCGGTGAGTTCCGCTGGAAAGGGGAGGATATCCGCACCCTGAAAGGGAACGTCCTTGCGCAGCGGATCGGCATTCTGTCCCAGCAGAACCGCGTCAGCTATGCCTATACGGTGGAAGAGGTCGTCGAGCTCGGCCGGTATGCCTTTAAGAAGGGAATGTTTTCCGGAAAGGACGAACAGGGAGCCGGTCAGGTGGAAAAGGCGCTGGAGATGACCGGCATGACGGAGTTAAGGCACGCCAGCATGCTGACCCTGTCCGGGGGTGAGATGCAGCGGGCGTTTCTGGCGCAGGTATTCGCGCAGAATCCCCAGGTCATGATTCTGGATGAACCGGCCAATCATCTGGATCTGAAATATCAGAAACAGCTTTTTTCCCTGATTCAGACCTGGCTGAAAGAGCCCGGCAGGGCGGTGCTGTCCGTTGTGCACGATCTGAACCTGGCCAGACGCTACGGGACGCACGCCGTTCTGATGGATCAGGGACGAAGCATCGCGCAGGGCCCCATCGAGCAGGTAATGACGCCGGAAACCCTGCGCCAGGTTTACGGAATGGATGTCTATGAATGGATGAGAATGCTGCTTTCCCAATGGACGGAGAATGGAAAGACCGAATGAAAAAACCGCTGAAAACCGTTCGTTGAATGATTGACGGAAGAAGGAATCAATGGTATTCTAAAGAAAAACAGAAATAAAACAGGAGCAGCATGACGATGACCAATAAGCCAAAGTTTTCGCTGAAGAAGAAACTGATTATCATGATCGTTTCCTTGATTATGGCGATCAGTCTTCTGGCCGGGTTGCTCAGCTATAAAGAAATCGATGACATTACCCGGAACATGTATATCAGCCGGTCTAAGGAATTGTCCGCCACCGCCGCGGCCATGCTGGATCCGCAGATGGCGGAAAAGGTCCGGGATCAGGTGATGGAGATCTTCAGGGCTACGGAGGACCGGGTCAGCACGGACGACTGGGGTTCCCCGGAGTTTGAAGCCTATCTGCAGAAATATGATGCCGTTCAGGACACTGCTGAGTATAAGGAACTTCAGAAACAGCTGCGGATTGTTCAGGACAGCAATAATCTGCAGTGCGTATACCTCGTGTATTTTGATGTGGAAACCGAATCCACCGTCTATCTGGTGGACGGAACCTACGGCGAAGACAACAGCCGGCCCGGCTGCTTTGACGCGATCATGTACGAGGTGGATCATGAAGCGATGAGGCATCCGGAAAAGGGGATTGCTCCGGATGTCACCAACACGCAGGAATACGGCTGGGTTGTGGCGGCCGGGAGCCCGGTTTTCCGGGATGGCAGCCTGGTGGCTTTTGCGGCCGCCGAGATCTCGATGAACAACGTGATGAACGAGAGAAACCGTTTCCTGCTGCTTGCTTTCGGCGCCCTGCTGGCGCTGGCCGCGGTGCTGATCATCATCAGCATCCTGCTGATCGAGCGGACCATTATCCGGCCGATCAACAAGCTGTCCGATACGTCGGAAAAATACTGGAGCGGCGAATCCACCGCCATTCGCAATGAATTCTCCAGACTGCAGATTCATACCGGCGATGAAATCGAGCTGCTTTCCAATTCCATGAAGCAGATGGAGCAGAATATCAACGAACAGATCACGAAGATCCTGGATACGACGCAGAAGCTGATAACGACCCGGGAACACGCGGAGGAGATGGACCGGATCGCCAATGTGGACGCGCTGACGAAGGTGCGCAATAAGCGGGCTTACGACGAGAAAATCGCGCAGCTGGAAGCGGGAATGAAGCGCGGTGAGGTCGGGGAATTCGGCATCGCCATGGTGGACCTGAACGATCTGAAGCGGATCAATGACAACTATGGACATGATAAGGGGGATATCGCCATCCAGAAGCTTTGCGGTATCGTATGCTCCGCCTTCAAGCATTCCCCGGTCTTCAGAATCGGCGGGGATGAATTCGCCATCGTGCTGGAGGGCGAG
>JAGCBO010000265.1 GCA_017652125.1 Clostridia bacterium | reverse complement strand
TGCAGAAGTACTTCGTCCAGGGCGTCATGATCGGCGCGGTGAAGGAGTAAGCGGGGGCTTTCCGATCATTCAACATTCATTGAGCCTGCATCCGCCACCGGCGGCGGCTCAATAAATGCCCCGGACCCCTTCGGCCTGCATGAGAGAGGAATCGTGCAGGTCGGCATGAGTGCCGCAACGAAGGGTGTCATAAGTAAGGTTGAAACCGGAAGATTCCGGTTAAAAAGTCAACGACAAAAAAAGGAGGTTTTCCCATGAAGAAGGTATGGTCCCTGATCCTGGCGCTGGCGCTGCTGATTTCCATGATCAGCATCGTCCCCGCAACGGCGGAAACCGCAGAAGTGTTCCGCTATGACGAACCCATCACCCTGAAGGTTTCCGTGTTTGACCGCGGCAACACCGGCGGCACGGCCGTGGACGACAACTACTGGTCCAAGTGGATTCAGGAGAACTTCGGTGATCCCCGCAACATCAAGATCGAGTGGGTGGTCATTCCGCGTTCCGAAGAAGAATCCAAGCTGGCAACCCTGATGATGGACGAAGCGTCCTGCCCCGACATCTGCTTCACCTACAACGAGTCCATCGTGACCGACTACGTGAATCAGGGCGGCATCATTGAAGTGAGCGGCCTGATTGACCAGTACGGCCAGAACCTGAAGCAGTTCCTGGGCGAAGAAGTGCTGGATTTCGGCAGATTCGCCGGCGGCCAGTACGCGATTCCCGCCCGCCGCGTGGTCGTGGCCTGGATGGGTATGTTCCTCCGTTCCGACTGGATCGAGAAGCTGAACCGTCAGATGCCCACCACGAAGGAAGAGTTCCTGGATACCCTGCGCGCGTTCCGCGATCAGAACCCCGGCAACGTTGAAGGCGGCTGCATCCCCTATGCCCTGGGCAAGGATCTGCGGTATCAGCTGCCGCTGATGTGGTCCTTCTTCAAGGATCTGAGCACCCGTACGCTGGCCTGCGAGCCCACCGTGGCCCATGAAGGCTATGAAGATTACCTGCTCTTCCTGAACGCCATGTACCGTGAAGGACTGGTTTCCCCGGACTTCGCGCTGAACAACGACGAAGCGCTGTGGGCGGAAGTGACCTCCGGCAAGGCCGGCGGCTACACCGGAAACTACGATCATCCGATCCGCGTGTCCCCCGGCATCCTGTCTTCCCTGCAGGCCTATGATTCCGGAGCCATGCTGCGTCCCGCGGACTGCTTCGAATCCGTGACCGATCCGACCAAGTACTATCATCCCGTGTATTCCGCGGCCGGTTTGCTGAACTTCATCCCCGTATATTCTCAGCATCCGGAAGCTGCGATCATGTACCTCGACTGGCTGACCCAGTATGACACGATTTACTTCCTCCAGAACGGTATCGAGGGCATCACCTCCGACCTGAACGCGGACGGCATCCCGGTCGTGAAGGATGTGGACGATGCGCATCACGACATGGTCTACAATTCCATGCAGAACATCGACTATACGCTGCTCGTGAACGGCCAGTGGCTGGATACTCCCGAAAAGACCATGAAGGCGCAGGCGCTGTCCTATCAGGGCTATGCGGACTACTTCGAGGAAGAGTATACCGTCGGCAACCGTGACGCGATCCTCGGCGGCTTCCATTTCGACGTGCCGCTGGAGAACAACTCCAAGTTCAGCACCACCCTCGCTTCCTATGAGCAGGAAATCCTGACCAAGTGCACGATGGCCGCCTCCGCGGAAGAGTGCAGCGCGATTTACAAGCAGATGCTCCAGGAATACATGAACATGGGTGGCCAGGCCGTGACGGAAGAAAGGTATGCTGCGTGGGATGCCGCGCATCCGCAGTAAGCCCCTGGCCGAATAAAAACCGGCTGACCGGAAGGTAACCTGAAGGGCGCCGCGCCGCAAGCGCGGCGCCCGTTTTCAGAAGAGAAAGGAACAAAGTCTCTGTCCGGCTATGCTCCGGGCAGGCTGAATCAAAACGGAAAGGAACGAATATATGATACAGGTTGCGATTATCGGAACGGGAAATATCTCCGGCCTGCATATTCATGCCTGGCTTCTCTTCCCGGAGAGGGTTCGCATTGCTGCCCTGGTGGATATCATTCCGGGCAAAGCACAGAAGGTGAAAGAAAAGTTTGGACTTGACTGTGACGTCTATCTGGATCATCACGACGTGCTGGGCCGGGAGGATATTGACATCATCGACGTCTGCACACCGCCCTACGTGCACGCGGAAATCTCCATCAACGGGATGAAAGCGGGAAAGAATGTGATCTGCGAGAAGCCCATGGCGCCCTCGCTGGCTGAATGCGACGAAATGATCCGGGTCCGGAACGAAACGGGCGTCAAGCTTTCGATTATCGCCCAGAACCGCTTCCGGAAGCCGATTCGGGATCTGAAAGCGCTGCTGGATTCCGGCCTGGCCGGTCCGGTGCGCCACGCGACCATCAATTCGCTCTGGTGGCGCGGCCATTGCTATTACGATCTGTGGTGGCGCGGCACCTGGGAAAAGGAAGGCGGCGGCTGCACGCTGAACCATGCGGTGCATCATATCGATATGCTCGGCTGGATGATGGGTCTGCCGAGGCGCGTCACCAGCGTGCTGGCCAATACCGCCCATGACAATGCCGAGGTAGAGGATCTTTCCATTTCCATTCTGGAGTACCCCGGCGCCCTGGCCTCCCTGACCGCGTCCGTCGTGGATCACGGCGAGGAACAGACGCTGACCTTCCAGTGCGAAAAAGCCAAGGTGGCAGCGCCCTTCTCCGTCAGCGCGTCCGTCTCCAAGAGCAACGGTTTCCCGGAGCGGAACGAAGCGCTGGAAAAGGAGATCAGCGCCTATGCGGACAGCCTGCCCGAGCTGCCCTGGACCGGACATGACGGGCAGCTTGAAAACGTGCTGTCCGCCGTGGAAAATGACACGGACGTGGCGATCACGGCAGAGGACGGAAGGCGGACGATTGAACTGATCACCGCCATTTACAAGGCGGGAGCGACCCGGACGGCGGTGGAACTGCCCTTCTCTCCGGACGATCCCTTTTATACGGTGGAAGGCATCATGAAAGCGGTTCCGCATTTTTATGAGAAGACCAGATCGGAGATCGAGCTCGGCGGAAACGATATTACCGTCGGCAGTGACTACGGAGAAAAGAAATAACGCCGGGAAAAGCGGCCCGGACAGGGCAGGAGAAGGAGGTATACCGGGATGAAACTGAATGCTGCGGACGGAATGAATTATGCTCCGGTAGGGGAGAAGAAGGCAGTCGTAAAGCCGGGAGAATTTGTGTTCTCAGCGGCGCGGCTGGATCATGGGCACATCTTTGGCATGTGCAACGCGCTGACGGAGGCCGGCGCAACGCTGAAATACGTCTGGGATCCGGATCCCGAAAAGGTTGCCCATTTCCTGAAGCTGTATCCGCAGGCGACCCCCGCGGCGAGTGAGGATCAGGTGCTGCAGGATCCGGAAACCATGATGGTCGCCGCGGCCGCGGTCACTTCCGAGCGCGGGCCCTTCGGCGTGAAGGTCATGGAGCATGGGAAGGATTACTTTACCGATAAGGCGCCCTTTACGACGATGGCGCAGCTGGACCGGGCGAAGGAAACCGTGCGGAAGACCGGAAAGAAATATATGGTGTATTACTCCGAGCGGCTGCATGTGGAAGGCGCGATCCTTGCCGGTTATATGGTGGAGGCCGGAGAGATCGGCAAGGTGGTTCAGGTGATGGGCGTCGGCCCGCACCGCCTCGGCGCGCCCAACCGTCCCGGCTGGTTCTTCGTCAAGGAAAAATATGGCGGGATCCTGTGCGATATCGGAAGCCATCAGATTGAACAGTATCTGTTCTTTGCCGGGGAGAAGGATGCCCGGGTGACGTCGAGCCGCATTGCCAATTACGCAAACGCGGCCTATCCGGAACTGGACGACTTCGGGGACTGCGCGATCACCGGCGCCAACGGAACGACGAACTATTTCAGAGTCGACTGGTTCACGCCGAATGGGCTGCGGACCTGGGGGGACGGCAGAACGCTGATCCTGGGGACCGACGGCTTCATCGAAATCCGGAAATATATCGATCTCGCCCGCGAAAAGGAAGGCGGAAACCACGTCTATCTGGTGAACGGCAGCGGGGAAAAGTATGTGGATGCGACGGGAGTGACCGGGTATCCCTTCTTCGGAAAGCTGATTCTGGACTGCCTGAACCGCACGGAAGAAGCCATGACGCAGGATCATGCCTTCAAGGCGGCTGAACTCTGTCTGCAGGCGCAGGAAAAGGCCGTGGACCTGACGCCGGACGTACCGGGGCGGAAATAAAGAAGGGGAAAAGACATGAATCATCCAGAGAATCAGTATCCGATGGGAAGCCTCATCGGCGATCCGCTGCCGGGAGCGCCGGAGCTTGCGGCACGGGGCGGGACAGCCACCGGCGTCAGAACCATTGAAATGGCGTTTCCCGACAGGCCGCAGTTTACGGCCGGAAAAAGGGACGGACACTTTGTGCGGGGAGAACGGAAGCTGAAGGCGGAGGTCTGGTATCCCGCAGCGCTCTCCGGAAACGAACAGCCGGCGGTTTACACGGATCATATGGGGCGGATCGATCTGGGAAACCTGACGTCTTTTCAGATGGCCGGCAGGGCTTTCCGGGATGCCGCGCCCGATCCGGAAGCGGGCGCGCGCCCCGTCATTCTGATTTCCCACGGTTATCCGGGTTCCCGCTTTCTGCTCAGCAATCTGGCGGAGAATCTCTCGGGCAAGGGATATGTGGTTTTCTCAGTCGGGCATACGGACAACACCTATGAGGATTTTCCGAAGCAGTATTCCCTGGAGAGCGCCCTGGCGCACCGGTCCATGGATCAGCGCCTTGTGATTTCGGAGTTTCCCCGCCTGAACAGCGAAGGATTCCTGAAAGGGCTGCTGCAGCCGGACAACGTCGGCGTGCTCGGCTTTTCCATGGGCGGATACGGGACGCTGCGCACGATCGGGGCCGGCCTGAATGAGGAAATGAAAGAGCGGTTCAGTGAAGCCGCGGATGAGCTGACCGAGGAACCCGGATGGCAGGGCCTCCGGGCGGTGCGGGCCGCCGCCCTGTTCGCTCCGGCGACCTTCTTTCTGGATCCTGCCGGCGCGAAGAAACTGAAGATTCCGACAATCTGGTTTTGCGGAACGGCGGATCGTGTGGTATATTATGAACAGGTGCGTCAGTACTGGAAGGAAGCGGTGAACTCCCGGCGTTTCTTCGTCAGCTATGATGGCTGCGGGCATAACGTCGCCAACAATCCGGCGCCTCCGGAAGCCTGTTCCGCGCCGTGGGAGATCTTTAAACGCTGGTCGGATCCTGTATGGGATACCCGAAGACTGAACGACGCCAATATCCACTTTGTGACCGCTTTCTTTGACCGGTTCCTCAGAAATGAGGACGGGAAGCAGAAATATCTGGTTCCCGCGGAAACCGGCAGGGAACTGACCGGCTTTACGGAGGGAACTTCCGCGGGGATTCGCCTGGAATCCGCCGGAGAATGAAGCGGCGGGCGGAAGCAGAAAGCAAAAAGACAAGAAGGCAGAAGAATGAAAAAGGTTCGTCTGGGAATCATCGGAATCGGAAACATGGGGTCTGAGCACTGCAGGCTGATCCTGTCGGGGAAATGTCCCGAAGTGATCCTGACAGCTGTGGCGGACCGGAGGGAGGAACGCCGCGCCTGGGCGAAGCAAAACCTGCCGGATACGGTCCGGATCTTTGCGGAAGGAAGCGATCTGATCCGCAGCGGCGTCTGCGAGGCGGTTCTGACGGCCGTACCGCATTATCAGCATGAGGAGATCAGCATCCTGGCGATGGAGAACGGGCTGGATGTGCTGTGCGAAAAGCCGGCGGCTGTCCGGGCGTCCCAGGCGAAACGGATGCTGGAAGCCGCCGAACGCACCGGAAGAACGCTGACCTTTATGTTTAATCAGCGGACGAACTGCCTCTACCGTGCGCTGAGGGAGCTCCTTCAAAGCGGCCGCCTGGGACCGATCAAGCGGGTCAGCTGGATCATCACCGACTGGTACCGGACCCAGCGATACTATGATTCCGGTTCCTGGCGGGCCACCTGGGCCGGGGAAGGCGGCGGCGTGCTGCTGAACCAGTGTCCGCACCAGCTGGATCTGCTGATCTGGCTCTGCGGTATGCCCAATGCGGTGACCGCAAGGTGCTATGAAGGCAAATGGCATCATATTGAAGTGGAAGATGACGTAACGGCCTGTCTGGAATTTCCGGACGGAGCGACAGGCGTTTTTATCGCGTCGACGGGAGACCTTCCCGGCACAAATCGCCTGGAGATTGACTGTGAAAGCGGAAAGGCTGTGTGCGAGAACGGTGAGGTCCGGGTCTGGGAGCTGGAGGAGAACGAGCGGGAAGTCTGCTTCTCCAGCGACGACCCGTGGTACAGAACGACAGCCAAAGAATATACCCTTGAAACTGACGGGGAGAACCCCCAGCATGTCGGGGTGATCAACGCGTTCGCTGCGCATCTGCTGCGGGGAGAACCGCTGGTCGCGGAAGCCGGGGACGGACTCCGGGCGATTGAACTGTCCAACGCCATCCATCTTTCCGGCTGGACCGGGGAAAGGCTGGCAATTCCGGTTTCCGGGGAGCGATTCGACCGGGAACTGGACCGGAGAATCGCGTCCTCCCGGACCGTGAAAACCGGGGATATCACCTATGAAACCAGCCATCAGGGCACCGGCAGCCGCCTTTAGGAACAGGAAACCCGCAGGATGGGTTCCGGTCCGGAGAAATGAAAGGAAGGTATCTGAAATGAAAAGATTCTCTGCCCTGCTGCTGGCGCTGCTCCTGATGTTCCCCTGTGTTTCAGCCCTGGCTGACACCGCCGCCGACAGCGGCTATACGGTAAAGACCGGCGTATCTTACGACGAGACCTGGGGGATCACGGTCGCCAATGTGATTTACCGGGACGGTAAGATTTTCAAGATTCTGATCGACACCGTACGTCCGGAAGGGGGACTGAGCAACAAGGAAAAGTTCGACGATTACGGCGTCAAACAGCTCAGCTCCCTGGGAAAGGATTGGTGGGAGCAGATCGTGTCCTTTGAAGACTGGGCGCAGACCGGCGACGTGACGGCGCTGACCCTGGATGAATCCGGTCATGACATCGACGGAGTGACCGGCGCGACGATTGCCGTTTCCTACTATGTGGACGCGGTGAAGGACGCGTTAAGCAAATGACGCGGCGGTGAGTACAGCTCCGCCCCGGGGCTGAAAACCGCGGCAGCTGTTTTACTTTATGGTTTCAACCTTGATGGTGTTTGTGTTTCCAGGTTCCCCGTTGATCTGCCCTCCGGTCAGGACGACGTTATCCCCCTTCTTCAGGGAGAACAGCTGTTGGGCCAGGTTCAGATCCTGCCAGAACATGACGTCTATGGAGGAATAGTTTTCCGTCAGAACGGGCGTTACGCCCCAGGAAAGGTTCAGTTTTCTCCAGGCGCGTTCGTTGGTGGTTGTTCCGATGATATGGACCGGACAGCGGAATCTGGAAACCATTCTTGCGGTTCGTCCGGACAGGGAATTGACCACGATGGCTTTGGCGTTTACGTCCACGGCCATGGAACAGGCAGAATGGGACACGGCGTCCAGATTGTTACGGATCGTAAAGGACATTGTATGGAAACGTTCCGCATAATCAATTCCGGCTTCCGTGAACAGTGCGGTTTCCGCCATTGTTCTGACCGCCTGAACCGGGAATTTTCCCGCCGCGGTTTCTCCGCTGAGCATAATCGCAGATGAACCGTCGTATACGGCGTTAGCCACGTCGGAGATCTCCGCGCGGGTGGGCCGGGGGTTCTGGATCATGCTTTCAAGCATCTCCGTTGCCGTAATCACCCGCTTTCCGAGCATACGGCATTTACTGATCAGGTATTTCTGAAGCGAGGGGACTTCCATGAAAGGAATTTCCACGCCGAGATCGCCCCGGGCTACCATAATCCCGTCCGCGACCTGACAGATTTCTTCCACATTTTCCACGCCGCTTCTGTTTTCAATCTTGGCAATAATATCGATATCCTTTCCGCCGCCGGAATCCAGAAAATTTCTCATGGTCTGAACATCCTCCCGGCAGGAAACGAAGGAGGCTGCCACAAAATCCACTTCATTCTCAATTCCAAAGAGCAGATCGCTTTTATCCTGTTCCGAGAGAAAATCCTGCCGCAGGACCTTTCCCGGAAAATTCATGCTTTTGCGGTTTGAAAGGACGCCGCCGTTCTGCACCCTGCAGACCACTTCGCTCCCGCGGATATCCTCCACCTTCAGAATGACCAGGCCGTTATTGATCAGCACGGTGTCTCCCAGCTCAAGTTCTTCCGTCAGTTTTGAGTAGGTGACTGAAACCCGGTGGTTGTCTCCTTCCACGTCCTCCGTAGTCAGGGAGAACAGGGCCCCGTCCTCCAGCTTAACCTTACCGTCCCGGAAGGTTTTGATCCGGTACTCAGGACCTTTTGTATCCAGCATGATGGCTATAGGCAGGTTCAGCTTTTCCCGCACGGAACGGATCAGCTGAATCCGCCGGAGATGCTCTTCATGATTCCCATGGGAGAAATTCAGACGGGCCACATTCATACCGGCCTGGCACATAGCTGTCAGCGTCTCTTCATTTTCGCAGGCAGGTCCGATTGTACAGATAATTTTGGTTTTCCGAAGCATCTGTTTCCCTCCTGTCGGTTATTCTTTTTTTATACTGTATTTTAGCAACTGTTTTCTTTTCCGTCAATGAAACAGCGGACTGCATCCGCAGTCCTGCCGCGTAAAAAAACCGGACTGACAAAAAAACAGATTGACATCGTTCACTACAAACTGCATAATATGGTTACATGATTTTGTGGAGAGAGAAAGGAAAAATCACTATGACCAGCAAACGTCCGGATTTTCAGAAAAAAGAAATGGCTATATCCAGCACCCCCTATGTCTATCTGCCGGTGGATATCCCCGTATACACCGTGGAGGTGACCCATCGTGATGAAATCGACGGCGGTCTTCTGCAGAAAGCCCTGGAGAGGACGATCCGCCGGATGCCCTATCTGAGCGACACCCTGGTGATCGAAGACGGCGCCATTTATTACGCGGAGAACCCGCTGCCCATGGAGGTTGCTCGCTTTGTGGGTCCCCGGCCCGTGGGCGGAAGCGAAACCAATTATCATATGCTGGACCTGACCTGGGACGGGAACAGGACCTGGTTCTCCATGTTCCATGGCTTCTGCGACGGACAGGGCGTCAACACGTTCCTTGAGTCTGTGCTGTATCATTATTACTGCATGAAGGATGGAACGGAATACGACGCGGCCGGCATCCGCAGCGACAGCACCCAGGGGACGGAAGCCGAGACCGTGGACCCCTACGACCGGCAGTATTCGCTTTCACCGGACTTCACCATGCCGGAAAGGAAACAGCAGCCCGAGCCTTACCACCTGCCGGAAATCATTCCCAATCCCGCCGGGGATGTGCTGGAATACGGTTTCCGCCTGCCTTCCGAAGCGTTCATGCGTTTTGTGAAGGAAAACGGCACGTCTCCCGCTGCCATGCTTTCCATACTGATGGGAGAGGCTGTCATGCGCCTGCATCCGGACGCGGATAAACCGATCATGGCCATCATGCCGGTGTCCATCCGGCGCATGCTGGAGTGCGAGGAAACTTTCAAAAACTGTTCGAACCGGATTATCCTGCCTGTCCGGGGAACGCCGATGGACGCGCTTCCTTTTGCGCAGCGGGCCGCGCAGCTCCGCGGAATCATGAAGCAGCAGATGAACCCGGATATTTTCCGCGCAATCTGTAACATGGTCGGGGGCATGAATCGGAAACGCATGACAGAAGCCACCGATTACATGGAAGAAGTGAACAAACCGGCCGCATTCAACACGCTCAGCCATGACACCTTCTATATTGATTATATCGGATCCATGCACAAGACTGCCTATTCCGATCGTATCACGGACATACGCTTCCTTTGCAAACCGGCCGCCGGCAGAACCCTGCACATCAACGTCATTGAGAATAACGGCCAGTTCTGCCTTGCCATGCTGGCCTGCAGCGATGTATCCGTGGTGGCCGATGCACTGGAACAGGTGCTCAGGGACTTTGGCCTGCCCGTTGAGCGGACCCCTGAGAGCTCTTTCTCTCTTCCGCTGACATGCTGGCGGGAAGGCATGATCTGATCCGCGGAAAGGAAGGATTGAAAATGCAAATCGGCGCCCAGCTCTACACTACCCGGAACACCTGCCAGACCCTGGAGGATTTTGCGGATACTCTGACCCGCGTGGCCGATATCGGCTACCGGACCGTGCAGGTTTCCGGCACCTGCCCGTTTCCCGCGGAATGGCTGAAAAGCCAGCTGGAACGGACTGGCCTGTCCTGTGTCCTGACCCACACGCCCGCAGCGCGCCTGCTGAACGACCTGGATCAGGTGGCTGCCGATCATCGGGTGTTCGGCTGTGAATATGTCGGCCTGGGGTTCTGGGCTTTTGACCCGGAGAAGGACATGAGCTATGAAAAGTTTATGGCCACCTGGCCGGCAGTGGCAAAGCAGCTGCATGACCGGGGACTCTATTTCATGTATCATAACCATGACCGGGAGTTTATCCGCCGGGAGGGCAAAACGATCCTGGCCCGGCTGGCGGAGGAGATTCCCGCCGAACACATGGGCTTTACGCTGGACACCTTCTGGGTGCAGGCCGGCGGCGGTGATCCCGCCTGGTGGCTGGAGAAACTGGCCGGACGCATTCCCTGCATCCATCTGAAGGATTATGCCTACGGTCGGTCCATGGCGGTGGTGGGAGAAGGCAACATCAATTTCGACCGCGTGTTTGAGAAGGCGGAAGCCGGCGGTACGCGCTACATGCTGGTGGAGCAGGACGACTGCCATGGGGAAGATCCCATTGAATGTCTCCGCCGCAGCTGGCTGTACCTGAAATCCCGCGGGTTTGAGTAAGCCCTGTCCCGGAGACCGCTTTCCGCCTCCCGGCTGAAAAAAGCTATGAAATGTTATCATTCCCGTCGGCATGCTGACGGGAATGATTTTTGTGATTAATGGAAACGTATGTGATTTTCTGAAACGGCGGAAGGTCTTCGTTACGCAGCCTGTTCGAACTGGCTGTTATACAGCTCAGCATAGAAACCGTTCCTGGCCAGCAGCTCCTCATGATTCCCCTGCTCGACGATGTCGCCGTCCCGTAAAACGAGAATCATGTCCGCGTTGCGTATAGTGGACAGGCGGTGGGCAATGACAAAGCTTGTGCGGAATTCGGTCAGCTGATCCATGGCATGCTGGGTGATCAGCTCGGTGCGGGTATCTACGGACGAGGTGGCTTCGTCCAGGATCAGCATCGGGCTGTTCTGAATCATAGCCCGGGCGATGGTCATCAGCTGTTTCTGGCCTGCCGAGATGGCTGTATTATCGCTGAGTACGGTATCATATCCCTGGGGCAGGGCCCGGATGAAGCTGTGGATGCCGCAGGCTTTGCACGCGGCTTTCATCTGCTCATCCGTCACGTTCGCAGTATTATACAGCAGGTTTTCACGCACCGTGCCTTCGAACAGCCAGGTATCCTGCAGCACCATGCCAAACAGATTGTGTACTTCGCTTCGCTTCATATCCCGGATGTTTACTCCGTCGATCAGGATACTGCCGTCTGTGGTTTCGTAAAAGCGCATCAGCAGATTGACCAGGGTGGTCTTGCCGGCGCCGGTCGGGCCCACGATGGCAATTTTCTGTCCCGGCAGCACATGAGCGGAAAAATCCTTGATGATGATCTCCTCCGGCTTATCCGGATAGGCAAATTTCACATGCCGGAATTCAACCTCGCCCCGGACGCTTTCAACCTTCAGATCCTTTTCCGCTTCGCTTTCCATTTCCGTTTCGTTCAGAAATTCAAACACCCGTTCAGCTGCCGCGGCGGCCGACTGCAGGTTCGTCATCGCCTGACCGATCTGCTGCACGGGCCCCTGGAACTGACGCACATAGATCATGAAAGCGGTAATGACTCCGAAAGTGATGGCGCCGTTCATGGCCAGCGCCGCACCGACCACGCAGACGGCGACATAGCCGAAATTGCCGATGAACCCCATCAACGGCTGCATGAGGCCGCCGAGAAACTGCGATTTAAAATTGGCTTCCCTGACCGCTCCGTTGAGCCGGTCAAACTCTGTTTTGACCTGCTGATCGGCGCTGGAAATGCGGATGATATCGTGCCCTGTATACATTTCCTCTATATAGCCGTTCAGGCTGCCCAGATTCTGCTGCCGTCTTACAAAATATTTCTGGCTTCTCCTGATGATGACCAGCATCAGAATCATGGCCAGAATCGTGGACAGCACCGATGTGCCCGCCATGATCCAGTTGGTGATCACCATCATGATCAGGCATCCGATGAACTGCGCCGTGGCGGATACAATGGTCGCCATGGAGTTCGAAAGGGAAAAGCCGATGGTGTCCACGTCGTTGGTGACCCGGGAGAGCACGTCGCCGTGTTCATGAAAATTGAAATAGCTCAGCGGCAGCCGGTTGATTTTTGCCACGATGTCCCTGCGCATTCTTTTGGACAGGCGCTGGTTGAAGCCCGCCATCAGATAATGCTGCAGGAAGGTGAGGAGGCCGCCGCAGGCGTAGATCGCCACCAGCAGCACCCCAACCCGGGCAATCCCCTCCATGTCGATCCGGGACATCAGTCCCGCGGTAATCAGATCGGTGATTCTGCGGATCTGTCCGGGACCGATGATGGTCAGAATCGCGCCGCCCACGGCAAAAATCAGGGAAACGATCACTACCGTCATTTCTTTCCGGCTGTATTGAATCAGATCTCCCAGGGCTTTTTTCAGATTATGCGGCTTTTCGGGCAGCCTGCCCCGCATTTGTCCCCGTCCCTGCATATCAGCCTGCCTCCAGTTCTGTCCGGGAGAGCTGAGACAAAGCAATCTCCCGATACACATCACAGTTTTTGATCAGCTGCTCGTGGGTTCCGATCCCCGCGATCCTGCCCTCGTCCAGGACCACAAT
>JAGCBO010000264.1 GCA_017652125.1 Clostridia bacterium | reverse complement strand
AGGACGTCGTGAACATGTTCCGGATCCTCCAGGCTGTTCTCGTCCGCCGCGTTTCCTGTCAGCAGGCCGACGGTATATTCCGGCTCCACGTCGCAGTCCAGCGTGATCTCCACCGGCTCTTCCCGGTCGTCGAAATTGACGATCTTGATGATCACCTGCTCATCGGTATCCGTGGCGACGCAGCCCATTGCCGGATAGGAGGGCAGTTCCGCCGTGTCGATCACTTCGCCGTTCACCTCGAGTGTCACCCTGTGCCCGGCCACCGTGTATTTCAGATGGTTGAATTCATTCACTTTCAGCCTGGCATCCCTGGGCTCCGAGTAGGGCTTTGGCGGAAAGCTGTCACGCGCAATATAGCTTTTCCCTCCGCTCAGGATCCACCGGGAAACCTCCAGGAAACGCATGCTCCAGGGATCGCATGGGTTCGGGTTCGTGCGGTCGTAGTAGGACAGCGGTTTCGGGGAAACCAGGATGCCGAGGGCGATATCCTTCCCTTCCACGCAGAAGGAATCTACCTCAAACATTCCCTCCCGGCATTCCGGATCTCCGTCCAGCACGACCAATGGATAAACTTTAAAGGAAAACTCCGGCATATCCGGTTCCGTCTTCCGGAAGACAGTGATCCCGTCCTCCTTCACCTCCGCCCCGGCCAGGACCATACGCTCCGGCTTTACAGGGGTTCCGTTCCACACAGGGTTCCGGTACCGGATACCGTCGTCCCCGGACAGTGCCGGCTGGCCGTGGATGTCGTACGGGATCCTCCGGACCGTCTCCTCCGAGGCAATCACCCGGCTGCCCCGGCTGCCGCCGAACAGACGCCAGCTGTAGTAGGTCGGGATTACAAAACTCCGGTGGTTGTCGTAAATGATCAGGTTCGGGAACCAGGAGCCGTACCGGACGTGCTGGAACAGCGGAGCATAGGAGGCCAGCCGGACCTTGTCCTGGTTGCGCTCAAAGCCCACCATGAACATCGCCTCGGCAATCGCGGCCCGGAGCTGGCCTTCATAGGTCTGGTTGACCGAGAACTCGCCGACAAACACGTCCGCATCCTGCCGGTCGTAGCGGTCGTACAGGGTGATGCCTTCGGCAAAGAATTCCGGCATGTTGTAGTAGTGATCGTCCGCAATGTCCGCCTCCAGTTTGCGGGTGCGGCCGCGGTCGTTGGCAACGATGGTCAGGTTCGGCCAGCGTTTCAGCACCGCCTTCTTCACCAGGTCAAAGCGCCATTCGTATTCCGGACCGAAGTTCTCGTTTCCGATCTCCAGATAATCCAGACGGAACGGCGCTTCATGTCCCATTTTTGCGCGCAGCGAACCCCATTTCGAATCGGCAGGCCCCAGCGCGTATTCGAGCGCGGCCAGGATATCCTCCAGCATGTCCTCCTGTTCTTCCTCGTTGAAATACCGGGGATTCCTCCCCTGGCAGGTCATACCGCAGTTGCACACGTACAGCGGCGCTACATGAAGGTCCTCGCACAGCTGAAGGTATTCGTGGAAACCCAGGCCGTTGGTCGCCCGGTAATGCCACAGCAGCCAGTGGGACGGACGTT
>JAGCBO010000263.1 GCA_017652125.1 Clostridia bacterium | reverse complement strand
GGCCGTAGGGTCAGCGGTGGGTGTTGCCGTGGGCTCGGCTGTAGGCGTTGCCGTGGGCGCGGCTGTGGGTGTTGCCGTGGGCTCGGCTGTAGGCGTTGCTGTGGGCTCGGCTGTAGGTGTTGCCGTTGGTTCAGCTGTGGGTGTTGCTGTGGGCTCGCCTGTGGGGGTTGCCGTGGGCTCGGCAGTAGGTGTTGCTGTGGGCTTTGCCGAAGGTACAGCGGTGGATTTAGATGCAGCTGCGGACGTTGAATTTTCTGAGGTTTTGGGAATGGATGTGGATTTGGAATCGGCAGCCGCCGTTGGCGCAGCGACAGCTTTGGAAGCGGCTGCGGATGTTGACTTCGCCGGGGTTTCAGAAACCGATGTAGCTTTGGAAGCAGCTTCCGGCGTGGCTGAAGGTTCAGGGGTTACGGTGGGTTTGGCCGTGGGCGTTGCCGCAGGTTCAGGGGTTGAAGTGGGTTCGGTCGTAGGTGTGGCCGAAGGTTCAGGGGTTGCGGTGGGCTCAGCTGTAGGTGTTGCTGAAGGTTCGGGGGTTGCGGTGGGTTCGGCTGTAGGTGTCGCCGAAGGTTCGGGGGTTGCGGTGGGTTCGGCTGTGGGTGTAGCCGAAGGTTCTGGGGTTGCGGTGGGTTCGGATGTGGGTGTGGCTGTAGGTTCAGGGGTAGGAGTGTGTTCCGGCGTGGCTGCAGGTTCAGGTTCCGCTGTGGCTACGGGTTCCGGTTCGGCGGTGGAAGCGGCGGCTTCAGGATGGGAAGCGAGCCAGCGCTGCTCGGATTCCAGCAGGGCGGCGACCGCTTCCTCTCCGGCGGGCTGCTTCCCGTCCAGGAGGAACAGGCCGGCGGCCAGCTCACCCAGGGTTGCTTTTTCCGATACTCCGAAGGTTTCAGCACTCAGCGGATTCATGAGCCGGCGGTTCACTGCCTGCGAGACCGCCTCAAAATAGGGACTTTCCGACGGAACATCCGAATAGACGGGGAGATAACGGGACAGCACGTGATCAAGACTGCCCTCCGCGCCGTCCGTCAGAATATACAGGACACCATCCAGCTTCTGGCGGGAGGCGGTGAGGGACTGGTTCAGTCCATCCCGTTCCGCAGTCAGGCCGCCGACCTGCTGATTCAGATCCTCCACCTGCAGGTTCAGCGAATCAACCTGCTCATTCAGGCCGGAGATGGTCTCATCGCTTTTTTCCTTCAGGCTGTTGTATTCCAGCTGCAAAGCGTTCAGATCCTGATTCAGGGTATCGATCTGCGCATTGCGGTTCGTCAGAAAAGTGACGGAAAGAATCACAACAACCACCAGAACACAGATTACCGTGATCAGCCATTTTTTCATGGGTCAGGATCCTCCTTATTCACAGGGAAGCAGGGAAAAGGTCATCCGGAACGATTCCGGCGGAAAAATCAGATGCTGAACAGGAGCCGGTCATAGGTGGGGAAGGGCCAGATATCCTGATCCGTCATGACTTCCAGCGCATCGGCGCAGCGCCGGACCTCCCGCATCGCGGGAAGAATCCGGTCATGCATATAAGCCGCGGCCGCCAGCGGATCACTGTCCGACAGACGGCTGGACAAAATCTGGCCCAGGGTTTCGGACGCCCGCAGGAGGTCCTCCGTCTGGCTGTTCAGAGAGCGCAGAAGACCGGAGCAGACCGGCATGGGACAGCCGGCCTCTTTCGCCTTCAGGAGGGAAGAGGACAGCTCTCCGGAATAACGGATCACCGCGGGGAGGATCTGGCGGCGAACCATCATCAGCATGGTTTCCGCCTCAATATTCAGGATTTTGGCATACGCATCCAGCCCGATATCCCGGCGGGAACGAAGCTCCGCGGCGGAAAGCACCCGGTGGGTTTCAAACAGGGTGATGTTTTTCGCCGCCGTATAGCAGAGCAGCGAATCCACGGTGGATTCCAGGCGGTTCAGCCCGCGGCGGGCTGCTTCCTGAACCCATTCATCCGCGTAATTGTTTCCGTTGAACAGGATCCGGCGATGCTGCCGGATTTCCCGGACGATCAGCTCATGCAGGGCCAGACGGAAATCCGGAGCCTTTTCCAGCTCATCGGCAAAGAGACGGAGACTTTCCGCGACGATGGTGTTCAGCACGACATTGGCATCCGAAATGGAGGCGGCGGAACCCAGAGAACGGAATTCAAATTTATTTCCGGTAAAGGCGAAGGGCGAGGTCCGGTACCGGTCGGTGGTATCCTTCGGGATTTTCGGAAGAACCTGGACGCCGATGGCCATATCCGTCTTTTCCCGGCCGCTGTAATCCTTGCCGGCTTCGAGGGATTCCAGAATCTCCGTCAGTTCATCCCCCAGGAAAATGCTGATGATGGCGGGAGGCGCTTCACAGCCGCCCAGCCGGTGGTCATTGCCGGCGGAAGCCACCGACGCCCGCAGCAGATCCTGATAATCATCCACCGCCTTGATGACAGCCACCAGGAAAAGCAGGAACTGCGCGCTTTCGTGGGGGCTGTCGCCCGGATCCAGCAGATTATAGCCGGTATTGGAGACCATGGACCAGTTGTTATGCTTGCCGCTGCCGTTGACGCCGGCAAAGGGTTTTTCATGCAAAAGACAGACGAGCCCGTGCTTCTTCGCGACCTTTTTCATCATCTCCATCGTCAGCTGATTATGATCGCAGGCGACATTGACGATGGTATAGATGGGAGCCATTTCGTGCTGCGCGGGAGCCGTTTCATTATGTTCTGTCTTGGCCAGAACGCCCAGCTTCCAGAGCTCCTCATTGAGCTCGGCCATGAAGGCCTGCACCCGGGAGGGAATGGTGCCGAAGAAATGATCGCCCAGCTCCTGCCCCTTCGGAGCCTTGGCGCCGAAAAGCGTACGCCCGGTAAAAATCAGGTCGCTGCGCTGATCGAAAAGCGTACGGTCCACGAGGAAGTATTCCTGCTCCGGCCCCACGGTCGGGGTGACGCGAACCGCGTCCGTCCGGCCGAAAAGATGAAGCACCCGGACGGCCTGGCTGCTCAGGGCTTCCATGGAACGGAGCAGCGGCGTTTTCTTATCCAGGGCCTCCCCGCCGTAGGAGCAGTAGGCGGTGGGAATACAAAGGATATGATCCTTGATGAACGCGTAGGAAGTGGGATCCCAGGCGGTATAGCCGCGGGCCTCAAAGGTGGACCGCAGTCCGCCGCTGGGAAGGGAGGAAGCATCCGCTTCGCCGCGAACCAGCTCCCGTCCGCTGAATTCGGAAATCACCCGGCCGCCGGGCAGCGGAGAAATGAAGGCGTCATGCTTTTCCGCGGTGACGGAATTCAGCGGCTGGAACCAGTGCGTATAATGGGTTGCTCCCTTCTCCAGCGCCCAGTCCTTCATGGCGTTGGCGACGACGCTGGCCACCTGGGGATCCAGCTGAAGTCCGTTATCGATGGTGGCGTGAAGGGCCCGATACGTCTCCTTCGGGAGACGCTGCCGCATCACCGCGTCATTGAACACATTTATTCCGAAGACTTCTTCTGTCAGAGCCATCCGGATCACCTCTTCCGCGTCATTGATCCTGTTCAGTTTAGGGAAACTAAACCGGGTTGTCAAGCAATTCCGCCGGTTCGGCGCAATTTCCTTCCGCCGGCTGAGCCTTTCCGGAATCGAAGCCGCCGGTTTTCCGTTGTTTTTGAAGCGGATTTATGGTATTCTGTATTGTCATAGTTTACTGTATGAAAGGGACGGGGAAATCATGTTTGAGCCGAAAGTATACAACCGGCAGACGGAAATGCTTGTGGATGCGATCCTGTCCATTGACAACAGGGAAGACGTCTACCGTTTTCTGGAGGATCTTTGCACCATTCCGGAGCTGAAGAGCATCGCTCAGCGGCTGGACGTGGCCTGGAGACTGCGAAAAAAGGAGACCTATCAGAAAATCGCGGAAGAAACGGGCGCCTCCAGCGCGACCATCTCCCGGGTCAACCGGGCCCTGTCCTACGGGGCCGAGGGGTATAACCGGGTGCTGGACCGGATGGAGATGGAAGAGACAGAACCGGGAAAGGAATAAGATCATCATGGATTTATCGGGACTGAATCCGGAACAGCGGCAGGCCGCGGAAACCTTAAGCGGGCCGGTGCTGGTGCTGGCCGGAGCCGGGAGCGGAAAGACAAGAGCCCTGACCTATCGGGTAGCCAACCTCATCGATCACGGCGTTGCGCCCTGGCATATTCTGGCGCTGACGTTTACGAACAAAGCCGCCAAAGAAATGAAAAACCGGGTGGAGCAGCTGGCAGGGACAGACGCGGCCAATCAGGCCTGGATCAGTACCTTTCATTCCACCTGCGCCCGGATCCTCCGGAAGGATATCGAAAAAATCGGCTATACGCGGAACTTTGCCATCTATGACGATGACGATCAGTCCTCCCTGATCAGGGGGATTCTGAAGGAGCTGAATATCGACGACAAATTCCTGCCGGTCCGCCTGGTGAAGGGAAGCATCGGCGACGCGAAAAACAGACTGCTCAGTCCGGACGAGTGGTTTCAGAAGAGCAGCCGGGACCGGCAGAGCTCCCTGATCCACGACTGCATGATTCTGTATGAAAAAAAGATGAAGGTCATGAACGCGCTGGATTTTGACGACCTTCTGAATAAAACGCTGGAGCTGCTTCTGGATCATCCGCCGGTGCTGGAATACTATCGGAACCGCTTTGAATATGTGCTGGTGGACGAGTATCAGGATACGAACAAGGCGCAGTACGAGCTGGTCCGGCTGATCACCCTGAACCACCGGAACCTTTGCGTCGTCGGGGACGACGATCAGAGCATCTATGGCTGGAGAGGCGCGGACCTCCGGAATATTCTGGATTTCGAAAAGGACTATCCCGACGCGAAAGTGATCAAGCTCGAGCAAAACTACCGTTCCACCGGAAATATTCTGGACGCGGCCAACCAGGTGATCGCTCACAACGAGGGCCGGAAGGATAAAAAACTCTGGACGGAACAGGAAGCGGGAGAGAAGATTCACAGCTACTGCGCGACGGATGAGCAGGACGAAGCGGCATGGGTGGCTTCCGTCATTCAGAACCTGCGGAAGAACGGGGTTTCCGCCGGAGAGATCGCGATCCTGTACCGGACCAATGCCCAGAGCCGCGTGGCTGAAGAAATGCTGATGAGGGCCGGCATCCCTTACCGGATTTTCGGCGGTCAGAAGTTCTATGAACGAAAGGAAATCAGGGACATCCTGTCCTATCTGCGCACGATCGTGAATCCCGCGGACGACATGAGCCTGCAGCGCATCATCAATGTGCCGAAACGGGGAATCGGCGAAGCGACCGTGCAGCAGCTGGCCGATCACGCGGCCCGGAACGGAATGCCCCTGTACGGAGCGCTTTCGGATCTGCCGGACAGCCTCGGAAGCAGGGCGAAGAAGACGGTCGGGAGCTTTTTCGAGCTGATGACGCTGCTGTCCGTCATGAAGGACAATATGCCGCTGTCCGAATTCGTGAATTATCTGATCGACCAGGCGGGCCTGGAACAGCAGTACGCGGCTGAAAACACCGAGGAAGCCCGGAGCCGGATGGAGAATATCGCGGAATTCCGGGGCGCGGTTCACGCCTTTGAGGAACTGTCGGAGGGGGCGACGCTGGAGGATTATCTGGAAAACGTCGCCCTGGTGACAGATCTGGACCGGAGCGGAGAGACCCGGGATTATCTGACCCTGAAGACTCTTCACAGTGCGAATGGCCTGGAGTTCGACTATGTTTTCAT
>JAGCBO010000262.1 GCA_017652125.1 Clostridia bacterium | reverse complement strand
TTACGCTCATTTCCGTGTATGCTCCGGCTTCCGAATACTCAATGACCGTCTGAATCATCGGCTGATCCAGGGCCGGAATCAGCAGCTGCTGGATCAGCTCTTCGAACGCCAGATGGAGATGATGGGCGGTTTTCCAGGGAATCCGGTTTCACGGGCTTGTTTCATGTTTTGAACCCGGGTTTCATTTCCAGTCTTTGGATGTGAAACCCGATGACCATTTGAGCATAACCTCCCGAATTAATCGAATGTAAAGCCTCCACCCTTCGTCATGATGATGGGGGTGTATTCCACTCTCAGGATGTTGCCTTCACTGAGTGTGACGGTTCCTTCGGTATTGTTCCAGTCAAGGACGGTTTCCTTGCCCTTATTAAAAGTGTTATCTGCCTCCTTAGCATCCTGGAAGACGCGAACTCGCGAAGTGGTGGTTCCGCTGAAATAAATCTTGTACGTTCCGGTGGGTATCTCTTCACCGATGGTGTAGTTTCATTTCGGAATAGTAGTTCCGGATGGAATCGAATCTGCTTCATCGTTCCGTCCGCCCACAGCTGATCCACAAACGCGATGTACTGATCCCGGAGCTTCTGTCCCGCTTCGGTTTTCGGGAACACGGCCGCCAGATTGCTCTCGATGAGCTGTTCATCCAGAATGACCAGGCCGGGGTTCGTGAGCATTACATACCGGGCGACGGGCTCGTCGCAGCACCAGGCCGCCGCCTTGCCGGTCTGCAGGGCAATCAGGGCGTCCGTCTGGGAATTATAGTACTGGATCCGGGCATCCGGAACGCGCTGCTGGGTCAGCACGTCGCAGATCATGCCGGTCTGGACGGCAACGTCACAGCCGGCCAGATCATCGATCGAAGTGATTTCCTTCCCGTCGTCCGGGGCGGCCGCGCTGCCGTCCGGCATGACGGCCAGGCTTGCGCAAAGAAGGAACAAGCATAAAAACAGGCGCTGAAATCGTTTAAATGCCATGGCAATCATCTCCTGCAGTCCGGTTTCTGACATCATATCAATTTTGTCATCCTATTTTCAAGTAGTCGTCAGGCGAAAAGGAGCATATTCATATTTTTGTTCACCGGCCGGAATTCCTGTTGTCCGGGGTTTTATTCTGTGATAAGCTATGGCAGCATGAAATGACAGCGGACGGGAAAGCAGCCGGCCGGGGAAGGATGACGATGATTCGGACCAAGGATATGACCTCCGGCAATCCTGTGAAACTGATTCTGGTTTTCGCGCTTCCGATTCTTGCCGGCAATATGCTTCAGCAGTTATACAGTCTGGTTGATTCGCTGATCATCGGCCGGCTGCTCGGCGTAACCGCGCTGACCGCCGTTTCGGCTTCCGGCTGGCTGGACTGGGCCATGCTTTCTGTTCCCATGGGACTGGCGCAGGGGTATTCCATTCACGCGGCTCAGTGTTACGGAGGGCGGAGGTTTGCCGATCTGAAAAGAAGCGTGGCGCAGAGCTATCTGATCTCCGCCGCGGCCATCCTCCTTCTGGAGGCCGTCAGCCAGCTTCTGCTGCATCCCGTTCTGGTCTGGATGAATTCCCCGGACGAAACGATCGGAATGACGGAAAACTATCTCAGAATCATTTACGCCGGCCTTCCGATCGTCATGTGCCTGAACGTGTTCAGCGGGTTTCTGCACGCGCTGGGGAACAGCAGGGTTCCGCTGATCGCGCTGACCTGCTCCACGACGGTGAATATTGTGCTGGACTGGTGGTTTGTCGGTTCACTCGGAATGGGAACAAACGGCGGCGCCTGGGCTACCGTGATCGCGCAGACGGTATCCGCCGTGATCTGCTTTGCGGAAGTGCGCCGGATTCCGGAACTGAGGCCGGAAAAGGCGGATTTCCGGCCGGACCGAAAAGTCATCCGGAAGCTGGTCCGGCTTGGATTTCCGATCGCCTTTCAGAACCTGATTATTTCCCTGGGCGGCCTGATTCTGCAGGGGGTGGTGAACGCGTTCGGCTTCATCTTCATGGCCGGGTATAACGCCGCCGCCCGGTTCCAGGGCCTGATCGAGATCGCGGGTACGGCGCTGGGAAATGCCGCGGGTACCTTTGCGGGACAGAACTTCGGCGCGGGAAAGATGGACCGCGTCAAAACAGGACTGCGGCGGGCTGCCCAGATCGGTTTCCTGCTGGCCGTGATCATCGGCCTGATCATGGTCTTCTTTGGGAAGCCGCTTCTGTCCCTGTTTATCCGGGAGGAAGCGGGCGTCTCCGACCAGGTTCTGGCCTTCGGCTATGATTTTCTGAGAATCATGGCCGCGGGACTGCCGATGCTCTATCTGCTGTTTATCTACCGAACGACCCTGCAGGGACTTGGGGATACGATGGTTCCGATGCTTTCCGGCTTTGTGGAGCTGGCGCTCCGCATCGCTTCGGCCCTGCTGCTGCCGCTTGTGATCGGCTACTGGGGCGTGTATCTGGCGGAAACCGCCGCCTGGGCCGGCGCAGGGATTTTCCTGATGATCGGATATTACCGCAGACTGAAAAGGATTGAGGGGAAAGGGCTGCGGCAGCCGGAAGGTCAACCGGAAAAATAGAAAAGAATTGTCCATCCCCGCTGTTCTTCCGTATCTACTGATGACAGGAACAAAACAGTTCCGAAAACATCAGACAAAGAAGCGCAAAGCGCATAAAGGAGGGAAGAACAATGATGAATCAGATAAGAGAAATGAATTCCGCGGAGATGGAGCGGACGGTAGGCGGGGTCACGCATCCTGTTGACGGGCTGGTGGACCTGTACGACTGGGTGACCTGCGGCTTCCATCACAATTACCGGTATACCGGAAAGACGCAGAACCGGCTGGACTTTCTCTGGCATGTCACATTCTACCAGAGAATCTGCAAGGACTGCGGACATGTGGACTGGACGCGCAGCGCCCCGTGAGAACCGGATTCAGCAGATTCTTTACACAGTCCGCCGTTCCTGCTATGATGAACACGTGAACGGATAACGCTGTTCCGCAGATCAATGGCAAGGGGAAAAGACGACGATGCTGAGCGAAAAACGGGTGAAGCAGCTGTGCTTTGTCATGGCAGGCCTGTTCATGGTGATCCATGTCGGGATGTTTCTGCTGTTCTCAAAATATCAGATTACCCCGCTGGTCTGGGAGAACGCGTTCAGCATCCTGTTTTATGTCGGCATGATCCTGCTGATCCGCTTTGGAAAGCTGAAAGCCTTCGTGATATCAACCTTTCTGGAGATCACGATCCACATGGGGCTGGCGGTGTATTTTACCGGGTGGGGCGGTGGATTTCAGATCTGCCTGATCGGCATCTGTGTTCTGCTGTTCTATGCAGAATATGTGGGAAGATCGCTGAAGATGGACACCGTCCGCAGCATTTTCCTCGCGCCAGCGGCCGCGCTGGTCTATCTGGCTTCTCTGATCGTTTCGAAACTCCGGCCCGCACAGTATGCCCTGCCGGAGCAGATCGAAACGGGAATGCAGATTTTCTGGGCGCTGGTCGTTTTTGTGATCATGCTGGGGATTCTGCAGATTTTCCTGTTTGTGGCCATCCGGTCCCAGGAGGAATTATCCAGCGAGGCGATGCACGATAAGCTGACAGGCCTCCCGAACCGCTATCACATGGCCTCCGTGTTTCCGAAAATCATGAGCCGGAACAGCTGGCTGGCGATTGCGGATCTGGACGATTTCAAACATATGAACGATACCTTCGGCCACAACTGCGGGGATATCATCCTGAAAACCGTTGCGGAGATTCTCCGGCGGCAGGAGGGGATCGAGGTATGCCGCTGGGGAGGCGAGGAATTCCTGATCGCCGGTGTGAAAAAGGACGAGGGGATCCTGCAGGATCTTCATCACCGGATTGAAGAGTATCCCTTTGAATACCAGGGGACAAAGCTGAACGTGACCGTCACCATCGGCGCGGCGCGGTATCAGGAAGGCCAGAGCATTGACGAATGGATCAACGCGGCGGATGAGAAGCTGTATGAAGGAAAAAAGCAGGGAAAGAACCGGGTCTGCTTCTGAGAATCCGAAGGGCGGCCTTCGCTGCGATTTCCGTTGATTATCTGTCAGAATTTAAACCGGAACAGAAGAGGGGGAGACCGGCATGGATCAAAGATTCCTCTACGAGATTCTTTACGCGCTTGCCGCCAGGGACGGACGGGAGCAGGCGCTCTTCGGAAAATGCGCGCCGGCGGCACGGGAGGCCTTCGCGCGGTCCGTCCCGGCCGGTACGATGCCTGAAATCTGGTTTGAGGCGCCGCTGCTGGGCGAGCCGCGGTTTGACCTGCACGTGCTGACATCCCGGGAAGCGCTGAATCCGGAAAGCCCTTTTCCGCCGGAAGAGACAGGCGGTTTTCCGGAAGCATTCCGCTGGTTTGCCGGGCAGGAACAGACGGTGCGGCAGCTGGCGCTGAGCTGGGATCTGTATCCGGATCAGGTTCCCTCCCCGGCGGTCCAGCTGCTGGTAAGCAGGGCGAAACCGGATACGGTTCCCGGATTTCTCAGCGCGGCCGGAAGAGAGGATGCCGCGGAAAGATACCGCATTTTTACCGGGCGCATTCCGGAAAACTGGTTTGCCTGTTATTTCGGCGTTTTTCCCGGGCGCCCCGGTTCGAACCTGCGCGTGGAATGCATTCCGAAGCATCCCCTGCAGGCTGCTTACGCGGAAGATCCGGAGCTGCTCCGGAAACACCTGGAACAGGCCGGATTCAGCGCATTCGGAGAAACCATGCTTTCCCGCTGCCAGACCCTCGCCCGGACGCCCTTCCAGCTCGAGTTCCAGTTTGATATCGGGGAAGACGGCCGGCCCGGGCCGGTCCTCGGGGCATCGCTGCGCTTCGCCTGCCCGCCGGGGGAAAGCGGCTGGTACAGTTTCGATACGGAAGAGGCGGACCGGCTGATGGAACAGATCAGCGGATGGGGACTGGCGGACGACCGCTGGAAGCACCTGAAAAAGACGATCTTCGCCACACGGGTCGCCCGCGGGGAGGAGAAGAGCCGGATTTTCTGCTTTACGGCGTTCATCAAGCTGCGCTGGCGCGGCGGGGAGCCTCTGGACGCAAAGGCCTACCTGATGGCCGGGATGGAGAAGGCGGGGGAGGAGCCGGCATGAAATCTTTTTCCAACGGGCTGGCCTGCCAGGTGCTCTTCCTGCAGGCGGCGGATGAAGGCCGCGGGCCGGTTCTCTTCGGGGAAGACGCGGACCGGATTTGCGAAAGGGTGCTCCCGTTTGTGGAAGACGTTTCTTTTCCGTCGCTGTATCTGGAGTTTCCGCTGAAGGGAGAGCCCTTTCTGGATGTGACCGCGCTCTATTCATCGGTTCCGGAGCATTTCCGGTTTTCCCATCCCTCGGCGGCGGGCACGGAGCGGATGCTGGACTGGTATACCGGCATCCAGGAGAAATATAACAATATCTGCTTTGGGTTTGAACTGGACGCCGGAAAACCGGAGGACAGCCTGGCGGCCGTTCACTTTCAGCCGCGCAGGCATACGGAGCTTGCGGGCGTTTTCTGCGATCTGATGGGAGAGGCGGAAGCCGGCAGCCGGTATATGGAAAAGGCCTCCCGGATGCCGGAAGGCTGGCCGCTGGCTTTCTTCGGACTCTTCCGGGGGCGCCCCGGATCGCCGCTCCGCGTCTGCGGCTATATGGACAGGATGGAAAAGGAACGGTGCGCGGAGGATCCCGCGCATCTGGAAGCCGCGTTCAGGCAGATCGGGTTTACCGCCTTTGACGGGACGATGCTTTCCCAGGTTTCCGCACTCCTGGCCGCGGTTCCGGGGAATGTGGATTTCCAGTTTGATCTTCTGCCGGACGGAACCATCGGGGAGACGTTTGCCATCGATGCCTCCTTTGCCATCAGGCAGTCGATGGAGACGCTCACCGCTTTCAGGGAGGGAGACGCCGCGCGGCTGATGCATCTGCTGGAAGACTGGCAGATCGCGGATGACCGGTGGAAGGCGGCCCCCGGCATGGCTTTCACGCGGGGAATCCCGATACAGGATGAGGAAGGAAAGCCGGGCTGCTTTGCCCTGGTGCTTACGCTGAACTGGCTCAAGGTCCGCTGGCGGAACGGCGCGCTTCAGCCGGCCAAGCTTTACGCTTTGGGCAAAACCCAAACGCTCTGATAAATGATTCCGCAGAATCCTCTGCGTTCCTTCTCTCATAAGCGCCTGTTCATATTCTGGCGCTGCTGCAGGAATCGCCAGATCTCAACTGTCTTCTGCTCTTCCAATTGTGCTAATCAGGAAGGAATACTGAAAATACCGCACGGATGAACCTCTGTCACCGGGGGAGTTTGCTGTTATACGGGCCCCCGGAGCAGACAGCATGAGGAGGTCTTCGTTTATGAAAGCTTTTCTCGAAAGGAAATTCAGACTGGCTGAGCATCAGACGGACGTCAGGACGGAAATTCTCGCAGGAACCGTCACCTTTATGACCATGGCTTATATTCTGGTGGTGAATCCGTCCATCCTGAGCGCCTGCGGAATGGAATTTGACAAGGTCTTCACGGCCACAGCCCTCGCCTCTGTCATCGCAACGCTGGTGATGGGCCTGTATGCCAATCTGCCCTTCGCGCTGTCCGCCGGGATGGGGCTGAACGCCTTCTTCTCCTATACGGTCTGCACAGGCATGGGCTATTCCTGGCGCTGGGCGCTGACGGCGATCCTGGTGGAGGGGATCATCTTTCTGCTGATGACTTTCTTCAATCTCCGGGAGGTCATCGTGAAGCGGATTCCCGCCACCCTGAAGAAGGCCATCGGGGCCGGCATCGGTTTTTTTCTCGCGTTTCTCGGGCTGCAGAACGCCGGGCTGATTGTAGCGGACAGCGCAACACTGGTGAAGCTGAACAGCAGATGGTTCGCGGGCGGGTCCGGCGCGGCGATGATCGGGCTGATTCTGACCGCCGTGCTGCTGATCAGAAAAGTGAAGGGCGCCATCCTGATCGGGATTATCGCCACCACCCTGATCGGCATCCCCTTTGGGATCACCGAGTATGCCGGCGGCCAGTTTCTGCCCTCCGCACCCTATTTATTCCCCTTCGCCTTTGACGAGGTTTTTTCCAGCGGAAAATCCTTTTTCGATTTTACGGCTGTGCTTTTCACCTTCCTGTTTGTGGATATGTTTGACACCATCGGCACGCTGATCGGATGCGCAGACAATTCCGGCCTTGTGCGGGAGGACGGCTCCATTCCCAACTGCAAGCAGGCCCTGCTGGCCGATGCGGTCGGCACCACCGCCGGCGCCATGCTGGGAACCTCCACCGTCACCACCTACGTGGAAAGCGCTTCCGGCGTGACCGTGGGCGGAAGAACCGGCCTCACGGCCGTTACCACCGCTGTTCTGTTTCTGCTGGCGCTCTTTCTGAAGCCGCTTTTCGCCTCCATCCCGGGCGCGGCCACCGCGCCCGCGCTGATCCTCGTCGGGCTGATGATGATCAGGCCCATTCGGGAGATTAATTTTTCCGATTATACGGAATCCATTCCCGCCTTTCTCTGTATCATCTTCATGATCTGCGCCTACAGCATCTCGGACGGCATTACGTTCGGGATTCTGTCCTATGTGCTGATTCATGTGCTGACCGGCAAGGCCCGGCAGGTTGGCAAAACGATGTGGGTGATGTCCGTCCTGCTGATCCTCAGATGGGTGGTCAGCATCTTTCTGTAGCCGTCAGCGCCGCCTGTTTCTTTTTTCGTTTTTTTCCGCACTGGATCGTACGGGACAGCGGATCCGGAGACGGGGCACTTGTTGCAAACGGAAAAAAGTGGTAGAATTCCCCCATTCCGACTGGACTGAGAAAGAACGGGGGGAAGAGAAACGGCATGAAAAAAGCGGATGTATATTTCACGGATTTCAGAACCAGAATCGGTGTCAGCCAGTGCGCGAAGCTTCAGAAGCTGATCAAGGCGGCCGGCATCCAGCAGATCGATTTTAAAGGAAAATTTACGGCGATCAAGATGCATTTCGGGGAGCTGGGCAACTGCGCGTACCTGCGCCCCAATTATGTGCATGCCGTGGCCGATGTGGTCCGCAAGCTGGGCGGCGTGCCCTTCCTGACGGACTGCAACACGCTGTATCCCGGCAGCCGCAGCAACGCGGTGGAGCATCTGTCCTGCGCGGAGATCAACGGATTCAATTCCGTGACCACCGGCTGCCAGATCATCATCGGGGACGGGCTCCGGGGAACGGATGATGTGAGCGTGCCCGTTCCCAACGGAGAATACTGCCAGACGGCCCTGATCGGCCGGGCGGTGATGGACGCGGACATTCTGATTTCCCTGACGCACTTCAAGGGGCATGAGGACGTGGGCTTCGGCGGAACCCTGAAGAATATCGGCATGGGCTGCGGAAGCCGTCCGGGGAAAATGCATATGCACGCGGAGGGGACGCCGAAGGTGGATCCCGACGAGTGCCGCGGATGCCGGCAATGCGCCCGGGTCTGCGGCAGCCAGGCCATCTCCTACGGCGAAGACGGCAAGGCCTGGATCGATCCCGACCGGTGCAAGGGGTGCGGCCGCTGCATCGGAGCCTGCAATTTCGATGCCATTGAAAGCGAGTTTGACGCGGCCAACGAAATTCTGTGCTGCAAAATCGCGGAATATACCCAGGCGGTGTGTTCCGGCCGGCCGTGTTTTCACATCAGCCTGATCATGGATGTTTCCCCCAACTGCGACTGCCACGATGAAAACGACGCCCCGATCCTGCCGGATATCGGGATGCTGGCATCCTTTGATCCGGTGGCCCTGGATCAGGCGTGCGCCGATCTGTGTCAGAAGGCGGAGCCTCTCCGCAACAGCCAGCTGGGGGATCATCTGGCCAAACCGGGCTGGAAGCATCACCACGATCATTTTCTGGATAACAACCCCAACGTCCGATGGAAGGAAGCGCTGGAGCACGGCGAGAAGATCGGCCTGGGCACGAGATCCTATGAACTGCACATTATTCGCTGATTATCCGTCCAAAGAGGCGCGATGAATCATTCAACCGCATTGTCATTCGCAGAGACCGGTATCAGAAGGTCTCTTATACAGGAGAAAAAATGAGTGAACTGGACTTCCATTCTGAAAACCGCCTGATCCGGCGGAGCAGTTACCGGTATATTTTCCCGCCCATGCTGGGCATGCTGTTTTCCCAGATTGCCCCCGTTGTGGACAGTGTCTGCGTTTCCGGCGCCATGGGCGAAGAAGCGCTGTCAGCCATCGGCATCACAGGTCCCCTGGATTATGTATTCAACATCATCTGCGCATTGGGCGGCATCGGCTGCGGCGTCATCATTTCCCGCTGCTCGGGAGCGGGTGAAAAGGGAAAAGCGTCCCGGGTATTTACCCGGACGCTGATCCTGCTTTCCGTCGTGTCGCTGATTCTCACAGCCGCGTGCATCATCTTTATCGACCCGCTGCTTCATCTCCTCAGCGCCACGCCGGAAAACTTCGACCTTGCCAAAGAATACCTGATCGTTACGATGGCCGGCAGCATCTTTATGGTCATGAACTTTGCCGGTGATTACATCCTGGCCAATGATAATAACGAGAAACTGGCGATGGCAGGCGATATTGCCGGCGCAGTCGTCAATATCATCGTTGACTTCGTCGGCGTCTATGTGTTCCACTGGGGCATCTGGATCGTTGCGCTGGGCACCGTGCTGGGCTCTGTGGTCTGTTTCCTCATCTACCTGCTGCATTTCAGAAAGAAGGACAGGCTGTGCTGTATCGTCCGTCCGGAGCGCAGGGAGGGGGATCCCAGCCTTTGGGAGATCCTGAAGCCCGGTACGGCAGAGGCGATCATGTACTTATTCTGTGCTGTCCAGCTGGCCATTCAGAACTTTGTCCTGCGGGAGGGCGGCGGAACAAGCGGTCTGGGCAATTCAGCCATCATGGAAAACCTGGAGCTGATTTTCACCATCTTCATCGCCGGCTGCACCGATGCCATCTATCCCATGGCCTCCGCGTATCACGGGGAGCAGAACAGGTCCAGTATGCTGATATCCAAGCGTTCCCTGACAAAGACGGGGTTCATCATGATCGGCGTCCCCGTGCTTCTTCTGTGTATTTTCCCGAAGCTGGCCTGGCTCCCCTATAAGATTGATGATCCGCTCATGCTGCAAACGCTTCCTTTCGCCGTGCGGCTCGTATCCATCTGTCAGCTCTTCATCTTCATTGACACGATGCTGATCGACTATCTGTCCGCTACCGCACAGGAGGGAAAGGCCAATCTGGCGTTTGTAGTGCAGTTTGCGGTGCAGATTCCCCTGATCCTGCTGCTGAGCCAGTGGTCGGATATGAATGCTCCCTGGTATGCATCGCTGGCCGCACAGGCGGCGGTGCTGATCTACCTTTGCTTTTTCTGCGGCAACCTGACCCGGGGAATGCGGAGATTCCACCGGGAGAATCTGCTGCTGCTGAAGGGCGGCAGGCTGACGGTTTCCTTTGTGGATGCTTTTGAATCCTCCGCGGCCCAGACGCTCAGCGGGGAACAGCTTGATACGCTGAAGCAGAAGATGACCGATCCCCTGCGGAATACGCTTACGGAAACGTTCACGCCCGAAAGCTGTTTCACGATTCTGCAGCGGGATGACGGCAATCCGGCCGCGATCCTTCATTATCAGTCGAAGAAGGATCTGCTGGAAGATCTGCCGGAGCTGCCCGAGGAGGAGGATGAAGACGATGAGGACGTCCTGGAGGAAGTCCCGCGCGACACCTGTCTCCGTTCGGAATTCCTCGGCATGCGCCGGCTGATGATTATCCTGAGCGGTTCCCGTGATGAAGCGGCAGCCAAAGAAAATACCTGATCTCTGCTATATGAATCAGGGGTGGGGAGGAAAACATGAAAAAGAATCAAACCGCTGAACAAACCGGCAATCACGGTATCCTTTATCCGCTCAGCAGGACGCAGCTCGGCATTCTGGCGGAGAGTCTCAGCGCTCCGGGCACAACCATCTATAATATTCCATGCCTGGTTAAGCTGGATGACAGCGTCGATCCGGCGCGCCTGCGGAGCGCGCTGCAGGAAGCGATCATTTCCCACCCCTATCTGTCCATGACCATTGCCTATGATGAAAAGGGCGAACCGATGGCGCTGCGCAGCCCTGACAACATCATCGGGGTGGATCTTCTGGATCATCTTCCCGGCCCGGATGCCCTCGTATATCCCTTCGATCTGTCGGAAGGCCAGAAGCTTTGCCGCGCCGCGGTGATCGACAGCCCGGACGGAAAATACCTGTTCCTGGATATGCATCATATCGTGTCGGACGACCGGTCTGTTCAGATTCTGCTGGAGGATATGAATACGGTCTATGACGGCGGTGAAATCACCCGTGAAACCTATGGCGGATTTGAGTTCGCCCTGGATGAACAGAAGCAGCGCGGGTCGGATCAGCTGGCCGCCGCCCGGAAATGGTATGAGCGCGCATGCGCAGGAAGCGATTCACAGACGCTGCCTGCTGCCGAGGCCAACCGGGAGGGGAAAGATCAGACCGCGTCAGCCCGGTGCGTCGGTACGTGCAGCGCCGGCAGGATCAAAGCCTGGTGCGACAGCGCGGGAGTGAAGCCGGACGCGTTTTTCACCACCGCGTTCGGCATCGCGCTGAAGGCTTATACCGGCTCTGAGTCCGCCGTTTTCGCCACCATTTATCCTGGCCGGAAGGATCCCCGCCTCAGCCGCAGCGTTTCCATGTTTGTCAAAACGCTGCCCGTCATCTTCGATGCGGCGCCTGAGCAGGATATTCAGGGCGCCGTCGCATCCATGGGCGGATGGCTTTCCGATGCTGCCGCGAATGATATTTTCAGCTTTGCGGAAATCCACGATGCCTGGGGAATCGGTTCGGATGTTCTGTTCGCCTATCAGGGGGAAACCGCCGGCTGTGAACGGATCGGAAAGGCTCCCGCGGAGAAAGTTGAGATTTCCCCGTCCCGGGCTGTCGCTCCCTTTGGGGTATATGTCAGCATCGTCAACGATCAGGTTGAATACCGGACGGAATGGGATCCGGCGCTTTACAGCCGCTATACGATGGACGGTTTTATCCGCATGCTGGATCAGATCGTTCTGGGGATGACCGGAAAAGAAACGGTCGGGGAGATTGAACTCGTCAATGACGAAGATCGGCAGGTCATCCTTTCCCTGCATGATACCGCGTTTCCGGTGGCGGAGCGTCCCGCCTACCGGCTGCTGCAGGACAGCGCGGAGAAATATCCGGACCGGACGGCGCTGATCGCCGCCGACCGGTCCCTCACCTATCGGGAGCTGAATGCGGAGGCCAACGCGGTAGGCCATATTCTGCGGGAACATGGCGCGGGCCCCGAAACCATCGTGGGCGTCATGGCGGACAGGGACAGCTATGCTTACGTCATGAGACAGGGCGCCTTAAAAAGCGGCGGCGCCTTTATGCCCATCGATCCCGAATACCCGGAGGAGAGAATCCGCTATATCCTGGATACCTCCGGCGCAAAGCTTCTCCTGACGACCAGCAGCGTCATGGAAAGACGGAAGGAACTGCTCTCCGCCCTGCAGTCTGAAGGCATCTGTGTGATCGATGCCGGAGCCGCGGCTGCCGGAGGCTGCAGAGACAATCTGAATGCCGATGTTCCCGGGGATGCCCTCGCCTATGTCATTTTCACCTCCGGTTCCACAGGCAAACCCAAAGGGGCGATGCTCACCAACCATAACCTGGTCAGTTTCTGCGCGGATACGGAAATAAGCGTATATGTGAAAGGCTATAACCACATCGGCAGCGTCAGTCTTGCGATTGCGGCGCTGACTTTCGATTTCTCCGTCATGGAGGAATTCGTTCCTCTTTCCGCCGGCCTGACGGTCGTACTGGCGGATCAGTCCCGGATCATGGACGCGGAGAAGCTGGCCGAGCTGATCCTGGATCATCATGTGGATGTGGTCAGCGGCACGCCCAGCTATTATACCAATCTGCTGGATATTCCCGCCTTTATCCCCGCGCTGAAGAGCCTGAAAAGCATCCATATCGGTGCGGAACAATTCCCGCAGTCCCTGTACAGAAGGCTGACGGATATCAACCCCGGTCTCTTTATTATGAACGGGTACGGCCCCACCGAAGCCACCATGATTACGCTGATGAAGCATGTGCAGAGCCCGGACATCACGCTCGGCCTTCCGATTGTCAACGTGAAAGTGGCCACCCTGGACCGGGAGCAGCGCCTCCAGCCCCCTGGCGCCATGGGCGAACTGGTGATCATGGGGGATGGCGTGGGCAGAGGTTATATCGGCCGGGACGATCTGACCAGAAGGAGTTTTATTCGCCTGCTGGGTATGCCGGCATACCGCAGCGGCGATCTGGTCCGGATCAGACAGGACGGACAGATCGAATTCCACGGCAGAATAGACGACCAGGTGAAGCTCCGGGGCCTGCGGATCGAACTGGGCGAAGTGCAGAGCGTAATCGCTTCCTATCCGGCCGTCCGTTCCAATGTGGTGATTGTCGTCCATGGGGAGACGGATTACCTGGCGGCCTATTTCACCGCGGATGAGCAGGTGGACATTGCTGATCTGCGGGCGCATATCTCCCGTTACCTGACCGCCTACATGGTGCCTCAGGCCTTTATGCAGCTGGATGCCATGCCGATGAACGCCAACGGCAAGGTGGATAAAAAGGCGCTGCCGGCCATTGAAATCACCGAGGATGAAATAATTCCGGCCAGGAACAGAATGCAGCAGGAAATCCTCGATATCGCCGGGGAAGTGATCGGAACCGGCCGGATCGGCATCACCACGGATCTGTACATGGCCGGTCTTTCCTCCATCGGCTGTATCAAGCTGTGTTCGGTGCTGTCCGAGCGTTTCGATGTCAATGTCAATGTTTCGGAAATCTATCAGAGCAAAACCGCGGAAGGCATCGAATCCCTGATCTTAAGCAAATCGGGAGAAAAAGCCGTTTCCTATGAACTGCGGGAAAGCTATCCCCTGTCCCAGACGCAGATGGGAATCTATGTCGACAGCGAACTGTATGCCGGCACAACGGTCTATAATATTCCGTTTTTATACCATCTGGACAGCGGCGTGGATCTGCCGCGGCTGCGGGATGCCCTGATCCGAACGTTCCTGTCGCATCCGTATCTGTTCATGACGCTTCGCGATGAAAACGGCGAGATCAAAGCGGTGAGGAATCAGCCGGAAGCCGTTGAAATCGAAATCAGCGATCATCTTCCCGAAATGGCGGAGCTGGTGCGTCCCTATGATCTGACATCGGGGGAAAGGCTGTTCCGCGCAGCACTGTTTGATACCGAAAACGGAAAGTATCTTTTCGTGGACATGCATCATATCGTCAGCGACGGCAGTTCCTTCAGTATATTCCTGGAGGATCTGAACAGCGCTTATGACGGAGCGGATGTGCCTGTGGAAACCTACACGGGCTACGAGGCCGCGCTGGATGAGGCCTATCGTCTGACAACGGACAAACCGCAAACCGCCAAGGCCTGGTATGACAGCATCTTCCTGGGCTGCGGCGGGGAAACCCTGCCGGTCAGGGATGCCGGGCCCACGGATTCCCAGGTTGTGCATCAGACATTCATCGGTGAA
The DNA here is from genome assembly GCA_017652125.1 of Clostridia bacterium. GTDB lineage: Bacteria > Bacillota > Clostridia > Christensenellales > Aristaeellaceae > Aristaeella. Next base: position 1,945 of record JAGCBO010000262.1, on the reverse strand, counting down.
ATCAGCGCCGATCCTGTCCGTGCCTACTGCCTCGAAAACGGACTGTCACTCAATGCCTTCTTCACCGCTGCTTTCGGGATGGCGCTTCAGGCCTACACAGGATCCGATCATGCGGTATTCTCCACCATCTACAATGGAAGAAGCGATTCCAGAATGGCGCGCAGCATCTCCATGTTCGTGAAGACGCTGCCGGTCTGGTTTGAATCGGATCAGGATTCAACGGTCAGGGACATGGTTCAGAAATATCAGCATCAGCTGCTGACCGCCATGGCCAACGATATATACAGCTTTGCCGAAATCCGGAAAGCGTACGGCATCGGCGCGGATGTTCTTTTTGCCTATCAGGGGGAAACCTCCGATGAGGTGATGATCGGCCGTCATCCCGCCGGCAAGGTGGAGCTGCCGCTTTCGCATACCATTGCTCCCTTCGGGGTGGACATCTGGCTGAACGGAGACAGAATCGTCTATCGGACAGAGCGTGATCCTTCCCGCTACAGCGGCTATACCATGAACGGCTTTGTATCCATGCTGGATCAAATCGTGTCCGATATGACCGTTCAGGAAACCGTCAGGGAAATTGAACTTGTATCCGAAGCGGGCAGGGAAGCGATCCTGTCCCTGCATGATACCGACGCCGCGGTGGCGGAGCGCCCCGCCTACCGGCTGCTGCAGGACAGCGCGGAGAAATATCCGGACCGGATCGCGCTGATCGCCGTCGACCGCACCCTCACCTACCGGGAACTGAATGAAGAAGCCAACGCGGTCGGCCATACCCTGCGGGAGCATGGCGCCGGACCCGAAACGATTGTGGGCGTCATGGCGGACCGGGACAGCTATGCCGATGTGATGCGGGAGGGCGTGCTCAGGAGCGGCGGCGCCTTCATGCCCATCGATCCCGAATACCCGGAGGAACGGATCCGGTTCATCCTGGAGGATTCCGGCTCCAGGCTGCTGATCACCACGGGACGGGTCATGGAAAGAAGAAAAGACCTGATCGCCGCATTGCGGGCGGAGGGAATCACGGTCATCGATGCGATGGAAGCCGTATCCTCCGGCAGCAGGGAAAACGTCAATGCGGAAGTCCCCTTTGAAGCCCTTGCCTATGTCATCTATACCTCCGGCTCCACCGGCAAACCCAAGGGCGTCATGCTGACGAACAGGAACCTGGTCAGCTATGCGGATGACAATCCGAGGAATTACGAAACCCTGACCTATACGGAAAAAGCAACCGTCAGCGTCGCAATGGCCGCCTTTACCTTTGATGTGTCCATCACCGAGGAGTTCGTCCCCTTTGCCCACGGGATGACCAATGTGCTTTCCACCCGGGAGCAGATGATGGACGCGGCGCAGATGTGCGATCTGATGGTCCGGAACCATGTGGACGTCATCAACGGCACCCCCAGCTATTTCATGAACATGATCGAGATCGACGCCTTCGCGCCGGCCATCAGGGGCCTGAAGGCCATCGATGTCGGTGCGGAAGCCTTCCCGCCCGTACTGTTTGACAGGCTGAAGGCCATCAATCCCGACCTGTATATCGTCAATACCTACGGCCCCACGGAGACCACGGTCAGCTGCACATTAAAAGAGGTGACAAGCGCCGACGATGTGACCATCGGCGGTCCGCTGGCCAACGTGACCATGGCGACGATGGACCGGAACGGAAAGCTGCAGCCCCTGGGCGCCCTGGGCGAACTGGTGATCATGGGCGACGGCGTGGGCCGGGGCTATATCGGCCGGGAGGATCTCAACAAAAAGAATTTCATCACGCTTCTCGGGAAGCGGGCCTATCGCAGCGGCGATCTGGTACGGATCCGGGAGGACGGGGACATCGAATTCCACGGCCGGATGGATGACCAGGTGAAACTGCGGGGTCTTCGGGTTGAGCTGGGTGAAATCCAGAATGTGATCGCCAGCTATCCGTCCTTTCGCGCCAGCGTCGTGA
>JAGCBO010000025.1 GCA_017652125.1 Clostridia bacterium | reverse complement strand
CCGACGGCCGAACCCACCGCGACGCCGACGGCCGAAGCGACCGCCACGGTGGCGCCGACCCAGGAGCCCGTGCAGCGGGTCGGATACGCGGTCACCATCGGAGACGGCGCCTATGTCCGGAACTGGCCCAGCTCCATGAGCGTGATCGACGCGGAGCTGCCTCCCAACAAGGTGGTCTATGTATCCGGACAGACCTATGTGGACGGCGTTGCCTGGCACGAAGTCCGGTACGACGGCGTATGGGGCTATGTGCGGGCGGACATGCTGCGGATGATGAGCGAGTCTGAAGTGATGAGCTATCTGGATCAGATGAACACGACTCCGGCTCCCACCGTGGAGATTACCACCGCGCCCTATAACGGAGAAGCCCTGAGCAGCTACGGATATGTATCCTCGGAGAACGTGAATTTCCGGGACCGGCCCAGCCGCACCAATTCCATCCGGCTGGCGCAGCTGAAGCGCTATGCCTTCTGCCTGATTCTGGGCTCGGAGGAAGTGAACGGCGAGACCTGGTACCGGGTGAACTATAACGGCCAGACGGGCTATATCGTGGGAGAGTTTTTCTACCAGATGACCCTGGACGAGCTGGACGAGTTCCTGAATTCCTCCAATTATACGCAGGGAATTGTCAATAACGCTGCCGCCACGGCGCAGCCCGCGCAGGGCGGTACGGTGAACAACACCGGAAAGGGCAGCGCGTCGGGCATCGTTTCCGCGGAAGACCAGAAGGTGGACACCTGGGTCAATCCCAACAGCGGAATTGAGGTCAGCTACGAACCCTTCGATCCCTTTGCCACGCCCGAACCCCTGAAGGAGAACACGGAGGATGTTCCCAACAAGGAATATCTGGATTCCCTGACGGCGGACGTGAAGAACGGAAAGATCACGGCCGAGACGCTGAAGACCACCCTGGAGGTCTATTATAAGGACAGCGCGGACAAGGACCAGAAGATTGCCGATGCCATCGCCTATATCGAGAGCCAGACGGGAACGAAGCTGACCGAAGCGACGCCCACACCGGAGATTGAACCGCTGGCTACGGAAACGGTCGAATATCCGCAGGAACAGAGCGGCGGCAGCGCCCTGGGCTGGATCCTGGGCGGACTGGCCATCGTGGGAGCCGGCGGCGGATATTACTGGTATGCCACCACGCAGCGCAAACGCCAGGCAGCCCAGCGGGCCGCCCAGAAGAAGGCGCAGCAGCAGCGGGCCGCGCAGAACGCGGCCAAGACCGGCCAGACCGCGAAGCCGCAGACCGGCGCATCGGGCGAAACCGCGGCCGTCCCGGCCCAGAACGCGGCCCGGGTCCGCACGGGAACCTATACCAACCAGAACGGAACGGTCGCCCCGAAACCGTCGGAGAGCGCTGAGAGCGCTCCCAAGGCCTACGGGAAGACCACGGAGAATCCCTATGCCCGCTATACCAGCAGCGGAGAAGAGGATGCGAAGTACACCGCCTCCTTTAAGCCGGAGGAACCCGCCCGGACCAATACCCGGCGGCGGACCCGGACGGACAGGGATTCGTAAGCGGCAGGATCCTCATCAATGATCATCGCGGAAGGCGTGGCAGCACGCCTTCCGTTTGCTTTTCATTCCCGGAAATGATATGATAGGAGCATCGCGAAACAGGGGGAGAAAACGCATGACGAATCGCAAAACGGATAAAGCGGATAAAAGGAAAAAAATCATTCAGATCGCGGCGCTGGCTCTGGCGGGCATTATGGGCTTCAGCGTGATACTGTCCGCGGTGCTGCACTGAGGAGGACGGGGATGAAGCGGAAACGCCGGGGGGTCTCCTTCGGAACGACAGTGATGCTGGTTCTTCTGGCGGTCACGCTGGGCGGCAGCGTCTTTGTGGTCCTGCGGCTGGCCGGGAACGGATCCATTGATCTGGCCCGGGTGGCGGGCGCCCTGCAGATGGAGAAGGGCGATCAGAAGATCGAGGATATCCGGATTCAGCAGGATTCCGCGGCGCAGCCCGGGGGACCGGGAGAGGCTTCGCAGGCCGCCGCGGCTGTTCCGCAGCCCACGCAGACGCCCGCCTCAGCCGTCCCGTCCGGCGGGAAGGGAGCGGAAACGCAGAGGGCGGTGCTGACCTTCGGCGGAACGACGGCGATCGAAACGGAGGTGCGCCGGAGCTGCTACTTCAGCGACACGAAGAAATACGATTTCACGGATATGTTTCAGCCGCTGCGGGAGGCTTTTCAGGCGGACTGGAGCTGCGTTTTTCTGGAAAACATTCTGAGCGACGATTACAAGGTCAATGCATCCATCGTTCCGGCTTCCGCGGCGGAACTGATGAGCAGCGCGGGAATCAAGGCCGCTTTCGGCGGGTTCTCCGGCATTTATGACAAGGGGCAGGCCGGTCTCGAGAGCACCCGCCGGGCGCTGGAAAGCCAGGGCATTCTGACGCCCGGGCTGGAGGCGAACGGGGAGCTGACGGTGCTGAACGGTATCCGGTTCTATATCGGGGCCTATACCGGGACGATCAGCGCTTCCTCGCGGAAAAGCATGGCCAAAAACGGGGACGACGCCGCCGTGCCGGCGGCGGATCCCGCGGCGATTCAGCAGGATATTCAGAACGCCCGGGCCGGCGGGGCGGAAGCGGTCATTATTCTGATCCATTGGGGCCGGGACGGGAAAAACGTGGATAAATCACAGCGCCAGATGGCGCAGCAGATCGCGGAAGCCGGGGCGGATGTGATCATCGGATCCGGAAGCCGGATCCCGCAGGCGGCCGAAATGATCTCCGTCACCGGGACCGACGGGCGGCCGCATCAGACCCTGTGCGTTTACAGCCTGGGGACCCTGCTGAGCGGGAACCGGAACAACGCCAAACGCCTGGGCAGCTATCTGCTGCATGTGACCTTTGACAAAGGGCCGGACGGAGCGGCGCTGACGGGAATGAGCTATACGCCGGTGTATATCTGGCGCTATAAGCAGGACGGCAAATTCAATTACCGGTGCGTGCCCGTCAACGGAAAGGCTCCGGACGGAATGGACAGCGAACAGATGAAAACCATGGAGAAGGCGGGGAACGCCGTAGCGGACGTTCTGACCGGCTCTCCGCTGACCGTCCGGTAGAGGATCCGCGGATGAACGCTTTGAGGGAGGAACTGAACAGGGCGCTGGAGGGGCTTTCCCGGACGCGGCGCCCGGCCCTGCGGCGAAGCCTGCGGGAGGACGCGCTGTATGCCACGGATCTGCCGGCCGCCGCTCCGGAGGCCGTGCCCGGTTTTCTGCGGACGGTGCGGGAAATGGGATGGACCGCGGAGGAACGGAACGGCTGGATCGATCTGGACAAGGTTCCCGAAGCGCCGCCGGCCGGATGGAAGCCGGAAAAACCGGGGCCGGAAACGGCCTGCTGCCTGAGCCTGCTCCGCCGGCGAAGGCCGGGCGGAAACGGGGATCCGGAAGAAACCGCCCGGGTGATCCGGAGGCTGATCAAAGCCGGAGAGGCCGGCGGCGAAGGCTGGGAAGCGGTGTGCGCCGGCCTGCATCGGGAATGGGCGGTCCGGCTGCGGCAGGGCAGGGGGATTCCGCCCGTTCCGGAGGCTTTTTTCACGGAGGAGTGAGGCACGGGTTCCGCGATCCGTCCCGCGGCGTACCGGAGGAACCGGGGGAAGCACAGACAACTGAAAGGATGAGAGAAACATGCTGATTCGGCATATCGGACACGCGGAATTCCTGATGGAGACGGAGAGCGGTCTGCGGATCGTGACGGATCCCTACGACGAAAGCTGCGGGTATCCGGTCCGGAAGATCCGGGCGGACGCGGTTCTGGTGTCCCATCATCACCACGATCATGACGCGGTGAACCTGCTGGAAGGAAATCCGCGGGTGATCGACACAGCCGGTGAATACACCCTGGAGACCGGGATCCGTCTGACCGCCGTGACCGGGGATCATGACGACGCGCAGGGCGCCAAACGCGGGAAAACCCTGCATTTTCTGCTGGAAGCGGAAGGACTGAGGGTGGTGCATCTGGGCGATCTGGGTTGCGCGCTGACCGAAGAGAACGCGAAGATTCTGCATCACCCGGATATTCTGATGATTCCGGTGGGCGGATTCTATACCATCGACGCGGCCCTGGCCCGGAAGATTGCGGATCAGCTGGAGGCCGGTACCATGCTGCCGATGCACTACAGGACCAAATTCAACGCGGACTGGCCGATCAGCGGTCCGGAGGACTTTCTGGCGCTGTATGAGCCGAAAGACGTCCGGCGGGACGGAGAGGCGCTGAGAATCACCCGGGGAGACCGGATCTGCCAGCCGAAGGTCTTTCTGTTCAGTCAGGAAATGTAAAACTTTTTGATCTGGTGATAATCTGTCATCAGTTGTTCAAAATTTTGTCATCTTTTTATGATAAAATGATTAATCATCAGGGTGTATTTCGATAAACAGAAGGAGGACGGTATCATGTTCGGAAGCCGCTCGAAGGAATTATCCTCTATGCTGCTGACTGTCAAGTTGGATCTGGAGAAGGCCAACGAGGAGAAGGCGAAGCTGGAGAAAGAGCTTGGCTATTCGAAAGGCAGGGTGAAGGAGCTGGAGGCGAAGATCGCCGATTCCAGCATTCCGGATCTGGAAGAAGCGATGAAGGTCTCCATCGCGGAATATGAAGGGCTGAAAAAGCTTTACGAGGAAAAAATCCGGGAGTTCGAGGAGACCCGGGTCAAAAAGGAACAGGAATTTGCCCGGGAAGCCGCTCTGGCCCGGCACAATCTGGAAAACGAAATCGCGGGCAACCGGCACGACAATGAGAATTTCGTGGCCGATACGGTGAACAGCTTTTCGGAAACCTATAATTACTATCTGAATCAGATCAAGGTGTTGATGGACACCCTGGGCCAGGTGGCTCAGCAGGCGGGCAAGTCGCTGTTCCAGGGCGATGTGGAAGCCCTGAAGGCGAATTTCAGCCAGCAGCTGGTGGACGCGCTGAAATCCGGAACGGACAAGCTGACCGGGGCGGAAGGCGAGCTGATCGTCATCGGCGCCAGCGAGGGAAATGTGGACGCGCCGGATCTCCGCCCGGAGCCGGAGAAGGAAGCAGCGACCGAAGCGCCGGCAGAGGCCGTGGAGAAAGCCGTCGAAGCGGTGGAGAAGACCGCCGAAGCGGTGGAGGAAGCGGCCGCGGCAGCGAAGGATACCGTGACCGAAGCGGCGGAGAAAGCCACCGAAGCAATCGACAGGCAGCAGAGACGGCGCAGGAAACGGAAACCGCGGAGTTTTTAAGGCAGCCGCGGAAAGGCCGTGAACCCCTCTGGACACTGGATTCCCCGGAGCAATCCGGGGATTTTTTCACAGCGAATCTCTGAAGGAACGCCCCGGAGCGATGACCGGGCGGCGGAAACAGCAGGAAAGGACTTTTCAGCCATGCTTGAAAAGCGTACTACGGACAGAGTCCTGACCGGACTCACGATGGTGATCGCCGTGCTGATGGTGTATCTGCTGGTTCTGTCCGGCACCGGCCTTTCCCTGATGAAGCACAGCGCCTACGACAGCTATACCCTGCAGGCGATGGCCTGGCGGGAAGGGCGGACGACGGTGGATCAGGCTTCCCACAGCTGGCTGGAGCTGGCGGAATTTGAGGGCGAATTCTATGTCAGCTTTCCGCCGTTTCCGTCGGTCGTCATGCTTCCGCTGACCTTTCTGTGGGGAGAAAATACGCCGACCCTGCTGACCAATCTGATCATGGCGCTGATGACCGCCGGTTTCGGCTACTCCCTGCTGCTCCGGATGAAGGCCGATCCGGTCCGGGCGGCGGTGATCTCCTTCTTCTATGTCTGCGGGTGCAATCTCTGGATTATTATGCTGCGGGGCGGCGTATGGTATACGGCCCAGGGAATGAGCATGCTGCTGACGACGGTTTTTTTCCGGGGCGTTACGGGAGCGGAAGGCGGGAAGGGAAAAGTCGGCGTCGCGGCCGGACTGATCTGCCTCGCGCTGGCGGTAGGCTGCAGGCCCTTCCAGGCGGTTTATGTGCCCTACGGGCTGTTCTGCCTGTATCGCTTTGTGCATCAGAAAGAGGAGGGCTTTTTCCGCACCCTCCTCCGGATGATTCCCTATGTGATTGTTCCGCTGCTGATCGCCGCGGCCTACGGATGGTATAACTTCATCCGGTTCGGAAATCCGCTGGAATTCGGCCATAACTTCCTGCCGGAATTCACGCGGCCGGGCAATACGCAGTTCTCCCTGAGCCACTGGGGAAAGAATCTGGGCAATATCCTGCGCATGCCCAGGCTGGAGAACGGCGTGCTGACCTTCGAAATGCTCGGCCCCAGCGCGCTGGTGCTGCTGAATCCGCTGTACGTGATCTGCGGAATGGAAGCCGTTCGCCGGGCGGTGCGCAGAACCTGGGACACCGATGACTGGATTCTGCTGGCCGGCCTGCTGATTCATTTCAACCTGCTGCTTCTGCACCGCACGCTGGGCGGGATGCAGCTGGGTACGCGCTACATGATTGACCTGATGCCCGCCCTGCTGCTCTTCACCTGGCGCGGAGGCCGGAAGATCACCCGGCTGGACGCGCTGCTGATGCTGCTGGGCATCAGCATGAACATCTATGGCTCCGTTGCCTTTTTCCGGTAGCCGGAACCGGCAGGCGGCTTCTTCGGCTCAGTCCAGATGCTCCCGGATTTTCCGGATCATTTCCTCATATTCCGCGTCGGTCAGGAACTTTTCTCCGGGATTCATGGCAAACACGCCGCCCCATTCATAACCGTCCCTGTATTTCGGAACCAGGTGCATATGCAGATGGCAGCCGGTATCGCCATAGGCGCCATAGTTCACCTTGTCCGGATGGAAGGCCGCGTGGATCGCCCTGGCCGCCCGGTTCACATCCGCGAAAAAGGCGTTCCGCTCCTCGTCGGAGATATTGACGATCTCGCTGACATGATCCCGGTAGGCGACGATGCAGCGGCCGGGATGGCTTTGTTCCTTGAACAGAATCAGCTGGCTGACGCTGAGGTCGCAGATTTTGATGCCGAAGGCCGCCAGGGGAGCCCCGCCGGCGCAGTAACCGCAATTCGGATCCTTCATGATGATTCCTCCTGTTATGCTGCTTTGTGAAATATACAGGTTTTCCTGCCTTTCCATTATAAGGCGGGCGTTCCGTTTTCACAAGCGGAAGAGGCGGTTTTTTCCGGCGCCTTTGAATTTCTCCGGGGGATTTTCGTTGACTTTCCCCGGCGGTCATGCAATACTTATGTTTCCGGATGAAGCGGCCGGCTGTTTTCGGACGTCGGGCGGCAGGAGAGGATCCGGACAGAACGAAATCGGCGAGGGCTTTTTCAATGCGTTCACGGCTGATCGGAGATAAGGCTTTTTATAAATCGATGCTGACGCTGCTGATTCCGATCATGATTCAGCAGTTTATTACCTCCTTTGTTTCCCTGCTGGACAATGTGATGGTCGGCAGCCTGGGCACGGAAGCGATTTCCGCCGCCTCCATAGCCAACCAGGTGATGATGGTGTTCAACCTGGCGATCTTCGGAGGGCTGAGCGGCGCCAGTATTTTCGGCGCCCAGTTCTATGGCAAGGGCGATATGGACGGCATGCGCCATACCTTCCGCTACAAGCTGATCTTCGGAGTCGCCTGCAGCGCGGCGGCGATCCTGGTGTACCGGTTTTTCGGCGGGAGCTTTATTGCCTCCTTTCTGGAGGGGGACAGCAACGGAGGCGACCTGGATCTGACGCTGCGAAGCGGATGCGCCTACCTGAATATCATGCTGGCGGGACTGCCGCCCTTCGCCCTGGTGCAGGTTTATGCCGGAACCCTGCGGGAATCCGGAGAGACCCGCGTTCCGATGTTCGCCGGCATCTGTGCCATTCTGACGAATCTGGCCGGGAACTGGCTGCTGATTTTCGGCAATCTCGGCGCGCCGAAGCTGGGGGTGGAAGGCGCGGCGATGGCTACGGTGATCTCCCGCTATGTCGAACTGCTGATCGTGTTGATTTACAGCCACCGGCATACGGACCGCTATGTCTTTATCTCCGGAGCCTACCGCAGCCTTTATGTGCCGGGGAAACTGGTGCGAAGGATTTCCCGCACGGCCGCCCCGCTTTTGCTGAACGAGATTCTCTGGTCCCTCGGGATGACGTTTATCAACCGCTTCTATTCCGTCCGCGGGCTGAACGCGGTGGCGGCGCTGAATATCGCCGGAACCACCTGGAACCTGTTCTGCGTCATCATGTTCTCCATGGGCAGCGCCGTATCCATCATGGTGGGGCAGCGCCTCGGGGCCGGGAGAATGGAGGAAGCCCGGGATGTGGACCGGAAACTGATCTTCCTGACGGAGATCATTCACGTGATCATCGGCCTGGGGATGATTCTGGCCTCTCCGCTGATTCCCAGGCTGTATAACGTGGGAGCGGAGGTTCAGGAGCTGGTTCGCCAGATGCTGATCATTGCCGGCCTGTCCCTCCCGATTCATTCCTTTGCGCACGTGACCTATTTTACCATCCGGTCGGGAGGCCGGACGGTGATCACCTTCTTCTTCGATGCCGTTTACACCTGGGTCGTGACGGTGCTGCTGGCCTTTATCCTGACCCGCTTTACGGATCTGACCATCGTTCAGATCTACGCCTGCGTGATGTTTGTCGATATCGTGAAGGTGCTGATCGGCATCCTGATGCTGCGCTCCGACTTCTGGGCCCGGAACGTGGTGAATGATACGGAAGCCGGCAAGGCGTAAGGAACGCCGGCTGGCCGGCAGGGAAGGGAGACGGCGGCGGATAGCATGAAAAACAGTTTCGGCGGCCTTTTTCCGGAGGAGGAGCGGAGGGTATATTCCCTGATCTCCCGGAAGCCGGGGCTGAAGGCCCGGGAAATCGCTCAGGAAACCGGGCTGGACCGGAAAAGCGTCAATCGTCTGCTGGTTTCCTCCGCCCTGATGCGGGAATTATGCTATCAGGACCGGGAATACCGGTGGCACGCCCTGGTCCGGCAGCAGGCGCCCTATGAAGGGCTGTATGAATTTTCCGGATGGTACGGAACCGTCGGGGAGTTTCTGGCGCAGGGCGAAGCGGAATGGCTGGCCCGGCTGACGGAAGGCTGCCGGCGGATCGGAAGGAACCTGAACGATACCCGTGGGCTGATGCATTCCTTTACCGACTGCCGGGAAACCATGCGCCGCCTGTTTGACGATCTGCGGGAGATGACGGATCTGCCCTTCCGCGGCTGGGAAATCGTCTTTGAGCTGCGGATGAACCGGGCCAGGTACGTCCGGATTTACGCGGATGTGCTGCTGATTCTGCCCGGAAGGGTGTTTTCCCTTGAATTCAAAATGAAGGACCGCATTGATCCGGAGGAGGTTCTTCAGGCCGCCAAGTACGCGCCGTATCTGGAAATCCTTTTCGGTCCCGGCATGGATATTTTTCCGGCGCTGGTGCTGACCGGCGCGGCCGATCTTTTCGAAGAGGCGCCGGTGGGCGGTACGGATGCCGTGATTCCGGTATGCTCCGGGGATATGCTTTTCAATGTGCTGAACAGCTGCCTCGGTTTTCTGAAGGAGTAAGAAATGGAAAAGAAAGCAGCGGAGAGAAAATCAGTCGTGAAACGAAGATTCCTGCAGTGGGGGCTTTTGCTGGCGGGCGCCTCGCTGTCGGCGCTGACGATTGTCAGCTTTGTCCGGACGGCGGGGCTGTTTCCGGGAGGCTTTTCCGGCATTTCCCTGCTGCTGCAGGAGCTTTGCACCCGGTATCTGGGGTTCACGCCGCCGTATACGGTCTTTTCCCTGGGCCTGAATCTGATCGCCGCGGCGCTTTCTTTCCGGTTTATCGGCCGGCGGTTTGCCGCCCTGTCGATTGTCGCGGTGGCCATTACCAGCGTGCTGGCGGATATGCTTCCGGTGCTGACCCTGGCGGAGGATCCGCTGCTGAACAGCGTGTTCGGCGGCGTGATCAACGGAGCCGCCATCACCCTGTGCCTGAGCGCCGGGGCCAGCATGGGAGGCACCGACTTTATCAGCATTTATATTTCGGAGAAAAAAGGCCGGGATGCTTTTGCCATGATCCTGGCCGGAAACGTGATCATGCTGGCGGTCGCCGGCGTGGCGCTGGGATGGGAACGGGCGCTGTATTCCATGATTTTTCAGTATGTAACCACCCAGGTGCTGCATACGCTGTACCGGCGGTATCAGCACCGGACGCTCTGGATCGTGACGGATCACCCGGAGGAAATCTACGGGATTATCCGGGATAAAACCCATCACGGAGCGACGCTTTTCCGCGGGGAGGGGCTCTATCATAATCAGCCCCGCTCGATGATCTATACGGTGGTTTCGGCGGATGAAGTGCGCAATGTGGTGCAGGAGACCATGAAAACGGATCCGCACGCGTTTGTCAACACGCAGCGGACCGACTCGCTGACCGGCCGTTTCTACCGGAAACCGCAGGAATAACCTTCACACATATTTCCGCATGGAGAGGACCAGCCGTCCTTTCCGGGATTCTCTTTCCACGCCGTCATAGACCGCCTTTCCGAATCCGCGGACGGACAGGATATCGCCCGCCTTCAGCCTTGCGTCCCGATGGAGGACGGGCCGGCCGTTCACGAACACTTTTTCCGCGGGGAAGAGGCCGGCGGCTTTCTCCCGGGAAAGCCCCGTGAACCCCGCGACGATCGCGTCCAGCCGCTCGGAAGGAACGTTCAGCGACAGAGGCGCGTACCGGGGGCGCAGCTCCTCGCAGTCCGGTTCGGCTTCCTGCACGCTGACCTCGGTGCGCCTGACCCGGTGCAGCTCATCCAGGATCAGATCCTTCGCGGAGGACAGGCAGATGACCCAGGCCGCTTTTCCGTCCGGCAGAATATCGCCGATCAGGGAGCGGTCGATCCCCAGATGCAGCAGCGCGCCCAGATAATCACGGTGCGTCAGATCCTCCGCAAACTTCAGGGAGAGGGGCGTGATTTTCAGAACCGCCAGGGGAAAAACCGGCTCGGATTCTTCCCGGTTCCCCGCGGCCAGAATTTTCCTTTCCGCCTGTTCGATGCCGCCCCAGAAGCAGAAGCTGTACGGGGCGGACGAGGGAAGAACCCGGAAGTCCTCCTGCTCGGCCGGGGACAGAAAGGCGGAAAAAAACCACTGCCCCGTCCGTTCGGCTCTTCGGCACAGATCGGTAAGATGCCGCATGCACTGCTCGTTCTGATCCACGGCTTTTCCTCGCTTCTCTCCGGCGGGGGTGAAGCGGATCCTCCCGCCCGGAGCTTTCTTTCACGCGGGAATTGTATCACGCGGCGGAGAATAACTCAACGGTCCGGCGGTGCCGGAGCGGCTGACGGGCGGAGACCGGCAGAAAACCGGGGGAGCCGGTCGAAAAAATATAACTGCCAGCCTCCGTTTTCATCCGTATCAACTGGTGACATGAGGAAAAACCCTTGTGAAACAGATACGGAAAAGGATAAAAAGAAAAGGAGAACATGATAATGAAAAAGACGGTATCGATTCTGATGGCTCTCGTGATGATTCTGGGGATTGGGTGCGCTATGGCGGAAAACAGCAGCGCGCTGCCGGCCTGGACCTATAATGCCCCGCAGGAGGACCCGGTGCTGAAAGCGGTGGTGGGCTACATGCTGACGATGGACAGCGGCGTCACCGTGGAAGAGGGCGGCGTTCTGATTCCCACCCCGATCATCGTGAAGACGGAGATGAACAAGGAAGAAACCGAAGCGACAGTCTGGGGGAACTTCTGGCTCTTCTCCTACGCCCGGAACGCGGAGAACGGAAAGATCCTGGACGAGAAGTCCGCGTCCGAATGCCCCGGCATCATGAAGCTGGAAAAGAAGGAAGACGGCTGGACCGTCGTATCCTTTGAGGCCGCCGGCGACGGAGAAGCGTACTATGAGGATCTGAAGAAGTTCGCCAACGGGGATGAGAAGCTGCTGGAAGAGTACATGAATACGACCGGCGCCTCCGAAAACAGCTATCTGCCTCAGTATCAGCGGGCGGCTGTGGTGGAATATGTGGCCGCCAATCATCTGGATATCGAAGCCTATCAGGAATTCGGCTGGGATCCGGTATCCGTGATCGACTGATCCGGAAAGAACGGAAAAAGGCCGGAGAGGACGCCGGACGGTATCGCCCGGGCAGTCTGAACCGGAAAGAGGACGGAAGCGCGCAGCTTCCGTCCTCTTTTCTGTGTGCGCCCGGCGGCGTTATGGCGATGTCTTTGCCGGAAAGAACGCATCGTTTCCGGTGATCAGCAGGGTTTTCAGCTGGGAAACGGCTTTCTGGGCGTTCATCTGGTCATAGCCCTTGGCCGGCCGGGTGTTGTAGCACCAGTTTCCGATGATCCGGACCGGGTATCCCTGCTCCCGGTACCAGGCGGCGGCCGCGGTGAACAGGGCTACGGCCCAGCGCATATGATAACCGGAGGTGACCACCGTCAGGGTTTCAATGCCCTCCTCCTGCATAATGTGAAAGCTGTTCAGCACATTCTGCACGGTGGACATGGCCTTCGGATCCTGCCGGACGCGGGACAGGGAAATACCGCAGCGCCGGTTCAGATAGTCGGCCATCAGCGCAGCCTCCGTTTTCCTTTCCGGATTATTCGTTCCGGAAGCGCCGCCGGTGCAGATCACCAGCGCATCGGGCCAGGCTTTGGCGGCCTCGGCGGCAGCCAGACAGCGGCCCCGCAGCTCCCGGGCCATTTCGCCGTTCACCAGCCGGAAGCCCAGGACGACGAAGGCGTGCTTCGAAGGATCCGGAATCTCCCACTCCGGCCGGTCCGTCCGGAAATAGTACAGCGGATAATCATCGCTCAGAAAGGCCTGCTTCCAGTACTCCGCGACGGACCGGAGGACGGGCTCGTTCAGCGTTTCCACATCCCTGTCCAGACGCTCCGCGGCTTCCGCGGAAGGTTTCCGGTACGCCGCCAGCATATCATCCAGGATTGTTTCCGCCGTAATCGCGGCAGCTGTTTCCGCATGCGCAAGGCCGGCCCAGATCATCAGAAAGACCGTCAGCCACACCGCAGTTTTTTTCATGGCAGCCATCCTTTCCCGGGTTCAGATGAATCCGCTTTCAGGTTCCTCTCAGATCTTACCATAGAGGGCGGAGGGCTGCAACCGGCTTTCCGCAGCGCGGCGGCTTTCCCGAGGTTGACGCACAAAGAATTTATATGATAATATTGTCTGAATGATGTATCGTTCCTGTTTATTGAATGCACAGACCGGAAAGGACCTGCGTCCGGCCTGCCATGCGGGAACGGAAACAGCTGAAGGGAAGTGAGCACGGAGATGACCGTTGAGAGAGTCCGGAATATTCTGTCATTGCTGTGCACCATTGCCGGACTGCTGTCCTGTACTTTTAAATACATTGAAAAGCCCAGACGGGGGTTCAGGTATCTGATCGGTTTCTTCCTGGCGACCTTTCTGAGCGAATACTACCGGACCATTTATGAATTCGTAATGCACGCCTATCCCGCCGTATCCGAATTCACCGCCAATCTGGGATGGAATATCAGCTATGTCTTCCTTCTTCTGGCTGTGCTGCACACACAGTCTCCGGAAGCAAGGCGGTTTTTCCATCCCGTCCTGGCGCTGCCCGTCGGACTGGTTATCCCCCAGCTGGTTCTGCGCCTCCGCGGCAGCGAAGGGCTGAACAGCATCTGGCAGTCGGGAATCACCGCGGTGATCATGGTTTTCTGCCTGCAGAATATGCTGTTTCACAGGAAGAGACGGAAAACCCGGAAGGATTTTCCCTGGCTTTCCCTGCTGATCCTGGCTGTTCTGTTCATGAAGTGCGCGATGTGGACCTCGTCGTGCTTCGAGTGGAACAGCGAGCTGCTCAGCCCTTCTTTCGTCTTTGCCGTGGCCGGTTCGCTGATCAGCGTATTTCTGGCTTACGGCATGAGCTGGCATTATGAAGCCGAAGAAACGCAGGAAAAAACCTGGATCGTGTCGGAGATGCAGTTCCGGGTGGTGATGCAGGCGGTGGCTGCCCTGGTGATCATCGTCCTCTGCGGTGCGGGCTTCTTCGTGGCTGTCTGGGTGAAGAACGGAATCGCCGGCAGCGGAGCCTCCCCGGCGGAAAGCCGGATGGTCTTCTGGCTCTTTGCCATCTCCGCCGCCCTGATTCTTCTGATTCTGGGACTGGTTTACGGGATGACATTCCGCTACCGCCGGACCATCCGGAAATTTGAAAAAGTGAGTTCCCGGAAAACCGGCCGGATGAACTTCATCTTCACCCTCGCCATGACGCTGGCGCTGATGGCTTTTGCCGTGGTTTATAACAATCTGACGTTCTATAACGCGTCCGTTGTGGCCGTGTATGAGGACGGAGAAAACGCCATCAAGGCCATGGCCACGGATTTTGAAAACAACCTGACCGTGGCTTCCACCACGCTGCGGGTGACCGCCGACAGCGTGGATCTGATGAAAGCGGCGGGTCAGTCCGTGGATGATATAGAGCGGTATATTGTCGAGCAGACCACGCGGCAGGCAGAGCAGTTTGACGAGAATTTCACCGGGCTTTATGCCTATATAGACGGCCGGTATCTGGACGGCGTCGGCTGGGTTCCCCCCGAGGATTACGAGCCAACCTCCAGGGACTGGTACAGGATCGCGGTGGAGGCCGGAGGAGAGGTCGTCCTTGTTTCGCCGTACCTGGACGCCCAGACGGGCTCGGTGGTCCTGACCATTGCGCAGGGAATTGCGGGGGGAGAACCGGCCGGGAAACCGATTCATAACGTGATCGCGCTGGATATGGCGGTCAACCATATCCAGGAGGTGACAGAAAGCATTCGGATTGCCGATAAAGGCTACGGCATGGTCGTGAACACGGACGGCTTTATCGTGGCCCATCAGGACAGAACGCTCAACGGGAAATACACAACCGAAATCTACGGTCCGGAGCTTCTGGACAGCATCCGGGGGGCAAAAAGCAGCCGGATGACCGTTCAGATGGACGGAGAAAAAACCACGATGTTTATCTCCCCGGTCATGGAGCAGTGGTACGCGGTGATCGCCATCCGGAACGCCGAACTTCTGGAGGGAACGCGGTCTCAGCTGGCCGTTAATATCATGGTCTCCCTGCTCACCTTCTGTCTGATTTCCCTGTTCTACTTCATCGGATATAAAAACGAGCAGATTTTCAGCAAAAAGGTGGAGGAGATGAACCTCCAGGTTGTCACCGCCCTTGCGACCGCGATTGACGCGAAGGATCCCTATACGAAGGGGCACTCCACCCGGGTCAGCCAGTATTCGGTGCTCATTGCCGAGGCGCTTGGATGGGACCGGAACCGGATCGAGGAACTCCGCATTGCCGCGCTGCTGCACGATATCGGAAAAATCGGGATTCCGGATTCCATTCTGAACAAACCCGGCCGGCTGACGGATGTGGAATTCAGCATCATTAAATCCCACACGACCATGGGCGGGGAAATCCTCCGGGGACGCACGGTGGTCGGCTGCGCGGAGGATGTGGCCCTGAGCCATCACGAACGGGTGGACGGAACGGGATATCCCCAGGGGCTCCGGGGGGAGGAAATGACCGATGAAGCCCGGATCGTCAGCATCGCGGACGCGTTCGACGCCATGAACTCCAGCCGCGTCTACCGGAAGGCCTGCAGCCGGGAATACATCCTCGGCCAGCTGAAGGAAGGGCGGGAAAAGCAGTTCGACGCCGGATACGTGGATGTGCTGATCCGGCTGTGGAATGAGGGCCGCCTGGAGGAAAGCCTGAAGCGCAGCTTTGAGGATGAAAGGGCGGACCGGGGGATTGAGGCTTCCTTCCATGAAGCCGTGGAGAAGTTCGTGACGGAGAACACCCCGCCGGAAACCCTGGTCGAGAATATCCAGAAAGCCGGGGATTACCATGGCGCGCTGAACGTGGATTACAGCCAGTTTGCCAGGCTGTATGACTTTATCGCCAACCTCGCGAAGCGCTTTAACCACCCCTTCAAGCTGGTGCTGATCACCCTGGAAATCAAACCCGGCGTGGAAGCCCCGGTGAGCCTGGAAAACGCCATGTTCTATATGGACCGGGCGATCCGGATCAGCATCCGGGATGTGGATATCGTGACGCGGTACAACCGGCAGCAGTTCCTGGTGATCATGCTGGGAACGGAGAGCGAGGGCGTGAAGACCGCGATGGCGAGAATCTTCATGAGCTATTTCCGGATGAACGGAAGCAACGCGTTCCCGCCGACCTATACCATTCTGGAACCGCAGAACGGGGACGGGAAGTAAGCCGTCCGGGCCGGGGTAACGATTCGTACAGAACGGAGGAAAGCAGCATGACAGACAGGCATGATTCCGGGAGTCCTGCGGAGCGCAGGATTATCGCTGTCTGCGCCTCCTGGGAGGATGTCGAAAATCTGAACCTCATTCTGAACCGGCTGATTGAGGAGACGGCGGGCACCGGCTATCTTCCGATGTGCGTCGCCTTTGACCGGAGCAGCGTCGAAGCCCGCGGGGATGAAAGCATCCGGGAGCTTCTGGCGGCCTTTGACGTGCCGAATCTGGCCGGCTTTCTGCTGCTGGGGGAGATGATCCGGAACGACCGGATCAATCTTCCGATCATTGAGTTTGCGAAGAAGAAATCGCTGCCGGTCTTCATGATGGAGCGGCAGTATGAAGGCTGCATCAATCTGTGCTTTACCTACCGGGACGGGTTTGAGCAGGTGGCCCGCCATCTGGTGGAGGAGCACGGCTGCCGGGACTTCGTGATGGTGGCCGGAATCAAGGGCAATTCCTATTCGGAGGAGCGGATTGAGCTGCTTCGGAACCTGCTGCGGGAACACGGCTCCGACCTGCCGCAGGAAAAGGTGCTCTACGGCGATTACTGGGATGAACCGACATTCCGCGCCCTAACGGAATATTTCAACGGCGGCGGAAGCATGCCGGAAGCGTTTCTCTGCGCCAACGACGCCATGGCGATTACCGTCTGCGTCTTTCTTTCGGAAAGAAACGTTCAGGTTCCCGGCCAGGTGCTGGTCGGCGGATTTGACGGCATTCTGCCCGGAGAAAGCCATGAACCCTCCATCACGACCGCCCGGCCGGATTTTGCCTTCATGTTCTCCACCATGCTGCGCCGGATGGATACCTGGCAGGCAGAGGAGACGGGGAGAACGGAATATCTTTCCGTTCCGTTTGAATTGCTGCCCCGGGAATCCTGCGGCTGTGCTGAGGGCAGCCCCTTTGTGGCCACGAAGAAAATCGGCGAACTGAAGCTGAGCAATCTGGAATATACCCGCCACATCCGCAAAATGGGGATTTTTATCCGGAACACGCTCAACCTGGAGTCCATCGACGGTCTGGCGGGGGCGCTGAAGCCGCTGATCTTCCTCTGGCCCTATCCCTATTTCTTCACCGCCATGATCGCGGAGGAGGACAGTCAGTCCATTCCGATTCTGTACGGCCGGAACAGTACCTTTACCGACGCGGTTCCCTTCAGCCGGAAGGAGAAGCTGCTTCCGGACGGAACAAAGATCCTTACGGATCCGGAGATCCGCATCATCATGGTTCAGCTTCTGCAGAATCAGGAAGAAACGATGGGCTACCTGGTATCCGGGATTCATGACTGGACCCTGCGGGAGCAGGAACGGTTCGAGGAGACGGCGATCTTCCTGTCCTCCGCCCTGAACGCGGTCATCCGGAACCGGCGCCTGCGGAACGCCAACAAGGAGATTCTCCGGATGGCGGAACACGATTATCTGACGAACCTGTATAACCGCCGCGGATTCCTGCGGGAGCTGGAGCATCAGCTGCAGCTGGAGGAGAACAGGGGAAAAGTGCTGACGCTGTTTGCCATGGATATGGACCGCCTGAAGAGCATCAACGATATCTACGGACATCAGGCCGGGGATCAGGCGATCCAGGCGCTGGCGGCGGGAATCCGGACGGCGATGGAAGGAAGGGGAATCTGCGCGCGCTACGGCGGGGACGAATTCGCCTTTGCCGCGATGGCTGAGAAATCCCTGCTGCCGGAGCTGGAGGAGATTCGGGAAAACATTCAGAACACGGCCCGCCGGGTCTGCGGCACCGGGCATTTCCTGATTTCCGCCAGCCTGGGAGCCGCCTCCTGTCCGGTGGCGAATCATCCTCCGATGGATCAGATTCTGGCGGAATCCGATCACGCGCTCTACAAGGATAAAAGCCTCCGGCACTCCCAAGGCGCCGGGGCGGAAAAAATATAAACAAAAGGAGAAAAGACGATGAACAAATACGCAGGAACCCAGACCGAAAAAAACCTGGCCGCCGCCTTCGCGGGAGAATCAGAAGCCCGGAACAAGTATACCTATTTTGCCTCGAAGGCCAAGAAGGAAGGCTTCGAGCAGATCGCCGCGCTGTTCCTGAAAACGGCGGACAATGAGAAGGAACACGCGAAGCTGTGGTTCAAGGAGCTGAACGGAATCGGCACCACCGCCGAGAACCTGGCCGCCGCGGCGAACGGGGAGAACTACGAGTGGACCGATATGTATGAAGGCTTTGCCCGGACCGCCGAAGCGGAAGGTTTCCCGGAACTGGCGGAAAAATTCCGCGGCGTGGCTGCCATTGAAAAGCATCACGAGGAAAGATACCGCGCGCTTCTGAAAAACGTGGAGATGCAGCAGGTTTTCGAAAAAAGCGAAGTGAAGATCTGGGAATGCCGCAACTGCGGGCATATCGTGGTGGGAACGAAGGCGCCGGAAATCTGCCCCGTCTGCGCCCATCCTCAGAGCTATTTTGAAGTCCACGCGGAAAACTACTGATGATCCGGGAAAACGCCATGAATCAGAAACAGGTTATCGCCGGACTGGCGGAAGAATACCCGCTTCTGTATCTGAATCCGGATAAGGATGATCAGGAAACCTACAGGCGGGTGGTGCTGCGCGGAGAAGAACCGGACCGGAAGGATCTTTCCCATTACACGGGGGATCCGGCCGACCGCATGGAGACGGCCCGGACACCGGCGGGGGAGGTGCGGATCGCGACGCTCGGAAACCGTCAGGATTTTGAGCGGGTGATCCGCGGACTGATGGCCGCGAAGGACGGCCCCCTCCGGCCGGTTCCGCCCAGCCAGGGCGCCGCGATGCTGACGGTTTTCAACTGGCCGAGAATTCACGCGCATCTGGCGGCCTATCCGGAAGAAGAACAGGCGCGGGAGTTTCAGAAATTCATCTCCGTGAAGGAAAACTATACGGATTCCCTGATCGTGATGTCCCGCGGACCTTACAGTCACGTCAGCGCGGATGCCCTGGGGCTTACGGAAGAGCGCTGGCTGGAGCTTTCCGACATCATTCGCCGCTATCATGAAATGACCCATTTTATCTGCAGAAAACAATATCCCGGAAACATCCGGAAGATCCGGGATGAGCTGATCGCCGACACGGTGGGACTGTACGCGGCTTACGGCTTTTTCGATCCGGAGACGGAAAAAGCGTTTCTGGGCATCCGGGGAGAGACCTATTGCGACGGCCGGCTGGGCAACTATACGGAGGAGCCGCAGCAGGCCGCCCCCGCCGTCTGCCGGGCGCTCACGCGCCTCCGGCAGACCGTGGAGCGCGCGAAAGGCTGCGCGCCTTTCGAACTGATTCCCCCTCTGATGGACGCGGACATTCTGCCGGAGGACGGGGCGCCCGAAGGACAGTGATCATGGAACCGCCGCGGCGGGAAAACGGGAGAGGAAGCTCTCCCGTTTTTCAGTTCTGCCGGAGTTCAAGGGCAATGGCCTGGAAGGGGGCGGTAAAGGTGAGGTTCAGTTCCCCGTTTTCCACAGAAACCGGGAGTTCTTCGGTGCGGAAGATCCGCTCCACCTGCGCGCCGCCGACGGGAATCCGGACGGAAAGGGAAGAACCTTCAAAATCAAAGGCATGGGCAACCAGCAGCGAACGGCGGCCCAGGGTGCGGAGAACAGCCTGCCAGCCCCGGGGATGCCGCCAGCTCCGCAGGCCGGAGCCGAAGAAGGAGGAAACGCCGTCCCGGATGATTTCCTGAACCTCCCGGTAGAAGCGGATGCTTTCATCCACCGCTTTCCATTGCTCCGCGGAAAGATCGGCGATATCCCCGGAAAGACACATCACGCCGAGATACGTATTGATCAGGGAATAGCCGATCCGGCGCAGGGAGTCGCTCTTCCTCATCACGGCCCAGATCTGGCTCTGGCCGGGCAGCATCAGGCGGTGCAGGGCGGCGGCGATGATCGGGATCTCCACGCATTCATGAGCGTCGGAGAAGGAAGCGATATCCGAAACGGCCAGCAGGGAGGGCTCCAGCCGGTGACCGCCGGAAGAGCAGTTTTCAATCATCAGCCCGGGAACGCGTTCCTTCATCCGGCGGAAGAAGTCCAGCGTGCCCAGCATGTTCCGGCGGAGGCCTTCTCCCAGCCCGTCCGGATCATCGCAGCCGACGCCGATGCAGTCATTATAGTCAATCTTGACATAGGAAAAGCCGTTATCCTTCAAAAGGCCGATGACCCGCTCGTCCAGATAGGCCTGGGCTTCCGGCTTCCGGAGATCCAGAAAACGCCGGTTATCGGTATCCAGAACGGCGCCGTCCCGCTTCAGAAGCAGATCCTCCCGGCCGAAGAGATCGGACTGACAGGCGCAGGTTTCCGGCTCGAACCAAAGCCCGGGTTTCATTCCCGCGTCTGTGATTTCCCGCGCGATCGCGTCAATGCCCTGCGGGAACAGGGCTTTGCTGGGAATCCAGTCGCCGCTGCAGTCGCTCCAGCCGGTCCCTTCCTTCAGATACCAGCCCGCGTCAATGACCAGATAGTCAATATCCTTTCCCTTCAGACAGGAGATGATGCGGGACAGGTTTTCGTGGGAGGGATTCCCCCAGGTGGCGCAGTATTCGTTAAAAATCACGGGCAGGGGATCGTTTTTCCGGTACCACTGCTCCCGATGGATGCTGAGCAGACGCTGGGCGGTCCGGTCCGCATCCTCCGTGCTGACCGTACAGTAAGCCTCCGGAGAGGTCAGGCGCTCCCCGGGCTGCAGGGTTTTGGACCAGTGACCGTAATCCCCGTCCGCCAGTCCCGCGCTGACGGTCATCCCGTCATCCTTGCGCCGGATTTCAAACTGCCAGGAGGAGGGACAGGCCAGCTGGAACGCCCAGGTCACCCGGGCACAGCTGTCCTGAACGGCCAGGAAGGGGAAGAAATGCCGCACCGGCATGGAGCCGATCTGGCCGAATTTCTCCACCCGGTATCCATGCCGGGCCCAGGAAGGCTCCAGGGAAAGCTCCTCCGCGGATTCGCAGATGAAGCGGCCTTCCGCGCTCCAGTTGCTTCTGGCCCGGTAAACGGACAGCGCGCCGCAGGCGTCTCCGGGGGTGAAGGGCGTGATCTGCCCCAGGTTCAGGCTGGTCAGCAGATCCAGGGTTACGGGCCGGTCGGAACCGTTCTCGAAACAGGTGCTGCAGCGGAGCGCCTCAGATCCGGGCTGCCAGGACAGAGTGTGAATGATTTTCCGGCCCTGCGCATCGGACATTTCGGTCAGAATCCGGTTCTCCTCCTGCCATTGCCGCCGGAAGAGCATGCCGGCGGTGGAACGGGTTCCCGCCAGGGACTGGCCGTTGGCATAGGCGTTGGGCAGCGGTTCGCCGCGGAAATGGACCTCCGCCAGGCTCTGAAGCGCCCAGTCCTTCTGCAGCACCTGATCTTTCAGGGCGGCGGGGATCAGCGTCATTCCGACCTGACCCGCTTCGTTAGTGACATAGGTGACCAGCATATCTCCAAAACAGTACTCTCCGATGGTTTTCATGGGCTTTGTCTCCTTCCGCGTTTCAAATGATGTTTCCCTGAAGATTCCGTTTGGAAAATGATACCACAGAATGATGAAAACCGGAACAGGTTACCGCCGCGGAACCGGATGATCCGGACATTTTTATGGCATATTCCCCGGGAGGCCGGGAAGATTTGCGCTGCCGGAATCGTTTAATCAGCGTATCAAGAAATGCAGGCCCGTCCTGCGGAGAAAGAAAACATTAAGGAGGAAATTAAACAATGAAAAATTACATACTTCTTGACGATTGGTTAAGAGTGTGTTACAATAAATAAAAGAAAAAGAAAAGGAGGTCATCGTAATGACCAAACGGATTGTTGCTCTGGTAGCTATCCTGACTCTTGTAATGACCATGTTCATCCTTCCGACCACTGCATCCGCGATCTACACCGCGTATTCCAAATGCAGCAACGGAAAACCCCTGAATGTCCGCAGCGGCCCCGGCAAAGAATACCCCGTTATCGGAAATATTCCCTACGGCCAGGAGATCGGCGTGGATCACGATCTGGGCAACGGCTGGTCTGAGCTGATCTGGGGCAGCGTTCCCGGATATGCCATGACTTCTCTGATGAGCCTGAGCAAACCCGGCCCCTATGATCCGGGCCAAGTGACGCCTGCCACCCCCTCGTCCCCCAGCCTGAACAGCGTTTTCAAGCAGGCCCATTTTGTTACGCCCTACACCGTCACGCTGCGCGGCACCCGGGGTACCGGCACCGTCAACGTTCGCTGGGCTCCCAGTCTGAACAGCACGCTGATTCAGGCCTATGCCTATGGCAGCACCATGCAGGTGATCGCCGAAATGGGCGACTGGGCTCAGGTGGTTGATACCACCACCGGCGTGACCGGTTTCGCCATGCGGAAGTTCCTGTTCAAATAAGGTTGAAGAGAGTAAAGTAGGAGGATTGTGAAATGAAAAAAATCATCGCTCTGGTTTTGAGCCTGGTCATGCTGCTGACCTGCGCCGCGGCTCTGGCTGAAACCCAAAAGGAATCCATGGGAACCCTGAGAGTTGAAAAGGCTTTCGACATTAAGTACAGCGCTCTGCCGGAAGACTATGCCCTGACCATCATCACGCAGAACAATATGACCATCCTCGCCAGCATCAAGTCCAAGGACGCGGCCCTGCCGAGAATGAATCTGTCCATCGTGTTCAACGATGAATGGGCCGATACCGAAAAGCTGAACGATGTGGTTGAAGAAGACATGCAGGCCATCAAGGATTCTTTCTATGATGAGTATTCCGAGCTGACCTTCGATACGAAGGAAACCGAACAGGGCACCCAGCTGCTGGTTGTGACCGTTCCCAGCGGACAGGAAGCCTATGTCTACACCATTTTCAAGGGCCACGAGATCGAGATGCAGATCCTTCCCGGCACGGAGCAGGAAGCTCTGACCGATGCCGATGTGGAGCGCGTCGTGAAGTTCCTGGGCGATCTGGAATTCGTTCCGGTTGAAGAGTAATCCGAAACAGTCATCTGAAACGGTAAAAAAGGGGGGCCGGCTGTAAGCAGCCGGCCTCTTTTGTATGCGCTTTTATCCACTTGCGCTTTTTCCTGCTTGATCCCGACGGTGGATCCGTCATTCCGTTCTTCTGCCAGTTCCCCTGTTTTATTCCGCTTTCTTCAGCACCAGGGTCAGTTCGCCGGGTTCTGTGGTTTTGCTGATCTCCGCCGGCTTTTCATAGCCTTCGGCCATCAGGACTTCGATTTCGTATTCCTTCCCGGTTTCCATGCTGAAGACGGCCTGACCGTTCGGATCCGTCGGCTGAATGGTGCAGATTCCCTCCGGCCCTTCATTGCAGAACTTGATCATCACGCCCGGGAGGGGATGGGTTCCGTCGGTGACGGTCACGGTAAAGACGCCCTCCGCGGCCGGGACGGCAGACTCCGGGGCAGCGGGATCCGATGCGGGAGCCGCGCTTTCCTCGGAAGCCAGCAGGAATTCAAAGGTTTCGATGTAGGTCTGAATCCGGGCGCCTAAAATCGCCTCACTCAGGATTCTCCCATTACTGTCCACAAACAGGGAGGTCGGGTACATGTTGAAAGAGTTGAGAATCGCGTTGTACTCCGGCTTCAGCACGTTTGGATAGGTTACGCCATACTTATTCAGGAAAGCCTTCGCGCGCTCCCGGATGCCGGCGATCGGTTCCGACTCAAATTCAATGCCGATGATACCGCAGCCTTTTTTCTGCATCAGGTCATGCAGCCTGGCCAGGTCCGCCATTTCCATCTCACAGTTGGGACACCAGGTTCCCCAGAGATTGACCAGCGTGATCCTGTTCTGACGGAACAGGTCCTCGCTTTTCACGGGGTTCCCGTCCAGATCCGTACTTTCGAAGCGGAGCGTATTACCGATAAAGGCTGTTTCCGGCGCTTCCGGATCAAAGAATTCAGCGTTCTTCAGCGCTTCGGGGATCTGGGTGAGAAGCATCCTGAACTCTTCCTCATATTCCGCGGGAACCGCTGTGGCCGTATCCGCCGGGAGCCCCAGATACATGTAGTACAGATCTCCGTGCTTTGCCAGCGGAATGAACACCTCGCCGCGCCCGCGGATCAGGATGGTCTCGATGATCTCCGGCGGATAATCAGAGGCCATCAGCAGTCCCAGCGTGATCGCCTGATCCCCGGGAGCATAATCAAACTGGGAAACATACAGAACCGGGTTCTCAGCATTGGCAAGCCCCAGATCGCTGAAGAGGAGCGTTCCCTTTGTCTGACGGAAGGATTCCGGCCAGCTGACCCTGAAGCCGGTCACCTTAAAACTCTCCATTGGTTCTTCCGCCGCGCCGGCGGAGGTCAGACAGAAAAACGCCGTCAGCAGAAGGACCAGAAGCATGCAGAGCGTTTTTTTCATTTCTTCCGTTTCTCCTTTCATCCGTTTCATCCGGGTTTCATTCCGGACCGGTATTCAAAAGTTTATATCAGGCCGGGCGGAAAAGTCAACGGGTCCGGCGGATCCGGAACGGACGGAATTGACGCGGGGGACAATTGCGGTATAATAGGCATAGCCAGCAGGAAGGATCATCCTGTTCTTTTTCCGGTCAGATCAAACGGTGAAAGGCGTTCATTCAGATGACGGACGGAAATATGATCGTTTTTGTGGATCTTGAAGTCAATCCGGACAGCGGCCAGGTCCGGGAGTACGGGGCGGTGTCCTCCGGGGATCTTCAGTACCGGGGCGCCTCCGCCGCGTCCTTTGAGCGGATTCTGGAACATGCCGGCTACGTGTGCGGGCATAATCTGCTGCGCCATGATCTGAAATACATCGGCGGAATCCTGTCGGAGGTCTGTCCGGACGCGAAACTGATTGATACGCTGCCCCTGTCGCCGCTTCTGTTTCCGAAAAAACCCTATCACCATCTGCTGAAGGATGATAAACTGCAGTCCACCCAGATGAACAATCCGCTGAACGACGCCATGAAAGCCCGGGAGCTGTTTGAGGATGAGGTAACGGCCTTCAGGAACCTGCCGGATCCCCTGCGGTCGGTCTACGCCCGGATCCTCGGAAGAGAAGAGGCGTTCAGCGGCTTCTTTGCCTGGGTGAAGGCCGATGTGGCCTATGATCCCCAGGCGGAAATCCGCGACTTCTTCCGCGGCCGGATCTGCGACCACGCTCCGGTGCAGGATCTGATCGACAGTCAGCCGGCGGAGCTGGCGTACGCGCTCGCGCTGATCGACAGCGGGGATCCCTATTCCGTCACGCCGCCCTGGGTGATCCGAAGCTATCCGAAGACGGCCAATGTGATGCAGATTCTGCGCGGCAGGCCCTGCGGCCTGCCCTGCAGCTACTGCGATACGAAGCTGAACATCCGCCTGCGGCTGAAGAACATCTTCGGCTTCGACTCCTTCCGCACCTATGACGGCGTTCCCCTGCAGGAGGAAGCGACGGAGGCGGCCGTGAGGGGGGAGTCGCTTCTGGCCGTATTTCCGACCGGCGGCGGAAAATCCCTGACCTTCCAGCTGCCCGCCCTGATGGCCGGGGAAACGGACCGGGGGCTGACGGTGGTAATCTCGCCGCTCCAGTCCCTGATGAAGGATCAGGTGGATCATCTGGAGGAAAAGGGAATCGCGGACGCGGTGACGATCAACGGCCTGCTGGATCCGATGGAAAGAAAGGAAGCCATCGACCGGGTAGCCAACGGCCTGGCGTCCATCCTGTATATTTCACCGGAATCCCTGCGCTCCGGAACCATTGAATCCCTGCTCCGGAGCCGCAACGTGGTCCGGTTTGTGATCGATGAGGCTCACTGCTTTTCCGCCTGGGGGCAGGATTTCCGGGTGGATTATATGTACATCGGGGATTTTATCCGGAAGCTGCAGGAGGAGAAGCATTCGGGAAAGGGGATTCCGGTTTCCTGCTTTACGGCGACGGCCAAACAGAAGGTTATCAGCGATATCCGGGAATACTTCCGGCAGAAGCTTGGGCTGGAGCTGAAACTGTATACGACCCGGGCGGCCCGGGCCAATCTGCGCTATGCGGTTCTGTACAAGGGAACGGACGAGGAGAAATACCAGGAGGTCCGGAATCTGATTCAGGCCAGGAACTGCCCCACCATTGTCTATGTTTCGAGAGTCCGGCGTACGGAACAGATTTCCGAGTGGCTGAGGAAGGACGGGATCTCCGCGGAGGCGTTCAACGGACGCATGGATCCGTCGGAAAAGGTCCGGGTTCAGGATGCCTTCCTGAAGGATGAGATTCAGGTGATTACGGCGACCTCCGCGTTCGGCATGGGCGTGGATAAGAAGGACGTCGGCCTGGTGATTCATTTCGATATTTCGGACTCCCTGGAAAACTATGTGCAGGAAGCGGGGCGCGCCGGCCGGGATCAGAATCTGGAGGCGGAATGCTATGTCCTGTTCAATGAGGAGGATCTGGACAAGCATTTTATCCTGCTGAACCAGACGAAACTGAGTCTCGGAGAGATCCAGCAGGTCTGGAGGGCCGTGAAGGAACTGACCCGGAACAGGCCGGACGTGAACTGCTCCGCCCTGGAGATCGCGCGGCAGGCCGGCTGGGACGACGCCAGTCCGCAGATGGAAACCCGGGTGACTTCCGCGCTGGCCGCGCTGGAAAACGCCGGATATCTGGAACGGGGCAGAAATGTGCCGCATATTTACGCCAGCAGCATTCAGGTTCCGGATATGGAGACGGCGGCCCGGCGCATCCAGGCCTCCGGCCGGTTCAATGAAAAACAGCGGGAAATGGCCCGGAGAATCATGAAATACCTGATCTCCCGGAAATACATCGCCAAGGGAACGGGGGACGAAGCGGAGTCCCGGGTGGATTATCTGGCCGACCGGCTGGGCCTGGGCCGGGAAGAAGTGGTGCATTCCATCCTGCTGATGCGGGAGGAAGGGATTCTTTCGGACCATACGGATCTGACGGCGCGGATCCACCGGGAGGAAACGCGGAACAAATCCGAGCAGATCCTGAACCGGTATATCCGCCTGGAACGGTTTATGCTGGAGCATATCCCGGACGGGGAGAAGCTGAACCTTCGTGAACTGAATGATCAGGCGGTTCGCGAGGGGATTAAATCGGCCACGGTCCGGCAGATGAAGACCATCCTGTTTTTCTGGACGATCAGCGGAGATTTCCGGAAACAGCTGAACACGGACGAAGAGCGGATTGATCTGGTCCGGGCGGTGGATCCGGAAACGCACCGGAAACGGGTGGACAGGCGGCAGATCCTCTGCTCATTTATCGTGCGCTATCTGTTTGGGAAGGACGCGCATTTCCGGAATGAAAATGAAACGGAAGAGCGGATGGTCGCGTTTTCCGTGCGGGAACTTCAGCAGGCCTTCAATCATCCGGTTTATGAGATGCCGCTCTTTGAAGCCGCGACGGAGGACATTGAACAGGCGCTTTTATACCTGAGCAAGATTCAGGCGCTGATTCTGGAAGGAGGATTCCTGGTTTCCTATAACGCCATGCAGATTCACCGGCGGGAAATGGACAATCGGATCAAATACAAGGCGGAGGACTACCGCCTGCTGAATGAATTCTATCAGCAAAGGG
>JAGCBO010000261.1 GCA_017652125.1 Clostridia bacterium | reverse complement strand
TGTCCGCTGATTCCGGAATGGAACGGGAAGAAACGCCTGGTGCTGCTGGGCCACTCCTTCGGAGGCGCGACGGTGCGCATGTTTTCCGAACTGCTGGCGCATGGGGACGCGGAAGAACGGGCGAGTTCTCCGCGATCACCATGGCGGTTCCCGATACCGGCACCGTGGTTGCCTTCAGGGGTACGGACACTTCACTGGTGGGCTGGAAGGAAGATTTTATGCTGTGCTACATGACGCCCGTTCCCGCCCAGTCGGCCGCCCTTGCTTACCTGGAACAGGCGGCTGGCAGAACAACGGGGCCGATCATTCTTGTCGGGCACAGCAAAGGCGGCAATCTTGCCCTGTATTCCGCCGCGCATACCAGCCCCGAAATCCGGGAAAGGATCCGGGAAATCTACTCTTTTGACGGGCCGGGCCTGGATGATGATACCGTCGTTTCCGAAGGCTACCGGAGCATTGAGCCGCTGATCCGTTCTTTTGTTCCGGCCGGCTCCATGGTTGGCATGCTGCTGAATTACAATCCCGTTTACCGTGTTGTCCGGACCAAAAAAGTTTCCTTCTTCTTCCAGCATGATCCGTTCAACTGGCTGGTTATGGGAAGGCATTTCCTCGAAGAGGAAAGCGTAACGGACGTCTCCCGGATCGTGGACCGTACCACTCACGAATGGTTCAGGAAATGTACGCCTGAGCAGCGTGAGGTTTTTGTTACCACGCTGTTCTCCCGGCTGGACAAAAAAGCAGGCGATAACGATGAGGAAGCCGACCCGGCGGACAAAACGGACGACGGCGGCAGGAAGATGATGCTGTCCATGGTGAACCGGCTGATTTCCATCTACGCCGGTGAAACCTGGTATGTGAATATCCGCAGGCCGCTGATCCAGGCTTCAGAGGCTCTCCGTCTGAAGCTGAAAGCGCTGCAGGGTGATATCATCTGTTCGGAAACCATCCGGATTGACAACCGCGGAAACGGGTTCAAAGACGCGGTCGACGAGGCGGAGAAAATGGCGCTCAGCAGCGGGCTGAACCATCGGGACACCCTGCGCCTCGTACTGTTCACGGAAGAAATGCTGAGCATGATCCATATTGTGACCGGTGAACTGACGGCATCCTTCCGGATCGAACGGATCGGCCTGCAGTTCGAACTGCTGCTGACGGTCCGGACGGAGATGGACAAAAAGAAGAAAAGGCTGCTGAAAGCTTCGGCTGCATCCGGGAATCAGAAAGGGAGCTTCCTTGATAAACTCCGGTCCGTCTTTGAGCGCGCGATGGCGTCCGATTCCGGCGATGACGTATGTTTTGACCTTCCTGAAAGCCGGATCCGGCTGGCATCGGGAGAGTGGGACGGATATGAACGCTCCGTCCTTGTAAAGCTTGCGGACGGCCTTCGGATTACCATACACGGCAGCGAGGTCCGCATGTCCGTCCGGAAGGATTTTTCGTGAACGGAAGGGGAGCGGTGAAATGGAACTGAAACGACTGACTGAACATATATGGGTTATGCCTTTTGAAAAAGAAAGGGACCGCCCGAATCTCGGCTATGTGAAAGGGGAGCATTGGAGCCTGGCGGTTGACGCCGGTCATTCGGAGGCCCATGTCAGGGCGTTTTACAAGCTCCTGGAAAAAGAAAACCTGCCGCTCCCCGGCCTGACGGTTCTGACGCACTGGCACTGGGATCATACTTTCGGAATGCATGCCGTGAATGGGCTGACCCTGGCAAACAGAAAGACGGACGCGTATCTTGCGGAATGGAAGAATAAAATCGCAAAGAACGGACCGGGGGAATTCCTTGCCCTTCATGAAAGCATCCGAAGAGAATATGCCGCGGAGACCGAAGTGATTGTCAAACAAGCGGACCTGGTGTTTTCCGGGGAGATGACACTGGACCCGGGCGGCTGTACGGTCCGGGTTCTTCAGGCAGAAGCGCCGCATACGGACGATTCCACGCTGGTTTATGTGGATCAGGATAAAACGCTGTTCCTCGGCGATTCCGCCGGCCACGATTTCTTTACCGGGATCAAAAGGCCCGATCTGTGCGGGAAGCTGGCCGAAACGATCCGGGAAATCAATCCGGACATCTGTGTGGAAGGCCACTGGATACCTGTACCCGCGGAAGATACACTGGCGGATCTGATGGGAAATGGATAACATATTCCCGCAGGAGAACGGAAAGATCATCAAAATCGGCGGAGGGCGCTATA
>JAGCBO010000260.1 GCA_017652125.1 Clostridia bacterium | reverse complement strand
CCTGGACGGCGGAGGGGACCGGGAGACGATGGCGGAGATGGAACGCATGTGCCGGATGATCGCGCGGACGGCGGACTGCGCGGTAGGCGTGGCCGGCGCCAACCTGGTGCTGGACAGCCTGGCGGAATTTGCGGACGAATACGAAAGCCACATCACGGAGCACCGCTGCGTGGAGAACGAGGCGCAGACGATTCCGTGCGTGACGCTGTGCCCGGCGCACGTGGACGTGCCGGGTTACATCGCCCTGGTCCGCGCGGGTCATCAGCCGCCGGGGCGCGATCACGGCGACGGCCCATGTGGGGCGCAAGGTTTCCCAGGGGGAGACATGGATGCCTTTCCATTTCCCGGATTCACCGGTGAACGTGCTGACCAACGCGGCCCTGGATGAGTTTGCCCGGATTCCGGAATACAAGGTCTGCGCGGTGCGCGTGGAGAAAACCGCCGGCGGAGAGAAAACAGACGGAGAAAAGCAATGTCTATGAAAGTCGCCATTGTTGAGGACGAGATCAGGATCCGGGAAGGGATTGAAAAGCTTCTGACGAAGCTGAACCGGAATTATGAGATTGTCGCCGTCGCGGAAAACGGCGACGACGGGCTGAAACAGATCCGCGAAAAGAAACCGGATATCGTCATCACGGATATCTGCATGCCGGTCATGGACGGGCTGGAGATGCTGGAAAGGATGACGGCTGAGGGGCTGCACGCGAAAGCGGTCGTACTGAGCGCCTATTCCGACTTTGAGTACGCCCGGTCCGCCATGAAATACGGGGTAACGGAATACCTGCTCAAGCCCACTTCCCTGATGGATTTTGAGCAGGCCATGGCGCATGTCGAAGAGCAGGTGATGCTTGACAGGAGCCGGAAGCCGGCCGAAATCGGCAGCATCGACCAGATCTTCCGGGATCTTCTCCTGGGCAGGATGAAGGCCGCCCCCGAACTGGAAAGATACCTGAACGACAACTACGGCATCCGTTCCGACAGCCGGCTTACGCTGATCCTGTGCTGTCCCGGCAGTCCTTTCGAAGACCGGGCCAGGGAATACAACAGCAGCCTTGAGCAGATTCTCCGGCTGTTTTCCCGGTGCAGGCATGTGACGGTCGATTTCTCCTACCGCAAGGTGCTGGCAACCGTCGCGTATGATTATGCCGGCCCCGGCAGCGTGCAGGCGATTCTGCACAGCCGACTGGCGGACCTGGGAGAGAACGCCGCGGTCAGCTGTGCGGAAACAGTCGGGGTGTTCACCCTTCATGACACCTACGAAAAGATGTTCCCCTACCTGGACTGGAATATCGCGCTGGGCGGCAGATCCGTCATCCGCTGGCCGGAGGTCGCGCAGATCAAAACCGAATCCTGCATCTATCCGATGGAGCTCGAGAACCGGATGCGGGCTGCCATGCATGCGTCCAGCACGGAAGAGACCGCCGGGATTCTGCGGGAATTCAGCGCCTGTTTTCAGAACGGCAGGGTGTATCAGCCCCGGGAAATCAAGGAATGCTATGTCCGCTTTCTGTGGCTCGTTATTTCCTTTGCGAAGGAAACCGGCGGAGAAAAGGACAGGACGGTAGACCGCCAGAAACTGCTGTCCGAAATCATGGAGGCGAAAACCCGGGAGGATCTGGAACAGATTGCCACGGGCCTCATCGCTTACCTGACGCCGGCGGAGAACGGAAGCAATGTGTCGCATCTGACCGTACGGAAAGCCATCGGACTGATCCGGGAATATTATAAGGACGGCATCACCCTGGACGAGATCAGCCGCCGGCTTCGGGTCACGCCGGAATACCTTGGAACGCTCTTCCACCGGGAGGTCGGCACCTCCTTCAGCACCTATATCCGGAACGTGCGGATTGACAAGGCGAAGGAACTGCTTTGCGGAACGCAGCTGAAGCTGTACGAAATTGCAGAGGAAACGGGCTATTCTGACCCGAAGTACTTCAGTAAGGTTTTCCGGGAAGTGACCGGATTCACACCCGCGGAGTACAGAAAGAACTACCAGGTGACGGGCTGATTCCCGGAGAACTGACGCTTCACTGCATGCCGGTGAAGCGTTTCTTTTTGCAAACGACTTTGGATTTTTCCTCTTTGCTTAGTTTTTTTCGCTTTGATCCCGGTTCCCATGAGGCTATCATGTATCATGGAAAGGGGGAATCGTTTTGAACCGGATGAAAGCGTTCTTCAGGCATGAAAATATCGGCCTGCTCTTCGCGCTGCCCGCGGTTATTTACATGCTTGTTTTCGTCGGTTACCCGATCGTGCATAATATCATTCTCGGCTTCCAGGATGTTGACGTCATGAATTTTCTGCGCGGGCAGAAGCATTTTATCGGCTTTGAGAATTACGCGCAGCTGTTTCAGGACGAGGTCTTCTTCAAATCGGTCTCCAACACATTTGTCTTCACGGTCAGCTGCCTGGTTTTTCAGTTCCTGATCGGTTTCGCGCTGGCGATGTTCTTTAACCGGAAGTTCTCCATCGCCAGGCCGGTCCGCGGGATCCTGATGATGCCGTGGATGATTCCGATGACCGTAACGGCCCTGATGTTTAAATTCATGTTTTCGACCAAGGTCGGGGTGATCAACAACATCCTGACAGGGCTTGGAATCGTCAGCAAAAACATTGAATGGCTGACCGATCAGGGCATCGCCATGATTCCCGTCATTATCACCAACATCTGGATCGGCATTCCGTTCAATATGATCCTCATCTCCACGGGGCTGACATCCATTCCCGGCGAGCTGTATGAAAGCGCGGCCATCGACGGGGCGGGGCCCTTCCAGCAGTTCATCCGCATCACGCTGCCGCTGATGCGCTCGACCATTGAGTCCATTCTGGTTCTCGGCTTTATTTACACGTTTAAGGTATACGACCTTGTATACGTCATGACGTCAGGCGGCCCGGTTAATTCCACCCAGCTGATGTCCACCTACTCGTACAAGCTGTCCTTCGACAATTTCCTGTACAGCAAGGGATCCGCTGTCGCCAACGTGCTTCTGGTGATCCTGCTTCTGGTCGGAATTGTCTATCTCCGGATCACCACCAGGGGGGAGGATGCATATGAATGACAGCAAAGTAAGCCGCGGGCGGAATATTCTGCTCTGCACGCTGGCGGTTCTGATCGCCCTGGTGCTGCTCTTTCCGATGCTGTGGATGCTGAACACCTCCCTGAAGACGGAAGCCGAAATATTCCTGAATCCGCCGACGCTTTACCCGCATACGCTCAATCTGAAATCCTACATTGCGCAGATTGAAACCGGCGATTTTAACATGTTCCGGTCCTTCCTCAACAGCCTGATCATTTCCCTGGGGGCCATGCTGATCGCCGTGGTGCTGGCCGTCCCCGCCTCCTACGCCATCGCGCGCTACCGCTTCAAGGGGCATAAATCCGTGCTCCTCGGTTTCCTGGTGACGCAGATGCTGCCGGTTTCCGTGCTGCTCACGCCAATGTTCATCATGTTCCGGAATATCCATCTGTACAACACATGGGGCGCGCCCATCCTGGCGGACGCGACGATCGGCATTCCGTTCTCAGTGCTGATTCTCAAGAACTATTTTGCCTCGATTCCCAAAGACCTGGAGGAAGCGGCGTATATCGACGGATGCAAGCGGTTCGGCGCGTTTATCCGGATCCTGGTTCCGGTGGCGAAACCGGGCGTGGCCGTCTGCGCGATCTTCTCCTTCCTGTACGCGTGGGGGGATCTGGCCTACGGCATGACCTTCATCCTGGATCAGCCGAAGCGGCCGATCACGGCAGGGATTTTCAATTTCATGGGGCAGTACGGCACCAAATGGAGCTATCTGTCCGCCTTCGCGGTCGTTTCCATGATTCCGGTGGCCATCATCTTTATCTTCATGCAGAAATACATCATTGCCGGCATGACCGCAGGGGCGGTCAAGGGATAAGGCCTGAAGAGTACGATCCGTTTCCGGTGCGAAACCGCACCGGATTTTCGTTGTACTATCCGGATGACTGTGATAAAATGGGATCAGAGGATCAGGGGTGATATTCGATGCGGACAGCAGGCGGGAAAAAACGTTCCATGCGGCATATGCTGATCAACCGGTTCAGCATTCTGACCGCTGTCATGATTACGCTCATCTGCGCCTATATGGCCTACAGTTTCGCCGTCACGCTGAGGCGCGGAACGGAGGAACTGGCGGATATCAACATGAAAGCCGCGGAAAGCATCCTGAGCATCCGTTTCAACGAATATGAAAACCTGCTCTATCAGATGTATACAAACGACGACATGGTCGTCTGGGCGGACAACATCAATAAAGGGGAAGACGCGGCTGTCAGCGTGAGCAAAATGCGCCGCTATCTGAGCACGGTTCTGAACTCCAACCGCTTCATCAAATCCATCATGGTCATTATGGATAACGGACGCGTGATCACTTACGACCAGCTGACCTCCACGATCCATGAAAACTCCTGGATCAGCCGGTTCAGCCTGAGCAGCGACGAAATCTACCGGGTCGTTTCCGCGGATTACGGGAGCCATGTCTGGCCCACGGAATTCGGAACCCGTTTTGCCAACAATGATTACTGGCTTTTTCACATCGCGCACCGCATTGTGAATTATAAACAGCTGGAAAAGCTCTACGGCGTGATTGTGATCAGCATCGACGAGCGCCTGCTGGAGGAAGTGATGCTGACCGTCAAGACGGAAGACAGCGAGGTCTATATCACCGATGAAACCGGACGGATTGTCAGCTGCGCCGATAAGAGCCTGATCGGAACCACGTTTAAGCCCGCCGCGGGAAGCAGCGTGGACCGGCTGGAAAACGGCATCCTGGGCTGGAACATCATCCGCGTTCATGATAACAGCCGGTATATGCAGAGCCTGCTGGAAAAGCTGCTGCAGATCGTCTGCATGGGGGCGGTCCTCATGGCCGCGGCGCTGTTCATCATCAGCAAGATCTCCGGCAAGCTGACGCGGGATATCGACGAGATTGTGGAGGGGATGCAGCGGACGGACGAGGCGGGGATCCCCGCACGGCTGCCGCGGAAAGAGGAAATGCTCTCCGAGATCGACGTGATCGCAAAGCAGTACAACCGTACGATCGACGATCTGGAAAAGGCGCTCCTGCGTGAAAAAACAGAGACGGAGAACAGCCGGAAAGCGGAAATCCGGATGCTGGAGGCGCAGATTAATCCGCACTTCATCTACAATATTCTCGACACCGTCAACTGGATCGCCATTGAAAAGGATGAATACGACATCAGCAACGCGATCAGTACGCTGGCCTCGATTCTGCGCTATGCCATCAGCAACAGCGACAAACCGGTCACGCTGCGGGACGAGGCCGACTGGCTCAAAAAATATGTTTATCTGCAGCAGTTCCGTCTGAAAAACAGATTCAGTTTTGAAATCCGGACCGATCCGGAAATTCTGGATGTACGCGTGCATAAACTGATCATTCAGCCGTTCGTGGAGAACGCGATCATGCACGGGTTTGATACCAGACGGGAAACATATACGCTGAAGGTCAGCATGCTGTCGGAAGGGGACAAGGTGGCCATTACCATCGCGGATAACGGCAAGGGAATCGCCCCGGAAATCCTTGCGGCCCTCGGCAGCGGGGATGTGAAGGAAATCCGCGACAAGGCCGGGATTGGTCTTTCAAACGCATTCCTCCGCCTGCACCGCTACTGTGAAGGGCAGGACGAGGTGAGCGTGCAGAGCGTGCTGGACGAGGGAACAACGGTGACCATCCGGTTTCCGTTCACGGTTCCGCGGGAACCCGGAAACGATTCCACGGAACATTAGTTTATTCCCCCTTTCTTAAGAAATTTTGAGTTTCTTTTTATCCTGTTCAAAAACATAATAGAGTCAAGAGTCCGGAGAATGGACAAAAATAAGGAGGAGTCAAGAACATGAAGAAGCTGTTTGGTATTCTGCTCATTGTCTGTCTGCTGACCGGCATGGTATCCGCCGGGGCGTTCGCCGAAGGTGCTTCCGGCGAGGTCGAGATCTGGTACTACTGGGAGACCGAGGGCCATCAGAAGGCGCTCAGCCACATCATCGAGGAGTTCAATGCCAGCCAGGAAGCGATCAAAGTGTCCGCCAAGTATGTTCCCTTCGCTGATTTCAAAAAGCAGCTGTCCATCGGCGCCGCCGCGGACGCCCTGCCGGATCTGGTGATCCTGGACAACCCCGATCACGCCGCGTACGCCGCCATGGGCGTATTTGCCGACATTACCGGCAAGTTTGACGTGAGCACTTACTATCCGGGCCCCGTCAACTCCTGCACCCTCGACGGAAAACTGTACGGTGTCCCCTTCGGAAGCAACGATCTGGTTCTGTTCTACAACGAAGATATGCTGGCGGCCGCCGGCTGCAAAGTGCCCACCACCTGGGATGAGCTGCTGGAAACCGCGAAAGCCTGCTCCAACGATAAAGTATCCGGTTTCGCCCATTCCGCCCTGCAGAACGAGGAAGGCACCTTCAACTTCCTGACCTGGGTATGGTCTACCGGAGCGACCGCTTATGAAATGAACTCCGAAGGCGGCATCAAGGCCCTGACGCAGGTGAAGAAGATGGTGGACGAAGGCGCGATGACCCAGGAAGCCATCAACTGGACCCAGGGCGACACCATGAACCAGTTCATTTCCGGCAACCTGGCCATGATGATTAACGGCACCTGGCAGATTCCGACCATGCGTTCCGAAGTTCCGGATCTCAAGTGGAACGTGGCGCCGATTCCGCAGGACAAGGTACAGGCTTCCGGCCTCGGCGGCGAGAACTATGCGGTCATCGCCGGCGGAAACGAGCAGGCTGCCATCGAATTCCTGAAGTATGCCACCAGCAAGGATGTCTGCCTGTACATGATGAACGCCATGGGCTACATCTCCTCTGACTCCACCATCGCGGAAGGACAGTTTGACGGAGATCCCGTATACCAGGTATTCGTTGATGAAATGAAATACGCCAACGCCCGCGGTCCGCTGCCGACCTGGCCGCAGATCTCCGACGCGATCTCCCTGGCCTTCAACGAAGTGATGACCGGCAGTGATCCCGTTGCGGCCGCTGAAAAAGCGCAGGCAACGATTGACGGCATCCTCAAGTAAACCGATCCGTATCCTTCTTTTCGGGCCGTGGTTCATCCACGGCCTTTTTTGCTGTCATCCGGAAGCGATGAAAGCGGATTCTCCGGATCCGGCGGAATGAACAGGCAGGGAAGCCGGCAGCGAGGATTCAAAGAAAAAACATACTTGACAGGGCATTCCGCGAACTCTACAATTACAGATAAGAATACAATGATGATTGAAACCGGGAGCGCGCAAAATAACGGACTGCAGCCGGAGAGGGTGCGGAATCCCGCCCGGAAATCAGGAGGAAGCCATGCATCCGATCATTCAGTCCCTTTATGACCGGAAATCCGTCCGGGCTTACACGGAGCAGGAAATCCCGGAGGACGCGGTGCGGCAGATCGTCACGGCCGCCGCGCAGGCCCCTACCGCGGGCAATCAGCAGCTCTATACCATTCTGCGCATTACCGATCCGGAAAAGAAGCATCGCCTGAGCCTTTCCTGCGACAACCAGCCCTTTATTGAGCGGGCGAAGCTGATCCTGATCTTCTGCGCGGACTGCCTGAAATGGTATCGCGCTTTTCAGGCGGCGGGGTGCGCGCCGCGGAAGCCGGACGCGGGCGATCTGCTGCTGGCCGTCAGCGACGCGAACATCGCCGCGCAGAACGCGGTCGTTGCCGCGGAGGCCCTGGGGATCGGCTCGTGCTATATCGGAGACATTATGGAAAACGCGGAAACCCAGCGGGAGATTCTGGATCTTCCGCGGTATGTTTTTCCCGCCGCCATGGTGGTCTTCGGCTATCCCACCGAACAGCAGAAAGCGCGGGAGAAACCCCGCCGCGTGGATCTGAAGTATATTGTGCAGGAAAACGGCTATCGCGAACCGGGCGAAGAAGAGCTGAAGGCGATGTTCGCCGAAAAGGTCTCCCCCCGCTCCTATGAGGAATGGATGAAGGCCTTCTGCGACAGAAAATACAATTCCGGTTTTGCCCGGGAGATGTCCCGCTCCGTGCGTCTGTATCTCAGGGATTTTGAGCAGGAAGATGAATCGAAGGAGGAAGAAGGATGAGCCTGATCGTGGATAAGAAGCTGGGCTTCGGCACCATGCGTTTGCCCCTGACCGATCCTGAAAACCCCAGAAGCGTTGATCTGGAACAGTTCAGGAAGATGGTGGACCTGTATCTGTCCCGGGGTTTCTGCTATTTCGACACAGCCTATCCCTATCACGGGGAATATTCCGAGGATGCGGTGCGGCAGGCTCTGACAGAACGCTATCCCCGGGAAAGCTTTTTGCTGGCGGATAAAATGCCCATCTTTCGGGTTCAGGCGACGGAGGATTATGACCGCTTCTTCGAGGAGCAGCTTCGCCGCTGCGGCGTAAGCTATTTTGACGTTTATCTGCTGCACAATCTGGGCCGGGACCGCTATCCCAACGCCCAGCGCTTCGGCGCCTTTCCCTTCCTCACGCGCATCAAGGAGGAGGGCCTGGCGAAAAACGTCGGATTTTCCTTTCATGACGACGCCGAAACCCTGGACCGGATTCTGACGGAGCATCCGGAAGTGGACGTGGTTCAGCTGCAGATCAACTATCTGGACTGGAACGCGGCTGTCGCCCAATCCGGCCGCTGCTATGAGGTGGCGGCGCGCCATGGCAAGGACGTGATCGTCATGGAGCCGGTGAAGGGCGGCATGCTGGCCAGCCTGCCGGCGCCGGCCATGCAGCTGTTTACGGACTTTTACGGGGCGGACGCTCCTTCTCCCGCCAGTCTGGCTGTCCGCTTTGCCGCCTCGCTGGAACAGGTGAAGGTGGTTCTCAGCGGAATGAGCAACCTGGAGCAGACGGAAAACAATACGGCGTATATGCGGGACTTTATCCCGCTGTCGGATCAGGAGCGGGCTCTGACAAAGAAAATCGAGGAAGCCATGAACGAGGCCATTCGCGTGCCCTGTACCGGCTGCCGTTACTGCATGGAGGTCTGCCCGCGCAATATCGCCATACCGGATTATTTCGGCCTGCTGAACCTGCACGCCGTTACCGGGCAGAAGACGAATATGTATTACGAGCGGTTTGCCATGAATCATGGCAGGGCTTCCGAATGCCTGCAATGCGGGCTGTGCGAAAAGAACTGCCCGCAGCATATCGCAATCCGGGAGATTCTGAAAGAGTTTGCGGCACTGTATGAGTGACGGCGGGGAGCGGGAAGTATGCCGTGGTACTGGATTCTGATCATCCTTTCGGCAATCGTCGGGCCGTTTGAGGCGATGAGTGCGCTCAATAAGGCCAGGCGCCGCCGGGAGGAAGCGGAAAAAAGAAGACGGGAAAGCGATCAGCCGGCCGGCCCCTCTTCCGGGAATATATTGGACAGGAAATGACAGGACGGACGATTGGCAAAAATCAAGGGATACAAGGAGAAAAGCGTATGGAAAAGCGGGATCTTTCGGCAATTCTGCCGGACGGGAACAGTTATTCTTTCTGGGAGACGGAGCCGGTCTGGGAACGGGAGCTGTTTGTCAGCCCGGACGGGGCGGACGACGGCGACGGCAGTGAAGCCGCGCCTTTCCGGACCATCGGACAGGCGGCGGCGAAGGCGGGGCCGGGAACCCGGGTCCGGATTCATGCCGGACTGTACCGGGAGTGCGTCAGACCGGTCTGCGGCGGCACGGATCCCGCGCATCTGGTTTCCTATGAGGCCTATGGCGACGGGGATGTGGTGGTCCGGGCCTCGGAGGAGGTCACGCGCTTTATTCCCAGCGAGGGATGGAACCTTCGCGGGGCGGATCCGGAGAGCGTGCGCATCTGGGAATACGATCTGGATCCGGATCTGTTCCGGGGCTATAATCCCTTCTGCGCGGTGAATATCCTTCACGACCGGCTGTTCATTGAATATGACAAAACGGATATGACCCCCTACCTGAACCGGCGCGGCTGCGTGTTCTGCGACGGGAAGCCGCTGACCCAGGTGCCGCTGTACTATATGATGGGGCAGCAGGACAACACCTACTGGGTGGAAGCCAACGGCCAGAAGGTGCATTTCCGCCTGGCGGGGGACGCGGATCCGGGGGAGCACCGGATCGAGGTGACGGTGCGGGAGCAGTGCTTCGCGCCGGACAGGCCGTTCCTGAACTATATCCGCGTCAGGGGGCTGATCTTCGAGCACGCGGCCACCGGCGCGCCGGTTCCGCAGCGCGGCGCGGTTTCCGCTTATCGCGGCCATCACTGGATCATTGAGGACTGCGAGGTCAACTGGTCCAACGGCGTCGCCATCGACGTCGGCAACGAATGCTGGCATCATACGCACCGGGAGGATGAAGTCATCGGTTACAGCGTGATCCGGAACTGCCGGATCCGCGACGCGGGCGTCTGCGGCATTGCCGGCCTGTTTGCGGAGGAGATGCTGATCGAGGACAATCTGATCGAGGGGACCGGCTGGCAGAAGATGGAGCTTTCCTGGGAGGCCGGCGCGATCAAGCTGCACAACAGCGTGAACGCGCTGATCCGCCGCAACGTGTTCCGCAATACCCTCCGCGCGGATCATCTGTGGCTGGACTGCGGGAATGAGAACAACCGGATCACGGGCAACCTGTTCCTGAACGGAATCGAACAGCGGGAAGCGATCTTCATCGAGTGTACCCGGGACGGGGTGAACCTGATCGACAACAACGTGATCTGGAATGTGGAAGGACGCTTCGATCCTTCGAAGATTCCCCAGGAACCGGGCTCCTCCGGCTGGTATAAGCTGCGGGAGACGGAGGCGGTGAACGGCTACGCGGTTTACGGCGAGGGCACGGACCGGCTGGTGATCGCGCATAACCTGATCGGCCGCTGCCGCCACAGCGGGTATTACGCCAAGCCGGTGGGCTTCCGCATGCACGGCATGGAGCGCGGCGGAACCTCCCGGGCAGCAAAGATCTATAACAAGAT
>JAGCBO010000259.1 GCA_017652125.1 Clostridia bacterium | reverse complement strand
AGCTGATTCAGGTTCATCGCGCCGACGGCTCCCCGCTGCATGGGGGTCAGCACCTGAATCGCCCGGGGCTCCGTATGATAAAACTTCGGCAGGCGGTCCCGGACCAGGCTGACGACCGTCTGCGCCGCCTGGTCCGGATCCTCCGAAACCTGGAAAAAGAAATCCGTTCCCTTTCCGTTGCTCAGATCCGGAAACTCCCCGTGATTGATCCGGTGCGCGTTGGTGATGATCCGGCTGGAGGCGGCCTGGCGGAAGATTTTCGTCAGCATGATCACCGGAAAAACGCCGCTGTCAATGAGATCCCGCAGCACGTTGCCCGCCCCGACGGAGGGCAGCTGATCCACATCCCCCACCAGAATCAGGCGCATGGTATCCGGCACCGCGCGCAGCAGCGCGTTCATCAGAATGACATCCACCATGGAACATTCATCCACGATGAGCACATCCCCCTCCAGCGGGGTCTGCTCGTTTCGCTTATAGCCCTCCGGCGGCTTGAACTCCAGCAGCCGGTGAATGGTTTTGGCTTCCATCCCGGTCACTTCGGCCAGCCGCTTGGCCGCGCGGCCGGTGGGCGCGCACAGCAAAATCCGCTGCCCCGCAAAGGCCCGGAGAATGCCCAGGGTGGTGGTACTCTTGCCTGTGCCCGGCCCGCCGGTCAGAATCATCACCTTGCTGCCGGCCGCCGTCCGGATCGCCTGGAGCTGGGTTTCGTCATACTCGATCCCGGTATCCATGGTGAGCTGCTCCGCGGCCGGGCGCGGGGCTTCGGCGCCGGCAATCCGGGTGAGCCGGCTCTGGACGCCGACCTCCGCGTAATAAAAGGGCGGCAGATAGATTGCGATCTGATCGGATTCGGGAATCTGCGCCGTGATCACGTCCTGCGCCTGGGTCATATCCTCCAGGGCGGCCGACAGGAGCGCCTCCTCCACCTCCAGCAGCTGACTGCCGGTTTCCAGCAGCTGATCCCGGGTTCCGTAGCAGTGGCCCTCCTCGGCCAGCTTGTTCAGCGTATAGATCAGGCCGCTGCGCAGCCGGACATACTGATCCTTCTGGAATCCCAGCTTCCCCGCGATGGTATCCGCCGTTTTAAACCCGATGCCCCAGATATCATCCGCAAGCCGGTAGGGATTCTCCTGTACGATTTTCAGGCTGTCCGCTCCGTACTGCTTATAGATCCGGGTGGCGTGAGCGGTGCTGACATCATGCCCCTGCAGAAAGAGCATGATGTTTTTGATTTCCTTCTGTTCGGTCCAGCTTTTTTTGATCTGTTCCACCCGTTTGGCGCCGATTCCCGGCACTTCGAACAGCCTGCCGGGATCCGTTTCGATCACGTTCAGGGTCTCCGCTCCGAAGCGGTTCACAATCTGCCGGGCGAATTTCGGACCGATCCCCCGGATGAGACCCGAGCCGAGATATTTCTCCATGCCGTATACGGTGGCGGGAAGCGTTTCCTCAAACGAGATCACCTGGAACTGGCGGCCGTACCGGCTGTCGATCTTCCAGATTCCCCCCAGCGACAGCACGGATCCGACATGGGCATCCGGCATCGTGCCGACGACGGTCACCAGATCCGAATAGCCTTTCGCCGCGCATTTCAGCACGCTGTAG
The DNA here is from genome assembly GCA_017652125.1 of Clostridia bacterium. Lineage (GTDB taxonomy): Bacteria > Bacillota > Clostridia > Christensenellales > Aristaeellaceae > Aristaeella. The sequence continues at coordinate 833 of JAGCBO010000259.1, read as the reverse complement.
CCGTCGGACTGATACGTTATCCGTTCCACCACGCATCGAAGGCGGTCCAGCGGTTTGCTGGTTTCCGGCATCGCTGATCCTCCTCCCTGATCCACGGCTCTTCATTCTTCCCTGTCTTCCCTGTTTTTCAGTACCGCCATATTATACAGTATCCGCCCGGTTCTCTCAATACGGCCGCTCCCGCGGTTCTTCGCTGCCCCGCGGTTCTTCCCTGCCCTGCGGTTCTTCGACCGGATCTTCCTCCTGGGGCGCGAAATAATGATCGCAGGCATACTGAAAATGCTTCTCAAAGGTTTCAATCGCCTGTCTGGATTCCTTTTTCGCCGGGAAAAGAATATCGTAGGCATGGAACCAGCCGGGATAAACATCCGCCTCCGCGGGAATGCCGGCCTCCTGAAGATGCCGGACATAGGCCAGCGTTTCGCAGTAAAACGGCTCAAGATCCCCGACATAGGTATAGCACGGCGGCAGCCCGCTGTAATCGGTTCTCCGCGCCGGAGCCGCGTAGCAGGAAACGATCTCCGTCCCGTAGGCTTCCCGCAGATAGCGTTTCCAGGCCTTGTGATTGCGCTTCGTATTCCAGTTCAGCGCGTGAGTGTCCCGGGAAGAAGGGGTATCCCGGTCTTCCAGCATCGGATAAAGCGGCATCTGGAAGGCGATGCTCACTTCCCCCCGGTCATGCGCCAGCATGCAGAGGGCGGCGGTCATGCCCCCGCCGGCGCTTTCCCCACCGACCATGATCTGGTCCGGCCGCGCCCCGAGCTCCGCGGCATGCTCCTTCAGATACAGCTGGGCGGCATAGCAGTCCTGCAGGCCGGCGGGATACGGATGCT
>JAGCBO010000258.1 GCA_017652125.1 Clostridia bacterium | reverse complement strand
TCGGCCCGGGAGACCGAACGCAGCCGGTCCGCCGGAAGGTCGGTCCAGACCCGGCAGGCATCCTGCTCCGGATGCTCCGGGACCGCCGGACCGCCGCCCGGCAGCGAGCTCAGATTCAGCTCCGGCAGCAGCCCGGCAGGCTGAATCTCCCAGGCGGAGGCCGGAAGAAGCTCCCCGGCGGACGGATCTTCCCGCCGGATCAGCCGGACGGGCTCCGTATAGGCCCAGTCCAGATCCGTATCATACCGGGCGGAACCGGGATCCGGCGCGATTTCAGCCCGCAGGGTGATTCCGGAGAGCGCCGCGGAGGACAGCGGGGCTTCCGGCTCCAGGTCGATCAGGATCCGGTGAGCTCCCTCTTCCGGGGTGACCGTGATCCAGCCGCTCAGGGGCAGCCGCGGCAGCGCGGCGGTTTCGGAAAAGTAAATACAGTCCGCCGGCTCTCCGTTCACCCGGACATCGGACAGGCGGAAGGCCAGGGTTTCGCCGGAATCGTTCCGGATATCCATCAGCAGCCGGACCGCGTACGGGTCGGAAGCCCGGAGAGACCGCAGGCTCAGGGAAAGGGGCCCGTCCCGCAGCAGGGAAACGGCGGGAGCCGCGTCCGCCGGGGAGGAGGCTGCTCCCGCCAGCGGCAGCGGGGAAGCCGGAGAAAAATCGAAGAGGCAAAGGCGTTCGCCGACGAGGACGGGCAGCGTCAGGCGGCGCAGGGTATCGATGCTCCAGTAGGCAAAACCGTCCCCGGAGGGGAAGGGGTTATCCGCCCGGCTGAAGGGGCTGCCCACCGGATCCAGCTGCATGATCCGGCTCAGGGTAAAGGGAACATACAGATCATATCCGGCGGACAGACGAAGCGGGCTTTCGGCCGCGTGAAGGGCGTCCCGCAGATAGCAGCCGTTGACCAGCACGTCTCCCAGCGGATCCTCCTCATCCAGATAAAAGCGAAGGGTCCGGTCCTCCCGGCTGCGGGAGATGAAATGGAGGATTCCCCGCAGAGAACCGTCCTTTGCCTCGGACAGATCCAGCAGGCGGACGGTCAGATCCTCCGATTCACTGACGGCCCATTCCTTTTCGGAACCCGGCTCCGGCAGGCCGAGGGCGCTCAGATCCAGCCCGGATTCCAGGGAAACCGGCTCCGACGCCGCAAAGAGCTCATAGGACGGCTGCGAACCGATGCCCGCGGACACGGTCCAGAGCGCGGCGGAGAGGCTGATCCGGTTCAGGACGGAAGACAGGTAGGGAATGGATTCCGCGGGCACATGGAAGGAATCCCGCATCACGCTGTGCGGTTCAATCACATCCAGCAGAAAAGCGGAATCATCGATTCCGGTCTGGTTCAGGGTCAGCTGAACCGGAGCGAAACGAAGGGTGTAATCCGTGTTGTTTTCAATCCGGAAGCGCAGGTACAGACCGCTGCCGCTGGCCGCCTTCACCACGTCGACGCTTTCCAGCGTGATCGCGGCCCGGTCGTCGCGGTACAGCTCCCGGTCATAGGTGCGGGTATCGGCCAGCGCCGGATAATCCAGGGGAATCAGTTCGGTGGCGGTTTCCACCCCCTGCGTATCGGTGACGATGAACTGGGCGTACAGCCGCTGCGGGGAGTAATGCCCTTTCAGGAACTGAAGGGACCAGGGACGGGCATTATTGACCTCGCCGAAGAAGAGATAGTCCCGGTCGTCCGCCGTCTGCTCATGATAGTCCCGGTTCCATTCCGGATACGGCAGCACGCGGCCCTCCGGATCGATGACCGAGGGGTTCATCATGGGAATGCTGCCGGAAGGCCACTGGGAATAGGGAAGGGGCCGGCCGGTATCCCGGTCGCGGGTCAGATAGTAGGCATACTGGCTGGCGCTGAAATAGATGTAGGGATATTCGGAGGCGGCGATCGAGATATACTGCTTTCCGGTGGTCAGCTCATTGGGATCCTCCGGCTGCATGATCACATCCCGAACCTCCAGCGCGCCGGTTTCCCGGTCCGCCGAGCAGATCAGGCTGACATTCTGAACGCCGAAGGATTCCCGGTCCAGTTCTCCCCGGTCCGTCTGAACCGTACGGTGATAGTAACTGCTTTTTTCCAGGGAGGCGATCACCTGAAGCAGCCCGTCCTGGAGGGAGGTAAACGGATAGATATCGCTGACGACCGCGCCGTTTTCATCCAGCACATACAGGCCGCTGAAATCATACCGGGCCCGGAGCACGCCGTTCTCCGGCCGCAGATCTGCGATCTCAAACACCTTGAAATAGGCGTTGTCATACCCCTGATCCCGGAGGATCACCACCCGGGCGTCCGCGAAATGCGCCTCCTGATCCTTCGTCAGGGGCAGCTCCAGGGTCTGGGAACCATCCTCCGCGGCAGGCAGCGCCCGGCCGGTCAGCCCGGTCCAGTCCGCCAGCTGATCGCCCAGCCAGAAGGAGGCGTAGCGGCTGATCCAGGACGAATAGGCCCCGGAAAAGTTCAGCTCGCGCCCGGCGGCCAGCCAGGAACTGCCGTAAGCCGTTTTATTGTAATAGGGGGAATAGATGGACAGGCCGTGGGCGTCGGTCTGACGGCTGCTGTTGCAGATGACCGCCGAGTCCAGCGCCGCCTGCAGGGCGGCGGCCTGTGCCGGGGCCAGCGGGGCGTACTGGGAGCAGAGATGGCCCAGATCCGCCAGATCGTAATCGCTCAGCGTGGTGGTCCGCCCGAAAGAGCGGGTATCCCGGCGCAGGTTGGACAGGGCGGAAAAGGTATCGGCGTTCAGCTGATCCCGGAGCGCCGTGAAAAAACCGGACAGGGTGACCATCACCGTTCCCATGCGGGACAGATTGACGCAGGAGAGGGTCAGCATCGGATTATCCGGCGCGGCGGCCATATAGGCGTCCACGATGTTCCGGGCCAGCTCGTCCGGCGCGGAGGCGGCCGCCCCGGCGAGAAAGCTGTAATTCCAGCCGGTGAAGGGCTCCGTTTCCTGGCTGGCGATCATATAGCGGGCATATCCGGAGCAGACGCCGGCGGCTTCCACAGAGGCCATGAGGCAGGCGTCAAAGCCGATCCAGCTCAGAGGGCGCTCCGGGCTGAAGGGACCCGCGGCGAGCGCCCGGTCCAGTTCCGGAAGGGAAAGCCGGTCCCGGTTAAACTTTTCATCGTAGCAGACGCCCTCCATCGGTCCGCCGCCGTGATTCCAGAAGATCAGGGCGTAGTCCCTGGCGGGAAAGGCGGATACCGCGTAGTTCAGAAAGGAAGTCAGGGTGTCCGGCTGCCCCATGCTCGCCAGGGGAAGCCGCTGCACCACCCGCATCCCCCGGGCGCCGAGCTGAAGGACGGAAAGCTCATCCGGACTCAGACCGAGATGCCACCGCTCCGCGCCGCCGGCCAGAATGACCACGTTCATCCGGCTGAAATCGCATCCCGCGTCCAGCATTTCCCGGATATCCGCGCTGGCCGCTCCGTTCTGGGTTTCCAGATCGCTGCCGGCCATATAGATCATGAGCGTCAGATCCTTTTCCTCCGCCGCGGCAGGGCGCGGAAACGAAAGCCCGCCCAGCAGCGCCAGCATGCAGAGCAGCAGAACGGCAGGGCGCGGAAATCTTTTTTTCACAATACTCCCCCCTGAACGCCTCTCTCTTTGATCCTACATTATGTTTATCCTCAAACCGGCGGATTGTCAATACCTCATCCGGCGGACCGCCCGGCCCAGGAGCGCCGCGCGGTCCCGGGCGGCTGTAAAAAACGGAGATAAGGGAAGGAAGCCCGGGAAGTTCCGCTTGACAAATCGCTGTTCAGAGAACAGAATGAATTGCAGAAAACGATTCTTCTTCCGCAACGGAACCCGGAAACAATAATATGAAAGAAACTGGAAAGATCTGAAAGGAGAAAGACGATGAGAACACTGTATCTCGAATGCAGCATGGGCGCCGCGGGGGATATGCTGATGGCGGCCCTGCTGGAACTGATCCCCGACAGACAGGCTTTTCTGGATCAGATGAACGCCCTCGGCCTGCCCGGCCTGAAGGTGGAGGCGGAAGCCGCCGTCAAATGCGGCATTACCGGCACCCACATGAAGGTGACGGTGGGCGGCGGTGAAGAGGAATCCGTGGATATGTCTGACCACGAACATGAACACCATCACGACCATGACCATGATCATCAGCATGAACATGAACACGGGCATCATCACCATCATACTTCCGTTGCGGACATCGAGGGAATCATTAACGGTCTGCCGCTTTCCGAAAAGGTGAAGGCGGACGCCCGGGCGGTGTATGCCCTGATTGCGGAGGCGGAAAGCCGGGTGCACGGGCATCCGGTCAGTGAAATCCATTTCCATGAAGTCGGCACGCTGGACGCCGTGGCGGATGTGGTGGGCGTCTGCCTGCTGATGGAAAAGATCGGCGCGGAAGAGATCGCGGCCTCGCCGGTGCATGTCGGCAGCGGCCATGTGCGCTGCATGCATGGGATTCTGCCGGTGCCGGCGCCGGCCACGGCGCTGATCCTGAACGGTATTCCGACCTACGGCGGACAGGTGAAGGGGGAACTCTGCACGCCTACGGGTGCGGCGCTGCTGAAGCACTTTGTTACCCGTTTCGGAGACCGGCCGGTAATGGCGACAGAGGCCGTCGGTTACGGCATGGGGAAAAAGGATTTTGAACGCGCCAACTGCCTGCGGGCCTTCCTGGGGGAGAAAGAGGGGGAGCGGCAGCCGATCACCAAGCTGGAATGCAACCTGGACGATATGACCGGCGAAGATATCGGCTTCGCCATGGAGATGCTGTTCAGCGCCGGAGCCAGCGACGTTTATACCCAGCCCATCGGAATGAAGAAAACCCGGCCCGGCGTGCTGCTCAGCGTGGTCTGCCTGCCGGAGGACGCGGACCGGCTGGCCGCGCTGATCATGAAACATACCACGACGCTGGGCATCCGCCGTCAGGATCTGAACCGCTACATTCTGAAACGCTCCATTGAAACCGTCGAGACGCCCTACGGACCGGTGCGGGTCAAAAAAGCCTCCGGCATGGGAACCGGGCGCGGCAAGGCGGAATACGAGGATCTGGCGGAGATCGCGAGGAAGCACGGCCTGTCCCTGAGCGAGGTGAGAAAGAGCATTCAGCAGGGCGGGCCGGACGGCGCTCCGGAACGGTGAGGCGGATAAGTGAGAGGGGACGATTGACAAACCGTCCCATTCTGATATAATTTTTTCCAGATGGAAGGCTTTCAGGCCTGATCGTTGAAAGCACAAAAAAAGAAAGGTGGAACATTTTATGATGAAAAAGATTCTTGGACTGATTCTGGCGCTGGCGCTCTGCCTGTGTTCGCTCTCCGCGGTGGCGGAGCTGGGCGTGGATATCAGCGAGGACAAAGTGGACGCTTCCCTGCTGCAGGAGATCGACCTGCCGGAAGTGAAAATCAATGAGGACTCCCGGGCGGCAAGCAGCGGAGACGCGGTGCTGAACGACAACGGCGTATACACCATCGTTACCCCCACCGGGCTGGGCATTCACTTCGATCCCCGGGGGCTGACCTATCTGACCATGACGCAGAGCTATTATGCTTCCTACGACGTGTATTCCCGGTTCAAGGATACGGCCACGGCGAAGAAATACGTCAGTTCGCTGGTGCAGGATAATGTCCATATCCTCGTGTGGGATGCCTACGACGCCTTCAGCGCCATCATCATGGATACCCTCGGGGCGGATGACCTGACCCGCCACGTGAAGAACCTGGCCTATCTGAGCGAGTCCGATATCAAGCTGGTCGCCTCCAAGATCGCGACGGCGCTGGGCTATAACGAATACAGCCTGTATGTCTTCAACGGCAACGTCTGGGTTCAGGTCGGGCCCTGCGATCTGTTCACCATCGTGAATTCGGAGTATCAGCGGGTCGAGTACGGTCCGAACGGCAACAGCATGACCAAGGCGGACTACAGCGATTTCACCGATTTCATGAGAAGCCTTCAGCTGTACTGATCCTCTGACGGGAGGAATCGAAAATGATGAAACGCTCTCTTAAGCCTCTCCTTTGCGCGCTGCTGGCGCTGACCCTGATTCTGGGCTGCGCCGGAGCGGGAGCAGAGGGAACGGGGCGTAAAAAAGTGACCGTGATGGTCTATATGTGCGGCGCCGATCTGGAACAGCTGGCCAAGGGCACCCAGACCATCTCGGAGATGTATTCCACCCATTTCAATCAGGAAGCGGTCAACGTGATTGTGCTGTGCGGAGGCACCCGCAGATGGGCCTCCCGGCTGGACGATTCCGTGCTGTCCGTGGTGGATGTGGGCAAGGGCGGACGCCGGTCTCTGCATGTGGCAACCCAGCTGCCGCTGGCTTCCATGGGACAGCCGGGCACCCTGAGCAGCTTTCTGCAGCTGTGCTACGACCAGTATCCGGCGGAGATCTATGATCTGGTGCTGTGGGATCACGGCGGCGGCCCGGTGGGCGGCGTCTGCTGGGATCAGAAATTCGGCGAGGATCAGCTGACGACGGCGGAGGTTGCGGAAGCGCTGGAAGCCAGTCCCTTCCGGGACCGGGGCCTGGATCTGCTGATCATGCACGCCTGCCTGATGGGCTCCGCGGAGTTTGCCAACCGGGTTGCTCCTTATGCCCGGTATTATGTCGCGTCGGAGGACAGCCAGTACGGGCTTACCTACAGCTGGCTGAACGGCGTCGAGAGCAGGGACTCCCTGGAAACCGCGAAGATGATCGTGAAGGACAGCTTCGATTTCAACACCATGGTGATCGAGCAGCAGCACGCCGAGGAAACCAATTCCTTCTCCGTGATCGATCTGAGCCGGATGCCGGAGCTGAAGGAGAGCGTGAATGCCTTCTTCGACGGCTTCACCACCGATCTGAGCGACACCAAGCTGAACGCCATGTCGGCTTACCGCCGGGATTCCCAGGCCTTCGGTCTGGGCGAGAGCGGCGGCGATTCGGACTTCGATCTGGTGGATCTGGGCGACCTGATTCAGCATTACCGGGAGTACGCGCCGGAAAAGGCGGACGCGGTGCTGAAGGCGATTGAGAACGCCGTGATCTACAACCCCAGCGTGAAGGACGATAACTGCTGCGGCCTGACGGTCTATCATCCCTACCGGGCGCGGACCCGGATGAACAGCCGGCTGGAGATTTACGCGACGCTGGATTTTGCGGAGAACTATTATGCCTATATCCGGGCCTTTGCGGACTATCTGACCGCCAACCCCAAGGCCACCTGGGTGAAGCTGGATACGGATACGCCTTCCGCCCAGAAGGACGCCCGGACCCTCTTCGTGCTCTCCCTGACGGAGGAGCAGGCCGCCCAGTACGGGGAATCCGCTCTGAAGGTGCTGCTGAAGGGAGACGACGACAGCTATACCTTCACCTACATGAGCCGGAACACCGCGCTGGACGAAGGGAAGATCAGCGGCGAGTATGTGCAGAACGCCCTGTTTGCGGTCAGCCCGGACGGAACAAAGCTGACGGAGCCTGTCAGCTATACCGTGAAGGAAAACGGCCAGTGGGCGATTCCCGCGGTGCTGATCCGCCACGCGGCGCCGGAAACGGAAGAGACGGAAGCGACGGAAGAGACGGAGCATCAGGCCCTGATCCTGTTTGACCCGGCGGAGGGGAAACTGCTTCCCGGCCCGGTCCGGGTGAAGGATGAGGCCACCGGCGGCTATACTTCCGCCTATGCCACGACCCTGGACGACTATGATGAAATCCGGCTTACCTTCACTTCCCGGAAGGAAACCCGGAACGCGCAGGATACGCTGCTGCCCTTCGATGAATGGGAGGCGGCGGATACCCGGACCTGGAGCGGCGCTCTCGACGGCAGCTGGGAATTCCGGGTGATCCCGGAAAGCCTGGACGAATCCGCGCTCTATGCCACCTTTGAGGTGACGGACACCCAGAACAACAGCTACAGCAGCCGGCTGAGAAAGGTCCGGCAGGGGGCGGACGCGCTGCCGGATCCCGTGCTGAACTATGACGATCTGGGGCTGATTCTTCTGAAGCGGCCGACGATCGCGCTGACCGGGGATCAGCTGCAGTTCTCCCTGACGGTGACCAACCTGACCGAAACGGAAAGCATCGTGGCCCTGAAAAACCTGACGATTAACGGAACAGCGCTGGCGCAGACCGCGGAAGCTTACGGCAACGGTGAAAACTGGGGCCTTCTGCAGAATGAGGAACAGCTGCTGAGCCTGTCGGTACCCCGGGCGGATCTGCCGGAGGGCGTACTGACGGAGATCACCTTCGATCTGACGCTGCGCAGCGCCGCAACGGAGGAAGAGGGCGGAACGGTTCCTGTAACGGCGGCGGTTCATCTGGATCCCGCGGGCGAATAAGAAAACGGAAAGAATAACAGAAAAGGAGAGACCATTTTATGAAAAAACTGATTTGTATCTGTCTGGCGCTGGTGCTGACTCTGGGAGCAGCCGTTTCCCTGGCGGACGAAAATTATTCCGCGGATGAAATTACCATCAAACTGCCCGAAGCCAACGCGGGGCTGGAAAAGGCGGAGCTGAACGACAGCGCCCGGGCGCTGAAATCAACGGACGATGTGGTCAACGCGGGCGGAATTTATACGGTGACGACGGCCGACGGGCTGGTGCTGGTGCTGGATGCTTCCGCCCTGCCCTACCTGGTGCTGACCCAGAACTATTATGCCTCCCTGGATGTTTATACCCGGCTCGATGAGGAAGCCGCGGTGAACCTGCTGGATATGCTGATTTCCTACAAGGTGCATTTCCTGGTCATGGATGCCTATCAGGCCTTCCAGGAAATCCAGGTCAGCACGCCCGGATCCGACGCACTGTCCCGCCATGTCCGCGATCTGGCCACGCTGAACGAGAATGAAGTGAAGGCCGTCGCGAGCGCCCTGGCCACCAGCTGCGGCGTTTCCGATTACAGCCTGTACAGCTTTAACGGCAGCCCCTGGATTCAGATCGGCGCCAACCGCCTGCTGACGATCAAGAACGGCGGATACGTTCAGGTCGCTTATCTGCCCAACGGCAATCAGATGACCGAGGATGACTATACCGACTTCTCAGAGTTCATGAAGGCGCTGATCCTGAAATAAGACAGATCAGACCGGGAACAGCGGCAAGGACTGTTCCCGGTCTGTTTTTTATCCGGCCGGAAGGGAAGGAGACGGAAACCATGAAGCGATTTAACGGAAAATGGGCGGCAGCCGTCCTGATCGCGGCGCTGCTGCTCCTGGCGCTGTCGGGCGCCGCCGCGGAGCAAATGAAAAAATACACGGTCATGCGGTATGTCTGCGGAGCGGATCTGGAGAGGGATCACGGCCAGGAAAGCGCCAGTATGGCCGACATTCTGGCGAGCCGGTACAACACGGAGGAGATCAACGTGATCGCCCTGCTGGGCGGAACGCCGCGCTGGGCGGGAAACCGTTTTGATCCCGGCGTGCTGAATGTGGTGGATGTCAGCGGACGGCGCCCGGCCAAGGTGGATGAAATGCCGCTGGGAGCCATGAGCGATCCGGCGACCCTGACGTCCTTCCTCCGCTACTGCCGGGAAAACTATCCGGCGGAGCATTATATTCTGGTGATCTGCGATCACGGAGGCGGACCGCTGAACGGCTGCTGCGTGGATTTTCTGTTCAACCGCTCCATGCTGAGCGTGGAGGCGCTGAGCAAGGCGCTGGCGGACAGCCCCTTCGCGGATCGCGGGCTGGATACCATCGCCTTTGACTGCTGCCTGATGGGATCCCTGGAAATCGGAAACTGCCTGGTGCCCTACGCGAAATACATGGTCGCCACGGAAGACGTGATGTACGGAATGAACCAGGACTGGCTGGCCGGGCTGGAAAACGATGCGAACGAGCTGGAGACGGCCCGGCGGATCGCGGGTTCCACCTACATCCGGAACCGGGACGCCATCGCCGCGCAGAAGGCGCCGCAGCTGAATTCCGTTGCCGTCATTGACCTGGAAAAGGTGCCGGACGTGACGACCGCGATGGACCGCTATTTTGCGCAGCGGCCCACGCTGGATGAGGAAAGCTTTACCGCGGTTTCCCGGCAGCGCCGGGACGCGGTGACCTTCGGCCTGACGGAGAGCGGCGGGATTACGCAGCCGGATCTGGTGGACGTGGGGAGCCTGGTGACGGAGCTCGGGGCGGAAACCCCGGAAGGCGCCGCGCTGCTGGAGGCCATCCGGAACGCGGTGCTCTCGGAAGGAACGCTGGCGGACAACTGCCTGGGCATGACGGTGTATCATCCCTATGCCAACCGCAAAAACGCGGAGGGCGGGATGGAAACCTATGCCGGGCTGCATTTCGCCCCGGCCTATGTGGACTATGTGATTACCTATACCTCCATCATGACCGGAAAACCCCTGGCCAGCTGGGCGGGGCTGCTGACCGGACGGCCGGACGCGCAGAAGGATAACCGGACCCTGTTCACCCTGGATCTGAGCGGGGAGCAGGCGGCGCATTTTGCCGACGCGAAGATGAAGATTTTCCGGAAGGAAGGCGCGGAGGGCTATGCCTTTGCCGGCGTGCAGAACCGGACGGATCTGGCCGAGCGGAAGGTGACGGGTGAATTCAACGGCATGAGCCTGTTTGCCGTGGACGAAGAGGGAGCCCCGCTGACAGAGGCGCTGAACTATCAGATTGCGGCCAACGGGATGCTGCTGATTCCGGCGGAGCTGACGCTGCCGGGCGAGGACGGCGAAGCGCCGGCGCTGCACCGGGCGCTGATTTACGGCGAGCTGAACGAAACAACAAAGGAAGTTACGCCTGCCGGCGTGGCGGTCTGGGATGAATCCACCGCCTGCTGGACGGGAAGCTACGGCACATCCTTCCAGGATTACAGCCGGATGACGGTGCGGCATGAAAGCCGGAAGGAAAGCCGGGATGAAAACGGCGTGCTTCTGCCCTTTGATCAGTGGGAGAAATCGAGCGAACCGGACAAGCAGTGGGATCTGGCGATCGGAGAGAAATGGGGCTTCCGGATGCTGGACGTGATGGATCACGCGGAGGAGCTGTATGCCTCCTTTGAGGTGCAGGACAGCCAGGGCAACCTGTATGCCAGCGAGCTGTACCGCATCCGGGCCGGCGTGGTCTCCGCGGATACGCTGATCACGGAGTACAACGATGCGGAACTGGTGCTGCTGGAAAACCTTTCCCTGAAGGTTCCGGACCAGATTGTGCTTTCCGCCGGCGTCACGAATCTGACGGAGACGGAAGCGATAATCCGGCTGGATCATCTGACGGTCAACGGCAGGGCGCTGGAGGATCTGAACGCGGAAGTGTACGGAAACGGAGAAAACTGGGGCCTGCTTCAGGGAGAAACCCAGGTGCTCAGCCTGACGATTCCCGCGGAGGCCGCGGCGGAGGAAGGGGAAATCAGCTCGCTGACCTTTGACCTGATTCTGAAAAACGCGGCGGATGAAACCGAGGTTCTGGGCACGGTGCCCGTGAAGGTAACGACGCGGCTGAAGCTGCCGGAAACGATGTGAAAACCATGAAATGGAGATCCTTTTTATGCCTGGCCGGGATCTGCTGGGCCGTTCTGGCCCGCAGTCCCGTCCGGGCGGAGGGGCCGGTCTTCCTGGAGGAGCCGCCGCTGAGGATCACGCTGCAATCGGCGGAAAGAACGCCGGAAGGCACGCGGATCATGCTCAGCTGTCTGAACAGGACGGAGGAAGAGGAGGCGATCCTCTTCCTGGTGCCGAAAACGGATCGGGTGGATACGGTATTTGAAAGCGGCTGGCCCGGAGAAAAGATTCCGCTGCCGCCGGGACAGGAGACCGGGGTCGGGCTGACGGTGCTCCCGGCGGAAAACGAAACGCCCGGGGACGATATTTCCCTGCGGATTTCCTTTCACGGTCAGCTTTCCTCGGAGGGACATATTTTTCCCGGGGAAGAGGGAAAAATCATTCCGGCCGATTTCGGCCAGGGGGAAGAGAAGCAGGTTCGGGACGAGGTGCAGCCGGATCCCGGCCTGCCGGCGGAAGCGGTGATCCTCCGGGATCAGATTACGCTGGAAGAGGCGGAAAAACTGGATTATGGCCTGGCCTGGATCTGCCTGCGGGAAGAGGACCGGCTGCTGCCCTTCTGCCGGATCCCGCTGCAGGTGACACAGACGGGAGAAGCGGAGGCCCGCTACAGCGGAACAGCCGCTGTTTTTGCCGAAACGCCCTCGCAGCCCCTCGAGGCGGAGGAGAGCCTGACAGAAGACGGATGGCGCCTGGAGACCGCCGGCATCAGCATGACGGGGGAAAGCGTCTTTTATGCCACCATGAAGCTGGTTCTGGAGCGGCAGGGAACCGGCCCGGTCCGGATCACCCGGCAGGAGCTGTTTTCCAGCGAACTGGGAGGCGCCTATGACCGGATTCCGCTGGGACTGCTGGATACGGCGGAGATCATGCTGCGGGAGCTGGAAAAGACGGAGGCGCCCATCGAGACGGTGGATACCCGTTCCGCTTTCCTTCCGCTGGAAAAGCCGCTGACGGTCCGCCTGCTTCCCGCGGAAGATCTGGGAGAAATCTGGGTATTCTGCGAATACTTCTTTCAGGACGGGACGGATACGGTTCATCCTCCTTTTCTTCTGCCCGCAAGGGAACATGGCTCCTGAATTCCGGCGGAATATTTTTTCGGTTTCTTCCGGAAGGACGGAACTTTTCCCGGTTCCCCGCGTCCTACAGTACGAAAGGGGACGGAAAAAGGACGGGACCCCGAAACGAAGAGAAGAAACGGAGGATACACAAAGATGAGCAGAAAAACATGGCAGCTGGGGATGGCCCTGATGATGGCGATCGGTCTGATGTTCAGCGCGGCGGCCGCGGAAAACGCGCCGGAAACCGCCTTCACGATTCCGGAGGGACTGCGGACGGAGCTGGGAGCGCCGGATCTGAAAGTGATCACGGAAGCGCCGAAGAGTGAAGGGCTTGCGGGAAGCACGGAAAGCCTGCCCTTCGGAACCTCGATCAGCGGGGCGCTGAGCATGAAGGCGGCAGCCAGCCCGCTGTACGAAGGACTGGCGGCGGAACCTGAACTGATTGAAATCAGCCCGGAACGGCTGCTGAATCCGGATAGCCTGAAGGATTCCGGAAAAGGGCTCCTGGAAGGGCTCGGGCAGTTTGATCCGATCCTCTTCGACAAAGGACAGATAAATCCGTGAGCGGACGAACCGGAACCGCGGGAAAAGGGAAGACGGGCAGAGAGGGACTCTGCCCGTCTTCCGCTGTTTGCTATTCGGAAATGAACATGATATAATCCGGACGACAGGATCCGAAAGAACGGAAACACGCCGAAAAACACGGAGAAGAGATCATGAAAAAGAGATTTCCGATCCTTGCCGTATTGGGGATCGCGGGGTACGCGCTGCTGCTGGGTCTGCTGGTGCTGGCGGAGCGGGGGCAGCCGGGAGGAAGCATCCTCAGTATCGGCGATGCGGTCTGGTATTCCCTGGTAACGATGACGACCGTCGGATACGGGGACGTCTATCCGGTGACGGTTCCCGGGCGGGTCATCGGGATTCTTTTCCTGGTGCTGAGCGCCGGAACCCTGATGGCCATGGTGGGAGCGGCTTATGCCTTTCTCCGGGACCGGGGGATGCTCTGGCTCATGCTGGAAAGAATCCGCAGGGAGAAATGCGATATCTTTTCCGAATACAATGAGTTTTCCATCGCGCTGGCCCGGAATCTGGGAAAAACGGACCCGCGGGCCTGCTATCTTTTCTGCGACTGCTCGGAAAAACAGCAGTTTACCAATCCGGTGATGGTGAAGCAGGCCTTCTGCTTTCCGCAGCGGACGGAGGAGATCCTGCGAAAGCTGGACGGGCCGGGCCTGAAGACGGTTTTCTGCGTCGGCAAAATGCCGACCGGGAATTATGCCCTGAGCCGCGAACTGATGGATCTCTCCGCGGAGATGAAGCGGGCGCGCGTCCGGATCTGCTGCGGCGCGCTGGAAACCGGAGATCTGCCCGGCGTAACCTTCTTTGATATCTCCGCCTGCGCCGCCCGGACGTACTGGGAAAAATATCCCCTGAAGGAGAAGGCCGTGCTGCTGGTTGGCGGCGGCAGGCTGGCGCAGGCGCTGCTGGATCAGGCGATCCTGGTCAACTGCCGGGAGCCCTTCCACACCACGGTCTATCATCTTTTCGGAAACTGGGAAAACTACCGGCGCGAGCATCCGGGTCTGGCCCTCTGCTTCGCCGTCAACGAGGCGGCGGATGCCACCCGGGACGCGCTGGTTTTTCACGCGGAGCCCTGGAACGGGAACCGGACCCTGCTGGAATCCGCGGGACGGATTATCTTCTGCTCCGACGACCGGGCGGAAAACGCGGATCGGGCGATCGGGCTGCTTCGCGGCTTTCCGCTTGCCGGAAAGGTATACGCGGCGGCCCAGGCAATGCCCTTCCCGGGGGTTGCCTTCGGAGCGATGGCGGCGATCGCCACCGGGGAAATGACGATGCACGGAAGCCTGGACGCCCGGGCCCGCATGCTTCAGTCTTTCTACGCCGCCGGGACCGATTCGGCGGAAACCTGGGAGGAGCTGACCCCCTTCCTGAGAGCGTCCAACCGGGCCGCGGCGGATCATCTGGCGACCAAGATTCAGCTGCTGCTGCCTTCGGAGGATACGGGCGGGAAGGTTACGAAGGAGCTGCTGGAAAAGGCGGTCCGGGCCTGGGGGCAGGTCGCGGACCGGGAGCCTTACCGGCGCAACGAGCACGCGCGGTGGTGCCGGTTCTACGCCCTGTACAACTGGCGGCCGGGGCCGGAAAAAAACAGCGCGGCCCGTACGCATCCCTGCCTGGTTCCCTATGAGGAGCTTTCCCGGGAGGATCAGGAGAAGGATGATAACGCCTGGCTGCAGATTGGTCTGCTGGCGGAAGAGGAGGAGGCACAGTTATGAACGCATCCATCCTGGGTATGATTCTGGCCGTGGCGGCCTGCTTTACGGCGGCGGTTCTGAATCTGGCTGTGGAAAGCCGGTTCCGGAGCGGGGTGATGCGGGCGGCGATCCTGCTGGCGGTGACGATCGGAGCCTGCTTCTACGGATATGGCTACACCTATTGCTATGGGGCGAATCTCACCTCGCTCTGCCGCGCTCTGCTGGCGCTGTGCCGGATGTTCGGCGGCGTCAACGACCTGGGAAACGTTTCCGCGGCGCCGCTTTTTCAGTATCCCGCGGCGCTGGCGGTCTTCTGGCTGGGCCATTTCATGGCTTTTTACGTGACGGCCAGCGCCGCGATCGCGACGCTGGGGGAGCGTCTGCTCCGGCGGATCCGGACGACGCTTCTGCGCCGGGGGCCCCTGGTGCTGATCTACGGCATCAACGCGCGGTCCGTCGCCTTCGGGCGGAGCGAAGCGGCGCGGCATAAGGCGGTCATGTATGTGGATCAGGACAGCCCTTCCGGCCTGGAAAACAGCATCAAAGCCTTCGGGGGCGTCGTGGAAAAAAGCGCCGGAGCTCTGAACGCAACCCGGCATTTTCTGAAACAGATCAATATGAAGCCGGGAAACCGCCGCCTGGAAGTGGCGGCGCTGGACGCGGACGGCCGGAAAAACCTGGCCTACGCCGGTCAGCTGCTGACCGCCCTGACGGAGGCCGGCATCCGGCCGGAACAGACCCGCCTGCTGGCCGCCGGGGCCGGCGAGGGAGTCGCCTCCCTGCAGGCGATGGACGGAAAGGGCTATGGCAGCGTTTTCGCCTTCAATGATTATGATCTGGTGGCCCGCCGGATGATGCGGGATCATCCGCCCTGCGATCAGATCGCCTTTGACGCGACGGGAAAAGCCGCGGAGGATTTTCACGCGGTGCTGCTCGGCTTCGGACGCATGGGCCGGGCGGTGCTGAACCAGCTGGTGCTGAACGGCCAGTTCACCGGCAGCCGTTTTCGGGTCGACATCTTTGATCCGGAGGCGCAGAACGGCTTTCTGCACGATCATCCCATGATCCGGGAATACGATATCCGCTTTCATGAGGTCAGCGGGATGGTGGATGCCTTCTATACCTTTCTGGCGGAAGCCAGCCGCCGGATCCGGATGATCATCCTGTGTACCGGCAGCCGGGAGAAAAACGCGGAGATCGCGCGGGATGTGGCGGACTGGTATCCCTGGGACGAGCCGATTCCCCTGATTCTGCAGGCCACGCCGGAAGGCTGCGAGTGGATCGACGCCCAGCGGCACGACCGGCAGGATGCGGCCCTGTTCGAGGGGGACGCGCTGGATCTGGAAAGCATGGACGCCATGGCCATGGAGGTGAACCAGATCTACTGCGCCCAGGGCGGGAGCGCCCTTTCCGCCCGGGAAAACTGGCGGCGCTGCGACTATTTCAGCCGGCAGAGCAGCCGCGCCTGCGCCGATTTCTTTCCCGCGATGCTGCGGGCGGCGGGAAAAACGGAAGAAGAGGTGCTGGCGGGCGCCTGGCCTCCGGAAGGGGAAACCCTGGAAAACCTGGCCCGGACGGAACATCTGCGCTGGTGCGCCTTCCAGTATGTGAACGGATACGCTTCCATGCCGCCGGAAATCTGGGAACAGCGGGCGGCCCGGTACCGGGAAGGAGCGGAGAAGAGCTTCCGGGTCAGCCGGGATCCGGACCGGCGGCTCCAGGCCTGCCTGATTCCCTGGGAGGCGCTGGACGATCTGTCCGCCCGGGAGAATGCCGTCACCGGCGGACAGGTGGATTACAAGCAGATGGACCGGAACAATGTTCTGATTCTTTCCCGGGTGCTGCAGGCGCGGCGGGAGGCGAAAGAAGGGTCGGCCCGTGAGTGAGTACGTCTATGACGCGTTTATCAGCTACAGCCACCGGGATCTGGAATGGGGCAAAAAGCTTCAGCGGAAGCTGGAAGGCTATCGCCTGCCCAGGGCGCTGAGCCGCGAAAAAAACGGAAACGTCCGGCTGAAAATCTTCCGGGATCAGACCGATCTGGCCGGGGCGGAGCTGAAGGAGTCCCTGACCCGGGAGCTGGAACGGTCCCGTTATCTGATCGTGATCTGTTCCCCGGCCAGCGCGGCTTCCCGCTGGGTGGACGACGAGATCCGGACCTTCTGCGCGATGGGCCGGGCCAACCGGGTGATTCCCTTCATCATTGACGGAGAGCCCATGAGCGACCGGCCGGAGCTGGAGTGCTTTCCGCCCGCGCTGCGGGACATGGAGGACGCGGAGCCGCTGGGGGTCAATATTCAGGAAATCGGAGCGCACAAGGCGATGCTGAAAGCGGTCTCCGTGCTGCTGGACGTGCGCTTCGACCGGCTGGTGAACCGGGAAAAGCAGCGGAGACGGAGGACGATCCTGGTGATGAGCTCCGTGATTCTGGCAGTGGGCGCGTTGGTTGGAGGCCTGCTGATCCGGAACGTGAGGATTTCCCGTGAAAACCGGGAAATGTCATATGATATTTATACGGCTGCAATTAAAACCATGAAGTTTAAGAATGATGTCTTAGATTCCGTGGAACCAGAGGAATTCGCACTTATACAGCTTTCAGCGGAGAGTGGAAATCCGTATGCCATGCTCTATCTGGCGGACTGCCTACTAAAAGGTGTGGGTACGGAAGCAGATCCGGAAGCGGCCTTTGCATGGTATCAGCGCGCGGCTGATACAGGCAGTACGCAGGGCATGGTGGCGTTAATTTATTGTTATGGATACGGTACCGGAACAACTGTAAATCCGAAAATGGTTTTTTACTGGAGCATCAAAGGAGCGGAGGCCGGGAACACAGAAGCCATGATGAGCCTTGGCCACTGTTATGAAGATGGATACGGTACAGAGAAAAATATGGAGTTGGCGTTTCAATGGTATCAGAGAGCCGCAGAAGAGAATAATGATTATGGTATTTTCTATCTAGCGGCCTGCTACAGGTGGGGAGATGGGACAGAGGAGAATCACAAATTGGCTTTCGAATGTCTACGGAAG